>NZ_JAKKRS010000012.1:0-170591 GCF_025654025.1 Shewanella sp. SM55 | reverse complement strand
AGGTCCTTGGGTATAATTGCTGCCCGTTTGCGCACCCTGACTCAGATTTACTGGTGTAGAACTACTCACCTCCCATTTACGGCCGGTGTATCCTTGCGCAGCATTCGCCTCAGGCACTTCTGTCGCAGGGGTGTCTTCCGTAGGCACGCCATCCGTCTGTGACGTTACTGGCGTGTTTGTGGTCTTCGCCGCGACAGGCGGACGAGCAGGTGTCCCCGCATTCGTCGGTGTTTCTGCGACGGCTGTAGGCGAATCGGTTTGCGTGCCATCATCTGTCATCGATGGCGAACCGTTGCCCGTCACTGTCGCAGGTGTATCGTCCGTTTGCGTCGCAACTGGCGTTGTGATTTTCGTTGTTGTACCTGCTAAAAGCCTAGGTAAATCGGATCCCGTCGCACGATCGTGCTCATCAATAACCAATGATTCACTATTAGGAATAACAGCATACGCTGTAGCACCATCTTTCCCTTTTATTTCGACCATTTGAGCACATGCATCATCCCCGCTTAGAAGTAAATTGAATAAGGTTACCAGCTGCGGATCTGCTTGCTCTTGGCACTCAGATATTAACGTCTTTAATCGCGCTTGACGCTCCTTAACTGGCGTCTCGACAACAGTGACTTCAGCAGCATCAGCAAAGGGTAACGTGACCCGCCCGATCGATGTTGCATCAGTTGTTTGCGTGCCGATATTATTAACATGCGACTCGTTAGGGGTCTTAACTTTATCTTCTGAAACCAGATTAATGTCTGGATCCTTGGAAGAGTTAATAAAGACATACCAACTGTTATGAAAGTTACTAACGTTGTTAAAACAGTTATTAAAAACATCTCCGCGTTCGGTGTCTTTGTCCGTCACATCTTCTGTATGCTTAGGTTCCGGTAGCTCGGCCAGGGAAGGCAAATGAAAAGGGCGCTTAGTTGGTAAATCTTTGGGGGCATCAACTTTAGGCGGCTCCAACGGGGCTTTTTTCTTCTCTTTATCGCCAGCGACAAATTGGGATCCACCATACATAGCTATCGCAGATGCATTACCATACATCACCACAAATACCGTCGGTAATAAACTAAATCCTAAGGTGAAGGGAGCTAACACAGTACCGATTGTTACGGCACCGGCGATCGCAGCCAAATGAAACTTAGCCTTTTTCTCTGTGCTCACTCTATTTGATTTTTTAGTGCTTTCTTTAATCTTTTTAGGCTTAACTTTAGAATGAGGCTCTTCCGTCTCCAAAATACTAGGGGCAGTAGAGACACTCTCTGGAATTTGAGGTTCCGCAGATCTAAGTGTTGGAGCTCTAACGTCCAATAAAGAGGTAGATCGTGCTATATTCCTAGGTAGAGCCTCACAGTCTAAACGTGATAACTCTGGCATAGAAGTACTACGAGTCAACGCTGGATTAAGTGCCATATTAAAATCTCATCTTTTCAAATAAATTAATGCTTAACCGTCTCACATTATCTTCGGAATAATCTTGCTCAGCTATTGTGAGAGTAAGAAATCCATCAACACGAATAAATACACCTTTTGAGGCCATTTCAAATTGTAAAATAAGATCAATAACGGCCTCCAAGTTAACGAGATGTATTAACTGAAAAAAAGGAAAAACTGGCAGCAATAGATTGTCTGGGTAATCTCTAAAAATAACACCCTCATTTTTTTCGAGGCGCTGTAAAAATTGTTGAATGTAGTCACACGTTCTAGTTTTCATTTACTTTGGACAAACCAATACAAGGTCATTATTAGTTAACGACAATATTTCTTCAACACTAAGACTAGTTTTAAACATAGTACAAGATGCCATCAGAACTAACGTTTTCGGTAATGAAGATAAACTAGTTTTCAAATAGTTAGCATCAATAATGAGTGTATCCACTTTTAACAATGCAGATATGTTGAAATCTCCTATAATAAGTTTGCAACTCATTAACAGAGGCAACTCATCTATATCCATCTCAGGATATGATTTAAACGCTAATCCATACTGGCTTAAGACTTGAGTGATTACATAGGATAAGTAATCCTGTTCGAGATGGTTCACATCCAAACCGAGCAACCTGCCTGCTTCGCATAAAGAAACATATAGTTCAGCCTCGATACCAACATGCTTTAAGCTGAGTAATATGAAATCCTGCTGCTGAAATCGATGACATACAGCCCCCACATCAACTCTAATCTCTTGATTATTAAAAGTTGTCCCAGCAATCTGATTAACTGCTCGGTACATTGCTGGTTTCATCTCATATTTTGGCATGAGAGTGACGCGCTCTTGTTTCATATATTTCACCGATTCCTAGATAACAGTGCTAATACATCCATACTCATTTTAAAATCTATATCATCGATCCAATCACGTATTCCAGCAGGTGTTTTGCAAACAAAGTCATAAAGCTGTTGATAAGCATCTTTCGAAGTCACCTCTTCAAAATCAACACTTTGTACTAATGTTAAAATAAAGGTAATTTTATGAAATTGACTATCTAGTATCCCTTCTACCACAATCGCTTTAACTGTTGTTTCAGAATAATCGCGCAACATAGCAAACCATTCGATTACCGCTTGTTTATCGGCATATATCTCCACATCAGATAATCTATTCCAACTAAGCCGTTCTGACTTAGCCTTTAATAACTGATAAGGATCAAGTGTTTTGCCCTTTAAGTGACAATGCGAGATACGAACATGGCGATTATTTGTAGGCATTTATACTTTACTCTTGAATATAGTAACGGCGACATAAAGCCAATAATGACAGTAAACCATCTAAATTATGTTCATAAGCGACAAGTTGCTGCACTGTTTTGCTATTAGCATCCATATCCCCTGCGGAAGACTTAACATCTGCAATATATTTTTTAAGCTGTTTTCTTAACGTTAATGGATATAAGTGCTCACAGTGCTCTGCCGCATGTAATATCCAAAGTTGAGCATCATTTAATGATTTAACATCAAGTAAATTATCAGAGAAACCTTGCCAATCGCGTAACGCCTTGAGCTGATAGCTATTAAGCTGTCGAGCAAATTGCCTTTGCTGATCCAATGTTAAATTTTTACGTTTAACCCGGAACAGACGAGGATATTTTTTAGTTCGCTTGTCGACTTGCTTTATATCTTTTACTCGGCGAGGCTGGCGGTGGTCACCAGCCTTTTGAGTTCGGTTAATATCCGAAATTTTTTCGGTGCGTTGTGTCACGGCAAAAGAAACGGGTCGAAGCATAGTTAATCAGAGCGAGCTTAGGCTCGCTCTGCTCCGTATTATCGGTTAGTCACTAAACTCGCTTTCGCTACAGCTTCAAGGATCTCATTTAACTTCACCGCTTCAGCAGTCAGATCTTGAATATATTGATCAAGCTGAGCATCAAACTTCTCTTTCAAGTCTTTGCTCGCTTGAGTCTCTTCTTGTACTTTCACCTGTTCAGCATTTTGAATTTCGTTTGCATTGCCAACCATACCATCAGCCATTCCACCCATTTGAGTGACAGAGTTGTACTTGGCAGTACGCTGCTGCTGAAGATTAGCACTGTATTGATTAAGCTCTTTTGCTGTTAGATCTGAGACTTTAGGAGACTTATCAACATTAGTGACTTTACCAGACTCAAGATCCGTCGTTTTTAATAACTTGACTCCTCCTGTATCCGCAGCCCCTCGGTCGCCCATTTTGGATAAGTGTTTATCCTTCAGCGTTTTAGTTTGGCCAATTCGAACAGTTGCTGCAGTTGTCATTCCCATGTTAACCACAGATGACGCTAAGGTAATACCGAAGCGTAATTTGGCATCTTGAGATTTATCTTGCGCGAGCATAGTCGCCAACTCTGACGTAGCAACAGCTTCACCAATGCGATTCTTCATCACTTGAGCGCGAACCTGTTGAGACGACTCAATAATTTGTGCTAAAAGTGCCAGTAAATCAGCCATTGAAACCGAGCCTTTGTTGGCCTCTTTCAATGAGTTTTCATAACTGCCCCATGCTTTTTGATCTATCGGCTTGAGATTATTAACAGAAGAAGTCTCTTCAGATTTTGTCGATGGTAGTGACAGTGCACTCATTTGTACTAAATTCATAAATTAACTTCCTCTTACATATTGATTGAAATAATCTTGTCGTTGTATTCGCGCTGATCACTATTAACTTTAAAAAGTGATTCAAAAGCATGGCTTACCGCACGCAACGCCTGATTAAGCATGGTCAAGATTTGCTGGATACGTGTTTCCAACTCCTCTTGGTTTGCTTTAGCAATCTCAAGATCTTTTGTAATGTCGGCAGACTTAATCGCGTAACCGCTACTCACGACTGAAGTTGCATTTGAAGTAACCGAACTTGCTTGAGCAATCTTTGAGGTCAGCTTTTCACCACCACTTGCAAATGACTTAATCTTATCGAGTAAAGGCTCAATCAACTTCATAACTTTGTTGACCATACCCTGAATTTTTGTCGATATAGTGCTGAATGACTTCAACGTTTTAACTGCGTCGACAGCCTTATCAACCATAGTTGCGACTTTCGCAGCCCCACTCGCAACAGCCTTACCCGCAGTCGCCATCATGTTCCCAGGATTGAAACTGACCACCATACTGATAATGCCAATAGCAATCTCTAATCCCATTGATACATAGCCCCTGATCTCTTCAGAGACACCTGCGGCTTCCATAATCTTATCGACAATTTTAGGCAACACGATCGAAGCAATCATGAAACCAATCATCACTGCAGCCATAACAGGATTGAATGGCGCCATTATAATTGCCGCAAGAAAACCTAATCCCATAGCAATCTTGCCCCAAATGCCTTGGCTCTTTTGGGCTTGCTTCTGTTCTTCAATCTGCGCCATACGCTCTTTAAGCGCATCGATCTGAGTATTTTTTTGAATATCTATCAGTGTTTTTTTCGCTTCAGAGTTTTCTTTACCGGTACCAGAAAACGCTTCAGCGGCCAGTTTCATACTCTCTTGCACCATGCGCCAGAGCTGACTATCGGACACTCCAATCGTATTGCCTGGTAAGGGTTGATTCGGCTTAGCCGATTCTGTCGCAGCAGTGTTTTGGCGCTGAACACTCTGGCTCTGTTCATCGACTGTACCAATAATGCTTGGCGCAGCGACGGTAATCATGAATGTACTCATAGTTATTTCCTTTCATGTGACGATACTGGGAATAGATGCGCACTCACTATCAGAGTTACTGAAGTGAGCTTGCACATCTAAATTCTCGCGATGCGAGCGGCATGTTCCCAGTGCTACCATGCCCTTCTATTTTGTACTTAATACAAACACGACTCTTTAGATGTTCCTTGCGAATGCCATTTGCTCATCACGGCAGACCTGAATCCAATACTTAAGGGTCTGCTGCAGCATCTTGACTTGATCGCCGATACGGTTAATTTCTTTAATATCTTCATCAGTAAGCTGTCTAGGCGAGAAGTTTTTATAAAGATCTGTTAAATATTGAGCCTGAATCGTTCCGTCATAATCGAAGGCCTGAGTCACTCCAGGTGGTAAAGGCTTATTTGTGTCCGACGAATTCTGCCAACCAGGACACTTAGCACTGAACAAGTACGCCATCGCATCCATATTGGCTAATTTAGTGAGTAGTCCATCAACCTCTGCTTTACTGCCAGTGAGAATGGTCTCGACCTCGGCTGCCGATACTGTTTGATCACCGTTTAACGCGCTCAGCAACACAATTCTTGCCATAGGGCTAATATCGTTAAGGCCGCTGGTGATCCAGCCACCGGCATTGGGATCGTTATACACAGACGAGGTAAAGCGACTCGATAACTCTGTGGGCGTCGTCGATGAGATATTGCCGCCACTCATAGCTGACATAGCTTGGTAAGCAATGCTATCCGTTGGAATTTTCCCCCCCTGAATCGCACTATTCAGAGTACTCCAAACATTATTGACCTTCGCCCCCAATTGCTCAGGGGTAAAATCCCAATTGGTATGACTGCCACTACCAGTTTTTTCCAGTAGAGTCCCCAATTCTTTCAAGAAGTTAGCGTCTTCTAAACCGTACTCTTTACTATTACTCAACACATCGAGCAGCACCAGCTGGAACATGTTCTCGTACTCAATTCCGTTAATCCCGCCCTCTTTCATAGCAGTAAACATCTGCATAATGGCGGCCTCGAATGCAGGTTTTCCACCACTGGTCCACTTATTAACGATGTCTAATTGACTTCCATAGCCCTCAATACTCGTCGCAAGAGCCGAAGCAATAACGGCCTCGGAATGTTGACCCGCCATAGCCATCACCACTTGTTTCTGCTGCGCCGCAACCATTAATAGCGTTGTTACATCCCCCGTTTCGACATCGAGTGAGGCGAGCGCACGGTCAGCAATCGCCAACTTAGATTCATTCGCGACAGGCTGCATAGTTTTAAGTGGTGCATTTTCGGTTGTAGACGGCAATGTCCACTGGGGCTGAAGACCAGAAACACCATTAATACTCATAGCAAACTCCCTGTTGATTGTTAGATATTTCTAGCGAATGCCATGAGTTCATCCCGGCAGATCTGAATCCAGTACTTAAGGGTCTGCTGGATCATTTTCACTTGATCGCCGATACGGTTAATTTCTTTAATATCTTCATCGGTTAACTCGCGTGGTGGAAAGTCGGTATACATATCTTTAAAATAACCGGAATCCAATCCAACCCCCTCCCAATCAATCACCTTATGCCCATTTTGAGTGACTTCACGCCAACCGCTATCTTCCCCGTGACCATCATTTTTAAAGAGAAAATCCATAGCAGATGTATAACTTCCGCCCGGTGTATTATTTTTAATAAAGTCATTCAACTCACCCACTGACCCAGTGAGAAATAAATTTATCGTATCTTGCGTTACGTCAGGATACTTATTTAAATAGGCAGCCATTAGTGCCATACGTAACATAGGCGAGACACCTGCATCACTTGGATATCCAGCATCACCAATAAACGAATATTTATTTTCAAAATTATTTTTAAAGTGGTCGACTAATGCAGATGGTGCGCCTTGTTTATCTTTTAAAAATGTCAGTACTTCATTACACAGGCTGTCTTTCGGAGCATTTTTCAACATAAAGTCAAAGATAGCTGTACTTTTATCTGCGAATTTCTGTCCATTCCAGCCCTCATGATATCCATGTGAACCAGAACCCGTGCTCTCTAAAAAATGCATCATGTCTTCCATCATCTGTGGCGTGAGATCTGGAAAGTCAGCTGAGTGTGAAATGTAATCCATAATGGCTAGCTGAAATAAATCTTCAATTTCATTACCTGTGATACCATCTTTCAGAAAACCTTCGAACATTTCTCTCATTGCACTTTCGAACATCGGCAGACCACCAGTTGTCCAACCTTGTATATGTGCTAATTGTTTACCATAAGCTTCAATGCTTCCCGCCAAAGCAGAGGCGATCGCGCTTTCAGAGCTCAGGCCAACCATTGAGCGTACAACTTCTTTCTGATGGGCAGCAAAAGTAGCAAGCGTCTGAAATGGAGATGGCTCACTCTTAGTAAATGGCAGAGCTTTATTTGTTTTTTCTTCTTGCTGGGAGGCAGACTTAACTAACTTTTCTATATCATTTAGATTTTTTTTATCGGCATCAGTCAAAGATGAACTTTTTTGTTCAAAATTTAGCGCATCTGATAACACTCGTGCATTATTCACTATCATTTATAGAGTCTCTACAATTTAAGAATCCTGTATCCTCTTGATGGTACAGGTTGGGAATGCACTCACACAGAACAGCTAAATGTGTGAGTCATGAAATTGGCTTATATCTCAAGAAAAAACTTAGATTCAAATGGTTGTTTCATATTGACTCTGCAATACTATCTATAATTAAGGTAAATACGGGCTCAGCTGCGACTTAAGATAATGATATCGTTGCAGATAGAAATCATTTAAATTATCTTCTTTTACAATAAGCCAGGTAACACTAGCCTCGGTATATTCATTTAACTTATAATGACACAAAGAAATGTTGAGAATAGTTTCATCTAGATCATTTGTCGGGAAAGTCTTTAATATGTTTAGCACTTCCAAAGCTTTTTTAAATTGCCCTTTTTCCAAAAAAATGGCAGCTAGACATCCTGGGCCTCGATGATCATACGGATTTAAACCAACATAGGCAGAAAAAACAATCTCAGCTTCCTTAAATTGGAAGTCAGTATAAAACTTAACCCCTAATTCATAAATTGATTTTAGTTGAGTTATTGTGATTTTCTGCGACTTACGCATAGCTGCAATATCTTTTTCAATGACTGTGCCACTCAATAGCTCAAAAAAGTCATCACAGGTTTCACCTGGGCGTATTGTATTTTTTTTCATATAAATTCAATCCAATTTTAACGGTTATTTTACCCGCCGCTGAGTTCGATATCTGTATCCTTGGCGACTTGTAAGATAAAGGCATCAAGTCTAGTTGAAGATTTTACTGCTAATATGGATTCTGGCAGTGATATACCTAGTCTTAAAGCCCAAATGATGGCATGACGTGGATTGTGAATAGCCAATAATGCTACTCCAAGTTTTTGGGTGCACATATTTTTTGACACATTAGAATCGAGTTTAATTCCTAGTGTACTTGACCAGAGATATTGACTTTGATTGAGATATTGCTTGCTCAGCAGCCAAGAGCGATCACTCGCGTCACCTTTGCGAGCTTGGTATATGACTACGCTACCCAATACTTTCACTAAAGCAGTAATTTTTGAACGTCTAGGTGTAAACCATACCTGTACCTCACTCTCGGTTAGTGATGTAAGCACACTATATTGATCCGGGGAAAGTCGCCGATTGACCAGTAAATAATGTAAGTATGTTTGATGAAGTTTTTTATACTTTTTCATTACCCGTATTCTGAAAAAAATAACTGACAGTTAATGTATCCAACTCTGAAACTAAGCCTTTCAAAAAACGCTCAATATTCAACTTATTTTCACGTTCGATTTCATCAAAGCTAAAAATAATAACCGAGACTCGCTTATTTTTTTCCCCAGTGACGATAACACTGCTCCGTAGCACATTGGGAATAACACTAATTTTGTTATATATTTCGCGGCTCTCAAGCAAGTTTCCCTTCACTATCTCTAACTTACTCAAGCTAGCAAATTTTGACTCAAGCAGATCATTTAGATCTTCTCGTTCAAAATAGAAATTGAATTTTGTTAACACTTCTCTCGCCTGAGCTAAGTGATCTTTATCAACATAGACAAGATGACGATCCTTACTAATAGATAAAGAAGCGGAAACCTGATATCGGGCCAGCAGAACAACCACTTTATTAGCTGCATCAGCGGAATCAAAATTGGCAACTTCTACTCGGCCCTGATCATTACATCCAAAGAGTACAAGAAAAACTATCCAGTACAGTTTTTTCATCACTGGGCCTTCATGACATCATTTATTGCAGTGGCAGACTTCGAAGCAATTTTAGTTACTGTTTCCTGATACATGCTGTAATGAAATACCGATTGTTGTAAGGCCAACGTATCCTGCAAGGTAATCGTTTTGCCATCATTTATCTTCTGTAAATTATTCATAATCTCTTGAAAACCTTCACCAATATTATTAAAGGTATCTTCAAATACAGAAGGTTGTATCGCTTGTACATTAAGATCTACCATTTCTAAACAACTCTTTAAATCAATACGCTTCACAATGTTTGATATTTAACCGCTGCTATCGTTAGCAAGCAAATGAACAAACTGGAATCAAAGTGAAAAAACACGAGTTTAAAAATAACTTTTTAATACAATGAGTTAATTAATAGCCCCCGAGTTATTAGTTAAACTCCTAACCCGTCATATCCAAATATATGCGCTTTAGGAAAGTATTTATCGGCTTCAGTTTTACGCTTTACCCAAAACTTCAACACCTTTCCTTCTCTAAGTAAGTCATTTGTAGTCGAACAGCTTCGCTATGGCCTACAACATAAATATTCTTAATACTTTATCGGGTAGACAATTGATTGCTAAAAGGGCTATAGATGACACCATTAGTCACATGACGAACACGCGTTGCATTGGATTTAGAATCAATAGCCACTTTTTCAGTGCATTATGGAGCCAGCTTAGTCGGATATACTGGAGACAGTTGATGAACAGATAATAATGAAAGAACATTAAAATTAACTAAATCATTTCTCTTGAATCATCAACTGCAGAAATTTCATTCCTGAATAATGATGTAAATTACTGGCTAGACTTTGATATATGCAACCATGTTATTGAACAGTTTCAGCTTACCGGCCAACACTCGTTCTACATTAGCGATATCTGCGGAAAACTCTGTCACTACTGTTAATTTCTCTTTCTTTATATTAAAAAAAACGTCTTCATCAGACATGAGACTCTCTATTATTTTAGGTGCTTTATTTTTAAGCATGCGTTGATCACGCAAGGGGATTTCAATAAAAGTTTGCAATGTTCTATCATTTATATAAACAAATATCTCTTCTCCGCCATTCAATTCGATTGCGATAGGATCATCACCCTCGATGCGAGATAATAAGCTTGGTGACACATTAAAATCATCTACGAGTGTTTTATAAACAATTTCTCTGAGTTTTTTCATAATACCTTCCGTTTAAAAGTTAATATTTAACTATTCAATGTTAGAGTTGCCCAAAAAGCAGATGGAATTGATCATAAATCCCACCGCCAACTTGTGTAAGTAAAACGATAAATACAACTAATTTAGCCGCCATAGGTAAGCCTGGATCTTGCACACTAAACACAGTTTGCAACAGACCGACAATAACTCCCGTGACGACAAAACTAAGCGAAAAAATAATAATCGCACTCTTGAGAATGTCTAAGCATGCCGCTGTGACATCAATGACGGTCATAATAATCCTCAAGAAAGTTAGTCACTTTGTTATCCTCAAACTGGAATACGTAGTACTTATTGCGAAAAAATACTCGATAGGTGTTCAATTGCGCATATTGGGTAAAATACTCGGGTGCGATTTGGTAATGCAGCATCAACGAAGACAATACAGGTTGGACAGTCATGCCTGCACTCACAGCTCCAATCGCCACAAGTTTAGAACCTAGACTTGGTAATTCCATCTGAGTTACTAAAACTGAAGATTTTTCCTCAATAAAAACCTTATTTATGTGCTGACCTCCCTCCTTTACTTCTAAATTTGAATGAACTGGTACAAAAGCTTTAATAACCGGGTCTTCTTTCTTCTCTCCGGCGGATAAGCCTTTATTAGCATTCGATTCTCGCTGTACTCGAGTCAAAACAGGTACATTAGAGTGAGCAACTGTTAATTCTGATTGCTTTTGAAGATTCACTCCAGACTCCCCCTCCATAGCCGCCAACCGACTTATTGGTGGTGATTTAATTGGTGACGACTGAGTAGGTTGAGGCACTGCCGCCATAGACTGGGGTGGTGTCGTCAGTGAGCGCGTAGCCTGTTCTGAATTCACAACTGGTTGCTCTACTATCAAGGATTTGCCAACCAGCGTCGTTGACACTTGAGCATTCGCTCCAGACTCTCGTCCGATAACAGCGGACGGCTGACTTATTAGTGGCGACTTAATTGGTGACGACTGAGTGGGTTGAAGCACTGCCGCCATAGACTGGGGTGGTGTCGTCAGTGAGCGTGTAGCCTGTTCTGAATTCACAACTGGTTGCCCTACTATCAAGGATTTACCAACCAGCGTCGTTGACACTTGAGCATTTGCTCCAGACTCTCGTCCGATAACAGCGGGCGGCTGACTTATTAGTGGCGACTTAATTGGTGACGACTGAGTCGGTTGAGGCACTGCCGCAATAGATTGAGGTAATCGCGTCTGTGAGCGCGTAGCCTGTTCTGAATTCACAACTGGTTGCCCTACTATCAAGGATTTGCCAACCAGCGTCGTTGACACTTGAGCATTCGCTACTGACTCAAACCCCATTGCCGTAGTAGGTTGCTTTATTAGTGACGACTTGAGTAATGGCTGAGAAAGTTCAGACTTTGCCCTCAGAGGGAGCGTAATCTTATCCGCACCTACTGTTGACTGAGCTGTGTTCAAAGACTTGCTGACTGGCACCGTTGAAGATGACACCTGGGTATTCATCGCAACCTCATCAGTGTTGCTCACTTTTAACTGAGATTGAACATGATTCGCTACTGGTATTGCACGTCTAGGCCGCTGCAAATTAGCCACATTTGCCAATGGTTCACTGGTCTCGAGTTTAAGCCGACTGCCACTAACTGCATCAGACGAATGGATTCTGATAGCTTTACTCGCCGAAAATATATGCTGCCGAAGTGGTACATAAGCCGTGACAGGTACAACATGCCCCCAAATAAAACCCTCTTCTTGCTCAGCCTCATGGCTTTTAATGGCCTCCTTTTCACCATCAAATGTTGATGTATCATGAGAAGAAGCCTGCCGTTTTGATAGATTCAAAAGCTGTTCAAATTCGCTCTCTACTGGGCTCAAACAGGCTATTTGGGCAACTGGGGCAAGTCTATCCATCTTTGTCATTTTGTCACTCATCTCTTAACTGTTCTTGGATCTCAGCTAAAGCGTCCTTTCGTTTTTCTTGCCTTCGCTTTTCAGCGATAACAAGGGCAATCTCGGCTGCTAATTCATTAGCATTTTGCTGGGTCACAGACGCATCGAAGAATAAAGACTCGATATGAGACTTAACGCTTTCTCTTCGCTGAAACAAACGAGAAAGCCCATTTAATTCGTCTTTAACGACTAGACTTTTTAACTTTTGTTGCTCATTGGCGATTAATGCCCATGAGGCCTCTATCGAATCCAATAGCTCTTGATGCTTCAAATTTAGTTTGGCTAATTTACGTTGTTGCTTGCCAATTCTGATGTCAACTACATCAATAAGTTGACCAAATTCGATCCATTGCTTGGAGGGTTTCTTCATATTCGACCCCGTCGTAACCTTGCTTCAAAAACTCCATGATATATGGGAAGCGCTCTATCGCTTCGTCGGTCGCCAAATCGTTACCTTTCTCGTACTCACCGACTCGGATTAACAATTCAACATTAAAATAGCGATACACCATATCTTTGAACTTTTCAGAAAGACTTACATATTGAGGATCCTGAACTTTATTTTGTAGACGGCTCTTACTCTTTAGTACATCAATAGCAGGATAACGGCCAGTAGAAGCAATTGTCGTTGAGTAGACCAAATGTCCATCAATCAGTGACTTAACTTCATGTGCAATAGGATCTTCATCAATTTCTTTTTCAATCAATACCGTAAAAATTCCAGTCACAGAGCCATGAATAGAGTTACCACAATTCTCTACCAGTCGTGACAGTGCCAAAGAGACTCCGATCGGAATTCCGCCCTCGATGGGAGTACCATCTAACATGGCTTGTGCACGTGCAAAACGTGTCAATGAATCGAAATAGAGCACCACTTTCTTGCCCTGAGCCATGTAATGCCGAGCAATAGATACAGCGACTAAACCCGATCTCACTTTCTCCAACGGATTTGCTTCGGATGTAGACACTATAGTGATCGATTTTTGAATCACAGCAGGACCAATCTCCCCCTCCAAAAACTCAACCACCTCCCTTGCACGCTCACCAATCATGGCGAAAATCACCACATCGGCATCCATGTTATTTGCCATGATCGAAACCGTAGTAGTTTTGCCAGCACCTGCGGGGGCAAATAGGCCCAAACGCTGCCCTACTCCAATGGTGAATAAGCCATCAATAATTTTAATTTTTGTTGGAAAGACAGTGTCGATTGGTGCGCGAATATTAAGCGGTATAGGCTTATCGATAATGGGTAAATCATAGTAATCACCCTCACCGGCCAAATATTGTTCACCATACAATGACTCGCCATAGCAATTAATGACCTTACCAATAAGAGCGGTTTCATTCAGCGGGAAACAGAAGCGCCGTGGGGTAATTTCAACTTTACTTCCCCGTTGAATAGCCCCTGGCTGAAGCAACTTAATTTCTACTCTTTTACCAGTAATTTTCATTATCTCACCACGAATGCGCTCATTAGCGACTGTGATAATGAAGCACTCCTGCCCCACAAAAGTATTTATACTGACATGACAAATCACTGTATCTTGATAAGATTCTTTAACCTTAAAAAAATGTTTGATCATGACTAGATAACCTTAAATGACACTGATACGTAACGTTTATATTTACGTTTAGTTTCCTTCTTACTCTTAAATAATTCACCTAACCAAGGAATACTTGAAAGGATAGGGACACCACTCTCGACACTATCAGTCACTGTATTGTCAAATCCTCCAAGAATAACGGTCTGCCCTGGTTCAATATAGACTTCTGATGTCAAAGATTGAGAGTTAACTCTAGGCGCCTGAGTCGCTCCGCCTTCTGTCTTATCATCACTCAGTGACTCTTCTATATAGCTAAATTTCGCCTGCACTTTTCCTGATGGCAATAAACGGCCAGTGACATACAAACTATTTTCGGCCTCAATTTTTTGAGTTGATACTTGCTTATCAGATATAAGTACAACTGTAGCCGTTTCTTTTTTACCAAAATGCCCTTGCTGGTTCTCTAAGACTAAGAGATTAGTTTCATATACTCCTCTAGCCATATTATTAGTATACAAAGCTTGAAAATTTTTGAAAAAATCTACTGTATCCGTAAAGGGTGGAACGATAATATCGTACAGACCTCGACTGCCATTCAACCATGAACTATTAACACCTAGTGCTTCAGTTCGTTCTACCGAAACATCATAAACCCGAAGGAAAAATAGCAACTGCTGCCGTTTAACATCAATAAGAGTGGCAATACGCTTAGCTAACTGGATCTCCTCAGGGGTACCACGAACTAGCAATGCATTACTTCCAGGTAATACCTGGACTTTAGAGGTAAACTCATCCTCTTCAAGCTGTTGTTTATCATTTTGGTTAAGTTTTAGTTTATAAGCGCGCTTAACCATTTCTCCATCGCTAATATTCTCAAACTGACCAATTTTCTCAATTGCCGATGAGATTAAAGACTGCGCACCAGGAAAAATAACATTACCGTCATATGAATCAATTTGGCGATCCATAACAGATATATAATCAAACTCGATCCGTGCCAATTCCAAATTATTACCATTCTCTAAAAACTGATTTTTATCAATCATATTAGAGTAGACAACAACGTCATTAACAAACTTACGTGTTCCTGAAATAAAGATAGAGTTGCCACTGCCCACGAGTTCAATTTTCGTCGTATTATTGGCTCTGAACGTACTCTTTAATTCTTTAAGCAGGCTAGCTGGCGTAATATTTCTGGGTTTAAATGCATGATTTATATAAGCCTGACCAGAGTGAACCGTTAGTGTCCCGCCATATACATACCAATCAAAATCATAAACATCAGAAAGCTGGTCCAACAAATCGAGACCGTCACCAGAGAGTGTTTGAGTAATAGGCTGTTTAGCCTTTTTTTCTTCAATATCATCAACTAACTTTAGCTGCATATCCTTGGCTATTGCCGCCAAGGCGCCTTTCAAATCGATATCAGACTGCTTGATAAATACCTTTGCCTGACAAGTAAATGCCGTAAACAAAAGGAAAATAAGTAAGATTCTAGACTTCATCAAGTATCTCCTTCATACGTTCCTGACTAACTTTCATTTGTCTGATACTTTGATTAATAATGGCCTGCTCTACTATTTTCATCGTAAACTCTTCTTCAGTAACATAATCATTTTGCTTACTAGCGTGTACTTTTACTTGGCTATCGGAAAATTGTTCACTTAAATGTACTTCACCAGCAGCTTTGAGTTCTGACTCAAACTGAAGGGCATCCTTTTCTGAAGTGGTTTTAATTTGCTGACTATTCAATGTGACATTCAATAAATTAATGTTACTCATACCCTGCCTTTTTCATTATTTGTTTAAAAACATAAAACTGATCTTGTAACAGCCATAGGTTAAGAATAATAATCATGGTGATAGCTTTAATATCTGCTGTTATACTAATAGATAAAGAAGCTTTTTTGAAAAAAAGGTCAACATAGCCACAACAAATAGTAATACACAACAACAGAACCATGTATTTACCAGTCACCATAGCCATCATAGTTAAGCTATCAGTGATGTAAAAATACAAAGTATCAAAACCAACATTAGCACCTTGTTCAATATTCTCTGAGATCACCGCCAGCAAAGGTCTAAAAACCACACCAGAGTCCAAGGCATACATCAAAAACATCAAAGAGCTAATCTTAGATAGCGCTTCAGACTCATCAGTAAAACGTTTATCTTGTACAGACTGTTCGTTAAGCAATAATAACTGTTGTATAACACTGCCAACCATACCACTGAGCCAATAAGGTACAGATGAAAACATAGCAAAAATAATAACGCTTAATACCCAAAAAGGAGTTGGAATATTTCCTAAATCACTAGAATCTATAACAATTGCAAGTCCAATAGCAATAGCAAGTGCCGTCGAATTATCAAGATAAAGACGTGTTGGATTATAAATTTTTAAAAATAAAAATAATCCTGCAAATAACAGCCAGTTAGGAAATAAAAGCATGTCCATATCACTGGAGCGCTCTAAATAAAATAGTCCAACTATCAGAAAAATAAAATACTGCGAGTTTTACAGGTGTCGATATTACCGTCGGTGATAACATAGTCATACCTACACCACTGAGAATCACGGCAATTAAAAAATCAATACTCACAAATATCATGTATAGCTTTAGGCCAAACTCGAAACCTTGATACAAATCTAAAATCAGATTACCAAGAAAATATTTTAGTGTATCACTCCCTGAGTCAAAATTAAGTGGAATGTCAATAATGCCAGTTAGTTCATTAGTTTTACGCTGCGCCCTCGCCAACAGTTCAGGGAAAAACTCAAATACATTGCTGACCAGATAATACATAGTCACTTGTTCTGGCTTTTTATCCTCAAATAGGGAGGATGATTGCAAGACGTCAGGGTCTATTCCTCCATTAATCTGCTCAATAAAATATGGCTTAACCCTCTCTAATCCGGGTTTTATATCAGGCCAAATACTATTAAGCGCCATTAATGCCGCAAGTAAATTCACTACTATTGTAGGTGGAATTTGTTGTGTACCCACCGCATTTTTAATGATGTTAAGTACAATATTATATTTAACATATCCAGAGAAACAGATAAAAAAGACGGTAGACAACAAGATCAGAGTCAGGAGCAAAATTAAATTTGCTCCTGAAAATGCATTATCTGGATTCAATAATTGCAACATCTATAGCACTCTCTATTGCCCATAATGCATTATAAAATTAAAGTTAAATGTTTCTTGCCGCTGCAGAAATAGAGTCTTTAATTGATTTTAATGTAGTTGTTGAGGTTTGAGCGGTAATGCTTTGATCTGCCATTAACTGTTGTAGCGATAAAGAATCAGATGCACTCAAAATAAGTGTACCATCTTTATCTGGTGTAAACTTTCCATCTTTATCAACACTTCCAGTATGATCGGTAATGAATGTACTGACCTTATCGTCGGCATTATTAACTAAACCGCCAAAAACACCACTTATATACCCAGTTGATAATTGTTGAGCCATTTAATACATCCCTAGTTATTCATACGTTTATTTCTAATGCTTAACATGCCTACTTATACTTAACATGCCTACTTAATTTTACATACATGCACACATGCACAAACTTCTAGATAGCTCTAGAATGCGCAAAATATAAGCCATCTGCGCCAGGCCAAGCCAGTGAAAACTTCTGATAAAACACGGAAAAAGCTCATTAAAAGCACAATCAGCTAATGTATTAATTTATCCTTGGCGCTTTGCGCGTCTGTTGAACACGGCCAAAAACCACTGATTAATATGGTTTTTTAAAAAATCAAATTACCGTAAATCACAATGACCTGTATCTTCTGAACCTTTAAGCTGTAGGCCGCGCCGAACATTCTGCATAGATATTATCTCTTCCCATACATTTAAGTTAAATCAAGCTGCATGACTTATAGTCATTTATATGTTGAATCGACAATTTAAACTCATAAGACTTGCATGGTAACCTTTGCCTTAATATTTCATAAACAATCTTACAATTATATCTAACTAAATATACTAATATTCACTATAAATATTGCAATTAAAATTTTAGGTGTCTATGTCTCTTGTTCCAATTTCAATACGATCTAATCTTGGATTAAGTGTTTCATCGATCGAATTGAGTAATCTTGAAAATATAGATGTGAAAAGCATTAATAAAGTCGACATTTCTCGGTTAGACAAAACATTATTAGTAACAAAAAAGCCTGTTAAACGGGAAAAAGTTATAATATTGAAGGATAAAATTAGTGATGCAAAATATGGTCGAATTTTTGATGTAAAACGAGAAGAAATAAAAAATGAAGTATCAACACTTAGTACTAAAGGATTAACGAAAAGTGTATTAAAAGCATTCAATAAAGATAAACGGCTTGCAAGCATCATTCATAAGACTAATGATAAAACGATTGGCCAATCTGCTATCATTAGAGATTTCCAGCTCGTAGGGGTTAAGCTGACCACTCTCCCTAGCAATTATCGAGAATTATTTGAATTCATAAGAGCAAGCTTCTCAGATAATAGTGTGGTTGATGGCATTTTCAAAAAATATGAAAATCGTGGTCAACTTGATGAAGCTTTAAAACCTAACGCGACTAAAAAAATTCTCTCGATACTTTTTTCATTACCACAAAATCAACAACTGCTTGCCAATTATTTCGGTGGATGTCTTGATGTCACTTGGGATCAATCGAGCATACTGAAGAATATTCAAGTAGGTAAAGATGGGCTATGTTCAACGCTCGCCATAAAATGGTGTGCTGACAAACATCAGGGTGTTCACTTTTTTAATGATATGGACACAAAAGAGGGTTTAGAAGAAGTTGTTAACCTAAAAATAAACAAAGAAGTAGCATCATATTTGCAATCTAGTGGGTTAGCTGTCTCGGAAAATGAAACAAACCTTAATATAAAAAAGGCAGGTTTCCATTTATTGGGTCTTTCTCCCAAAAATAAAGGTTATGGACATGAAGTCGCAGCATTTATCGACGACCAAGCGAAACAGTACAAATATTTCGATCCTAATCTTGGAGAGTTTTCTTTTTCAACGTCAGAAAAAATGAAGTCATTTATTCTGACTTCATCGACCAGAATATATACAGACTTAAAGCTGGATCAAGACTTAATATTAACTGCAGTTGAAGAAAATAATTAGCATAGCTCCGAAAATTTCTCTGATTTCCCAGTAAAATCCACTTTTCAAAGAAGGAGGTCGTCATTGCGACCTCCACTATCTGCAACTCTTAATGGAGAAATATTAACCTAGCCTTTTTCACTTCAATTGGTTGCTCGCAGCTTTATAGTGAGGATATTGAGTAACCATTCACTTCCCGACCATTTTTGTCCAGCCGTTTAACACTAACCAATACCCAATGACTATTCAAATTAATGAGTTTTATTTATTATAATCAACATAACGTTGACCATAATAATAAGGACCATGTTGTTGCTTAAACTCACGAACCTCCCTAGAGCGTTCGCTATTGCTCCTCGTTAATCCTATCTGTTTTGCATCAATAGGCAGATAGTCATATCTTCCATGTGAATTTTTGACTTTCATAAAATTATCAGGCTTTACATCAAAAGGTCTAAAACCTGCTTGTTCCATCATAACCAGCACTGAATATGGAATTTTTTCATGATTATCTAGATGCTTTGCACCTGGTATTTTTTGAAAAGTAAACACTCTTACTCGTGGAGAGCCACATACTCTATCATCCCTCATAGTAATAAGGTCATTGTTCGCAAAAATTGCATACTTACCATCATAGAAATTATGATTACGATATACATCATTTACTCTTAAGTCGGCATTAGTTAACGCTCCCCACGTACTATCTTGTTTAAAGATCTTATACCCTCTCCCTGTTTTTTTATCGATAAATACTTCTCGATTTGTCCCCTCAAATTTTTCATATTTTCCCGCCTTAGCCTCCTCTTTTAATTGAGATATTGTTTCTGGATGACGGATGTTTATTGAGTCAACATGACTTGACAGTGCTAGATGCAATGGCAGAACTTCATGCTGCAGTTGTGGCTTCAACCTTGGTCTTGGTAGTAGTAGTTTTTGTGGTGTAGCTAGCTTAGCTAAAAATGTGGCTATTACTTCCCTTTTTTGTATATTCAGGCTCCTTATCAAAGTTTGCTTTAAGCGTAAAATATCCACATTACGAACACTTTTTACATCCAACTTTTTTAATTCACTCGATGATATATTTAACCCAAGCTTTTCTCGAAGGGAAGGAATTATAATAAGTGACATATACACCTCTAAATTTGTTGATGAAAAGCACACCATCTTCCACGAAGAATGCAATCAATGACTATGCAAAATATACATTAATATTATTCTCATACTACAAATGGCTTTAGTTTATAAATATAAAAACATTAACCACATCTTAAATAACATCTGCAATAAAAAACCACTTTTAAAAGTGGTTTTTTATTAACACTGAGACATTGTGATATCAATTAATGCCAGAGACAAACTCATTACCTACGATAAGTCGTTGCCATCAAGTCTGTGATTTTTTTATCTGCATCAGAAATGGCACTCTTTAAACTACTATACATTTCATCATGCTTCATAATTTTATCATTTTTATCCAATACACCTTTATTTATTAGCATATTGGCTATATATGCCCCCTGTATCACTTCAGGTAAACTATGATGCACAGGCTGCTTTACGCTATCACCAACTAAGTGGTCTAAGCATACATCAAGCACTTGTTCGAAATTAAATGTAGCATTGGTGGCACGACAGAGTTTAGCTGTCTGAATGGTATAATGCAGAGCATTTCCAGATACACCTGCAGTGAAACCCTCCATATCAGGACGGCTGAAATTATCCATATTGAGGTTTACAGCTAAATCAAGTATATCTTGGCCTAACGTATCGATATTATTTTGATACACTTTTTCGTTAGGCTTAAAATCAAAATGTAACCCCCCAGAAGCTAAAATCCCCTCATTAAATAAGCCACTTTTACTTTTACTGGAATCGACAGGGTCCCGCATAATACCTTGCAAGGCACCACCAAAAAGCTGACCTAAATCAACTGGCTCACCTTTTTCACTCATAAATGCGTTTAATGCATAGGTTTCATGGAGCTTAGCGCTTGGTCTATCTAAAAGGCTGCTAGGAAAGCCAAAATTCTCAACTAATATCTTATTATTTCTTGCTTCAGTTTCATTTTTAACAACCGCAGCATCACCAGGAAACTCTAACACTAAATTTTCTGGTTTCAAGAGTTTGTTTGTATAAAGGTTATTACCTTGAGTGTCCTTCAATGCATCTTTAGTTAATTTTTCAAATAAGTGTTTCTCTTCACTTTCATTCAATTTTTCATTTTTTGATAATTTGTCTCTGATTGTGTTCAAACGTTCAGATAACTCACTTTGATTAGAATTCATAAACCCATCAAAACATACTGATAACCGTGAAAAGATCTCTGCTTTATGCACTAGTGTAAATTGATCAGATGTCACTTTGACAGGCTTACTTTGATCGCATTGAAGAAAGTTTTTCACATATACCTTCTTCCCACTTAGATCTACATCATCTGTTGCCGTATTAAGAATATTAGTTAAACTAGATGCCATTGCATCGAGAGCCCGTTCAGAAGCAGTACTTTTACCATTTATTAATTTATTTTTAATTAAAGAAGAAAAAATTTCACTGCCGCTTTTTAGTTCTACTTTTACTTTTTGGTAAGGTTTTGGACTCAACAATTTACTTAAAGAAACAATGGGATCTTTATTCTCAATGTGGGAAATTTTTTTGACATCTAAATCAATATTTTTTTTATCCATGATTTCAGATGTTTCAGTCTGTCCGCATGCAGCTAGTTTGTTTAATGAAAGCATAATATCTCCTAGAGGTTGAGCTTTAATTATCCATCATCCTGCACATCAATATCACCAGATTACTTATGAAAAAATCCGTAAAAAATAACTATCACCGAACGACATGTATAACAACCAACAGTCGCGCTTATACCAAGATGTAAAAGTGACTTTAAAGGAGCAAAAAAAGCCTTATCCTTGGCTCAAATCTCTGTAGAGAAGCCCATAAATTATAGAATACTAGTAGAATATTTAAGACAATCTTGCGTATGATTTCATTTCGTTTCAAGGTTGAATTTGAACGTGAAAAATTACACTAAAAATCTTTTAGATTGAATCAACTCTTATTTTAAAAACAAAAGTCAACCAATATGAATCTTGGCACGCATAAGTTTAAATTTACGTGAAATATAATTTTAAAAAAACTTATTGAAAACGACTATTGCTCCTACTGTTAACATAGATGCAAGAAGAGCAGAGAAAAAACATACCAATAAAAAATATATATTTCTCATTGGTATGTCAGTACGAATTGATAAATTTCGTTCGATTGAATATGGAGAAACATTGATATTACTTAAGGATTCTTTACGACTCTGCTTAATATTCTTTATCTCAAAAATCGGATATTCCTCTTCAATTAAAACGCCTGAAACACTTTCATCCAGAATCAGTATATAACCTTCTTTAGAAATGGTTTTTATTTCGCACGCTAAGTTATCAAATTGCGCAAGAGATTTTCTTAAATTAGAAATGGCTTTGGTCAATGATGTTTCACTCACGAAAACCTTACCCCAAACTTTTTCTTGTATATACTCCTTACCTACAACTTCATTTACATGATCACATAGTAGTTTTAATATTACAGCCTCACGTCCACCTATGCTAACTACATTATCCTCAGTGCTAACCTGTCTTTTAAGCACATCAAAAACCATCTGATTTCCTAACGCATAGTTTCTTGCCATTGCTATTCCTCCTAAGAATTACTCGTTCATCACAAAATTAACTCAGAGTTACATTGTGGTCTTTTTTTCAGAATAAAGTAATAAAAAATCGCCAAAAAAAGATGAATTAACCAGAAAAAAATCGAAAAAAACACACTCAAAAAACAAGGTGCGGACCTTTTGCAGCTTTGAAAACAATGGAAAAACAAACGAAACCAAATGTATCAAGCTGCCGAATGTAAATACTAATTATTAAGATTACAGTACATTGTGCTGATATGCTTAGAAGGTGATAAGGAACTACGGGAACCACAGAGAATATAACTAACAAAAACCTAAATATTCATACTTTAAAATATGACACACTTTATTATACTCACCTTAATTATTTTAAATTAAAAATTTACCTTTAGGAAAGTTTAGTGTTGAAACTTAATTTATTAATGTGTACACATATGTTTATGTTTATGTTTATGTTTACAAATCTATATATATTAAGTCATAAGCCAGGTCTAAAATATCTACTTAGACCCGACTTACTATGTTTAGCTTAACTGTTAGAATAACCCAGTTTTAATTGTAATGCTTTTATTAACTCGCTCTGTTTTTTGACCAAAGCCTCCTGTCCTAAAAAGGTAAAGTCTTCAAATCCAGTTTTCATATGAGTCGATAGAAATCTTGATATATCTGCTTTAAGACTGTCGGCTCCATGGATGTTTGCCATAAATTGCTTTTCCAACTTTGCCTGCGCATCTTTACCATTCTTAGTCGCGAATCCTTCCATAAAAGGCATTTCTGTAAGAACTTTGAGTGCTGACTGACGGTAATTTTTACCCAGTAAATTCAACTTTTCTTCATTTGTCGTCAGCTGATTGGCTGTGCGACGAGCCCCATCTAAAATGGCTTCCCCTTTTTTCATCTCAATGGCGCCACGGCTACTATCCGAACGGAAAAGCCGAGTTTTTCCTGAATCGAGGCGACTCATTGCCTCAGTGGCAACACCTTTACGCTGCGTCTGGAAAGGCTGATCAGACACAACATCGGCTCGCTTCCATAGATCAGGAAAACGTTTCACTTCGGCCCAATAACTTGAAATCGATTTAGACTGCCCGTTCATTGCCGCCTCTAACGTATCAATATCCGCATACAGCCCATATTGATCGAGTAAAATGCCTTCCCAATTAACCTCCATAGCATTGACAACATAATCACTAATTTGTTGGCAGAGCAACTCTCTATTAGCTTGATTCATATTGGGCGCTGTTTTAAGTAATTCATCAGAGTAGAGTTCATCCATGGGCTCATTTTTTGTTGCAGGTGCCTGAACATCGTTATTTTTGATTCCAGTAACTGCTTTTTTAAGGTTGTTTTTATTGAAACCTGTAATTGCATTTAGCAAAGCGTCCTTTCCTCCACCTGATGGCGCAACCACGTCACTTGCCATCGCACCTACTGGCAGGATCGGAGCCGGTGGCGGCAAAGGTGGCGGTGGCAATGTACCACTTGCCATAGTTAATGCGACAGGAGGCTGAATATCTCCTTGCACTGTGGATGGTGCAGTACTTTGGCTGGATAAAACCATCCGAGCGTCTTGCATTTTTTTCAATACTTCTTGTAAAAATGAAGTATCGGCATTGGGCGTCACAGGTCGCGCTTTCTGATCTGCCGTTACCGATCGCAACTCAACGCCATCACGAATCGCTTGCATTAATGACAGTCTAGAATCCGCATTTTGCTTCGGCGCTGTAACTGCCATTTTGGCAACTTGGGCTGGTTTGGCTAACTGAAGCGGTTTATTCGCAACTGACTTTTCTTTGCCATTCTTCGAGCGAGATTTAAGACGGATAGATTGAAACAGCGATAAAAAACGCTTTTTTATACTAGGCCTATTACTCACCTGCTTAATCTCGAGTTTATCAGTTGCGGCGTTACTGACGCCCTCACTCTTGATATCTGATGAAGGTGGATTGATGATGTGATTGGAAATTGGCATCTGGTACTCCTCTGATCATAGGCTCACTAATGTTATAAATGTGTGAGCAATTAACTAACTATCTACTCCATCACTATATAAATAAGTAGAAGAGGGACACACAGACTTTGTCTGAAATATTCTGAGTAAAAGTGGAATGACTTAATCACTCTGTTTATTTAGACAAGTAAAAGTAATCACTAGTTAGTTAAAAATTAGGATTGTGCAAGTAAATTAATCATTTTTTATTCATCATTTCCCATTAACCATTAATAAAATTTTCATTTATTTTAGTATTAATATTCCACTCAGAGATTTGATAATGCCTATTCATACAAGCAATTATTCTAATTTTTCCAGCTATAAAAGCTACAATCAATTCGCAGCTATACCTAACACGCTCAATATCGTAAAACTTTCCCAACGTAGAGCTGATACGCTAAAGCCTGTGAAAACGATAAGTTCATTCGCAGAGATCAACAATGTCAAAAAATCTCCCCATCGAGTTAAAATCGAAGCGGCTCAGCTAATACAAAAAAGTTATCGCTCTTATCAACAAAAAAAAGCTGAAAAAAAGCTCAATACAGTAGGTATTAAATCACTCACAAATGCTAAGGCAGGACGTAGCTACTTCTATAATGCACAAGCAGAATTAGTCGCAAAAACACCAACTAAGTTTCAACCTGCTGGGAAAGGAACCTACAAACAGTTAGTACGCCAAGATAGTCAATTTGTGCAATTACATATTTATAATGACACGTTTGATATAGATAAAAATAAATACAACCAATTAGCAATGAACCAACTTAGATCGCACCCTTCAATTTGTCCTTCTATTTATGTAAACGATTCGACCATGATTGCCCATAATGGTGGCATTGAAGTAGCGCAACTAATTGAACAAGGGGACAAGATTCCCTTAATTCACTTTAAATCACTCTTAGAAGATTTATGTTCCTTACATAGCGAGGAGATATTCCTGCACGATATTAAACCTCAAAATCTAACCTATAAAGGCAGCCATGTGTATCATATTGATGTGGAAAATCTGGTCGCGCCGGATTATAACGATGGCGAGAATGGCATTGTCTGCACGTCAGAGTACACCACAGCGCATTTAATGAATGCTATTGATAATGGTGATCCTCTCGCCAGCCAAAACCAAGATAACTACGCCATTTTATTGAGTATGATTGAAGCCACTAGCGGTGACTTCTTCCCAAATGCCCCAGTTGTAAACCCACAACGTATTTTCGGGCTCAAGGGTAAGGATCTAATAAGAGCTCAAGGCTGGATACAAGAGCACATCAAGCCTGAGTACCAAGCGACAGCAGGAGCATTACTTCAGTGTCCAGGAACCAATAGCGATTCAACGCCCTTAATCGATATGATTAATTGGAAGTAAACTGTCTCAAACCGCTTGTAACAATCAATGATTGGAGCTCTATTTCCATAGATGGCTCCATAACCACTTTTTATGGTTATGGAGCTAACAACGGTTCTTAGTTCTGTGATGACTTTATGAGCTGAACGTGCAAATAGTACATTCATCAAAGTATGTGTACTATTCTATCCACTAAATCATCTCTGTGCATAATGGCTTTTAAATCACCTCTTTTACTGATGCCAATTTAGTTACAATTTCAGCTATAGCGTGAATAAACGCGAGTATTCCCATGCAATTTCATTTGCTTAGTATTAACATTGGGCAATCAATGTCAGCATTTATCGCATTCAAGTTACTAAGGTGAGCTAGTCGCCTTGGTTGAATGCGGCTATATTAGGCAGATTCGTTTTCAATTTCAGCCAGTTGGTTAATCTTAACTGTTTCTCATCAGTAGAATAAGCACCAATCTGAGCAATTAAAGGACATCCCATGGGACAAGAAACCTCGAAAATCCTCGTCGTCGATGATGATATGCGCCTGCGAGCGTTACTCGAGCGTTACCTGATGGAGCAAGGTTATCAGGTGCGCAGCGCGGCCAATGCCGAGCAGATGGACCGCCTATTAGAACGCGAAAACTTCCATTTACTCGTGCTCGACTTGATGTTGCCCGGTGAAGATGGCCTGTCTATCTGTCGTAGGCTGCGCCAGCAAGGTAACCCCATTCCGATCGTGATGCTGACGGCCAAGGGCGATGAAGTCGACCGCATTATTGGTTTAGAGTTGGGCGCTGACGATTATCTGCCAAAACCTTTCAATCCACGGGAATTACTTGCGCGGATCAAAGCCGTGATGCGTCGCCAAACCCAAGATGTGCCCGGTGCGCCCGCTCAGCAGGAAGCACAGATTAGCTTCGGTGAGTTCTCGCTGGATTTAGCGACCCGTGAGATGTACCACGGCGACGAATCGATTGCGCTCACTAGCGGTGAGTTTGCCGTACTTAAAGTGCTCGTCACCCATCCACGCGAACCCTTGTCTCGGGATAAGTTGATGAACCTCGCCCGTGGCCGCGATTATTCGGCGCTAGAACGCTCCATCGACGTGCAAGTGTCACGTCTGCGCCGCTTAATCGAAAAAGATCCCGCGAATCCTCGCTACATTCAAACTGTGTGGGGATTAGGTTATGTGTTTGTACCCGATGGTGCCGCGCGTCGATGAGCCACGCTGCCATCTTAATCTCCTGCGGTTATTGAGCCCACGATGAAACCTAAGTTTTGGTGGCGGTTTGTTCCTCGCAGCGCATTTAGTCAAACCGTGATGCTGATTGGTTGTCTATTACTGATCAATCAGCTGGTGTCTTATGTCACGGTCGCAGTATATGTACTTAAGCCAAGTTACCAACAAATCAATCAGTTAATCGCTCGCCAAGTCAAATTACTGTTTGTCGACGGTATAGATATTGGCCGCGAACACTTAACCATAGTCGATGCCCTTAATGCCAAAGTCCACGACGATGGCATGAAAATCTACAATCAACAGCAAGCGCATGAAGCGGGTATTGAGCAAGCCACTTACTATGGTTTCTGGTCATCGCAGATGTCGGAATATCTTGGTGGCGATGCCGAAGTCCGCGTCACCCATGGCAGCGTATTACAGATTTGGATCCGTCCACCACAGGCGCCCTCGATTTGGATAAAAGTGCCACTTATCGGCCAAAATGTTTCAGATCTTTCGCCACTCACTCTTTATTTAATGGTGATTGGCGCACTCAGTGTCGCTGGGGGATGGTGGTTTGCTCGCCAGCAAAACCGCCCACTTAGGCGATTACAAAAAGCCGCGATTTCAGTCTCCCGCGGTGAATTTCCCGATCCCTTGCCGCTAAAAGGTTCGAGTGAAATTGTCGAAGTTACCAATGCTTTCAACCAGATGGCGCACAGCATGAAGCAACTGGAGCAGGACAGAGCGCTATTGATGGCGGGGATCTCCCACGACTTGCGCACACCGCTCACCCGTATTCGCCTCGCCTCTGAGATGATGGTTGAGGAAGATCAATATCTTAAAGATGGCATAGTCAATGATATCGAAGATATGGACGCCATCATCAGCCAGTTTATTGCGTATATTCGCCAAGATCAGGAAACCAGCCGTGAGCTAGGCCAAATCAATAAACTTATTCAAGATGTCGCTCAAGCAGAGGCCAATCGCTCCGGCGAAATTGAAGTGGTGTTAACTGACTGCCCAGAAGCACAATTTCAAGCGATTGCCATTAAACGGGTACTGAGTAATTTAGTCGAAAATGCCTTTCGCTATGGTTCTGGCTGGATCCGCATTAGCTCGCAGTTCGATGGCAAGCGTATCGGTTTTAGTGTTGAAGATAATGGACCAGGGATCGATGAGTCGCAAATTACCAAACTATTTCAACCTTTTACCCAAGGTGATATCGCCCGTGGTAGTGTTGGTTCGGGCCTAGGCCTCGCCATTATCAAACGGATTATCGACAGACACCAAGGGCAAATTACCCTCTCCAACCGCGCCGAAGGCGGTTTAAAAGCCCAAGTGTGGCTGCCGCTGGAATAACGCGAGATCACATATTTGCAAATCAAATGACAACGCTGACATCCAAGTGAGCACTTGTCATATTAATGTCACCTTAAATTCATAAACTCAGCACAGTTACTGGCTCTGACCATTATGAAGATTGCAAAATGAAAATTTCAACGCTGTCGCTTTCTGCTTCTGCCCTATTGTTATTGCTCGCGGGATTGCTAGCAGCCGTAGTGCTGTGGAGCAGTGATCAGCGGCAACAAATTGAGCAGCAAACACTGACATTACAAGCTATTCAGCAGGATTTTCTCGTCGGTGTACGCCGCGATCTCGATGGCTATTTAGCCAGTGGCAACGCTAGCCAACTTGAACAAGCGAAAACCAAACTCAGCGCCATTAAAAACCAGCTCACGCAGCTTAACCTCGCAGCCATGGGCGCGACCGACAATGACTTGCAAGCCAGCCTAAGCAACTTCATTCAAGATTTAGATACCAAGTACCGCGCCGCGGGTAAACTCGCTGGCAATCCTAGGCAACTGCTCGCCCACGCCGAATCTGAAATGCTCGACTACAACCGTCGTCTGGGCAGTTATGCCGATAAAGGCTTAGCCACAAATGCGGCGGTCGCCGAACAATATCTGCAATTGAGCCGCGATTTACCTTCTATCGTCTACCAACTTTCCCAGTTGACCGATGGTTATCTGATCGGTAAAAATCAGCAGCTCAAGGGCATTTTAGACAGCACCAGCAAAGAGCTAAATACGTGGCACGACACCCTCAGCGCACTGCCGTTAATTGGCGTATATGAACAGCAAGAAGCCGATGAATTTGCACTCGGCGCCAGCGAACCGGAACAAATTGAAATCGGCGAGAGTGACCGCAGTGAACTGCTCAGTCTCGCCAATCGATATAACAAAGAAGTCGCCAATACCCACCAATTACTGCAAACAAACCAAGAGATGCAAGATCAACTCATTCAAGCGATTAGCAATGTGGAACAACAGCTTATTGGCTTAGGTGAGGCTCAGGCAGCAAAGAACCAGCAGCTGAAATATGAGTTACAGCTAATCCTCTACACTATGGTTTCCATCATGGCCTTGTTTGCGATTGGTTATTTAATCCTGCAGCAAAATCGCGTCGTCAAACCGCTAAAACGTCTCAACCAAGCTTTTATGAAATTAAGTGAATCGAACAGCCGCGAGCATTTAGACATTAATCGTCGCTGCGAAACGGGCCAAATCGCAGGTCATTTCAACCAGTTGCTGCACAGGTTTGAACAGGAAGACGAGGCACAGCGCCAGCAAATCACTAAGGTTTCTCAATCATTAAGCCAACTGGTGGCGCGTATTACTCAGCTATCACAACACACAGAGCATACCCAAACGATTGTGGCCGATACGCAAACACAGACCGAGCATATCCGCAGCCTCGCCAATGAGGTGAGCCACACTTCGGCACTTGTGGAAGACAGCGCCGCCGAAACCATGCGCCAAATGCAGTCGAGTCAAGCACAAGCCGAGGCGGTATTGAGCGCGACCGAGCAAACACAAACCGCGGTCGGTCTGTGCCATTCGTCCCTTGAAAGCCTGAATAACTCAGTGACGGATGTATCGAAAATCATTGATGTGATTGGCAATATTGCCGAGCAAACTAACTTACTCGCCCTTAATGCTGCCATCGAAGCTGCGCGGGCTGGCGAGCAAGGTCGCGGCTTTGCCGTGGTGGCCGATGAAGTGCGTAATTTAAGCCAACGCACCCAAGTGTCTTTGAATGAGATCGTGAAAATTCTGCAACAACTGACCCAATCAAATCATGCTCTCAGTGAGAGTGTCGATGGCATAGCACAGGCGACAAGCAGCCAAAAACTGCGTGCTCAGAGCCTGTGGCAAGTGGCGCAAACAGTGCAAAACCAAGCAAGTGAAATGGCTAATACCGCCAAACAAGGCTCGCTAAATGCCAAAGAGCAAGTCGATTATCTCGATGAATTTGTTCGCACTATGGATAGTTTAAAAGAACAAGCGCAAACCAGTTCACAGCAAAGTGAGGTCATCGCCCAAGAAGTACAGCAGAGTGTAGAAGATATTGAAACCAGCTTGGGGATTGGGCAAAGCCAAATAAACCGTGCGGCCTAAAACCGCACGTTTACTCACTTAATTTCTCTATTTGTGTTTAATCGTCGATTCGACAATTGTGGATATTAGAGCCATCGAACTGACATTCGACATCAACCCATTTGCCTTCAAATGGCGTTAATGAAGCATCAGTCGCTTGATAGCCCCACAAGGTCTTTTGCATCACTAAACCCGACAAATCAAGCTCATTGCTTCGCACTTCAAGATCAACTTCTTTCACTAACCACTGGTTGTCTGCGAGTTCAACACCTTCTATTTGAATCCATTTTTGGTCAAGTGTCGCTAAGGTTAAACCGTCATCGAATTGAGTTCTGGCATCAATATCAAATGTAAATCCATTAATTTGTAGCTGATTATTGGTAGTCAGTGTCGCCAGACCTTCTAGCTCGAACTTTTTACCTAAGGTTGGAGGTATTCCACCATTATCATGTGATGTTTCAAATTCAACTTCTCTGGCCCATAAACCCTGCGGCATAGATTGAATATCTACATCGACTAACTTGCCTTCAACCAAGTTAGCTTGCTTGCCATCTTCAAATTGAGTATTTGTAGTGACATAGAGTCGAGTACGGGCATTAAGCTCAAACTGCGTCTTATCTTGGTTGACCCAAGTAATAGTCCCTTCTAGCTCCATATCGTTAAAAGACGCCGTATCTTCCACCTCGACTTCAGAGGCCAAAAATGAAGCACCACTTTGCTGGCCTTCCACTTCAACCCATGCGCCTTCCTGTAAGCTGCCTTCTAAACGTGCGTTGGCATAATTAATCACTGCCGAACCGATATTGAATTGTTGCGCAGCCTTGTTTAATCCAGAGACACGTCCCTCGATTTCAGCAAACGCAAAATTGGGAATAAGGTTTATAGAATTAACCTGCCATTCTCCCATTACCGTTGGATAACCATTTACCGCCACCCAATCGCCTACTTTATACTGGGTCGCGTCCGCTGGTTTAACGACTAAATTAATCCCATTAACGGCAATAGTATTTTGATTAACGGAACTGATTTCACCCACGAGGCTTGGATCTAATATGACATTTTTAGCCTGTTGGCCTTCATTATCAATTTTGACCCTCATCCCCATTTGAATGGCATTAACCTCTAACGGCTGTTGACCATAGTGAATCTTAGCATTAGCGATATTGACGTTATATCCGTTGACCGTAATCGAATTATTGTCAGAAGCAATATTTGTTACTGTACCGTTAATTTTTGCAGGTAACGTAGGTTGTGGAACGATAGGATCAGGTTTAGAGGTATCTGTTGATGAATCATTACCACCGCAACCTGCCAGCAAAATGGCCGTAATACAGACTAAGAGTTTATTCATTTTCTTCCCTATTATGTCTTGTTAAATCAGTGCTGGGCATCTTAGTATGAAGATCGTCAAGCAAATGTGAAGAAATGAATTAACCGATGAAAGTATTAATTGTTGATGATAATCATGATGTTATTGAAACAATCATGGATTATTTAACCCTAGAGGGTATTATTGCCGACTGTGCATATCACGGGGAAAGTGCAATCAATTTAATTCAACAAAACCATTACGATGTCATCATAATGGATATTATGATGCCCAAATTAGACGGTATTAATACGGTCAAAAAATTGCGTGAAGAAATTTATTGTAATACACCGATTATATTTTTAACCGCCAAAGATAGCCTGCAGGATAAAATTGATTCTTTTACATCAGGTGGGGATGATTTTTTAAATAAACCTTTCGCGATGGAAGAATTATGCTTACGACTGCATTCACTGCATAATCGTGGCCCACGTTTAGATGTGGGTATTTTGCGCTTCAGTGATATCAGTTTAAATTTGCAAACCCATCAAGTTACCCGTGCTGGTAAAGAAATTAAGCTCAGTAAAATTCAGCGCACCATTCTTTCACTGTTACTAAAACATGCGCCCGCTATCGTGAGTAAAGAGCAATTGGTAGATACAGTATGGGGAGATGATGCACCTTCGAGTGATTCACTTCGCAGCCACATATACAGCTTACGCAGTGCACTCGATAAAGGTTTTTCAGACTCAAAATTAGAGACTATCCATGGCCAAGGTTACCGACTTATCCCCTGAGCATTTTCCGAGTTTATATAAAAAAATACGCCTCACTTTTTTAGTATTAACTAGCTTGATGTTTGCCATTTTTTGGAGCCTCATTTATATCGCCGAAGAACAAATTGAGAAGATTAGCCTCGAGCAAACGCTGGCCACAGAGACTCGCGAATATCTAAAGAATTATCAAAGGTTTGGTGATAAAGCACAGCTCCCCGATATCAATGAATTGAAAACATATTGGAGCAAAGAGTTTGTACCAGCTTGGCTGCAACCTTATCAAAATACCGGATTTTACGAACATCAACTGGGTGACGAAGATAAACACTTTTTGATATCCGCTCATCCTTCTGGGCAAGGGCTGTTGTATGTGGTTTATAAGGATGACGCGGACGATTTCCTTGATAGCTATGAAGATAGAATGCACATTTTGATCTCTATTATGGGGATCGGTTTGCTCCTGTTTATCATGGCGTATGGATTGTATTTTGTACGTCTGCTATCCAGTCCACTCGCTGAGATTGAAAATAAAATCAATCAACTATCCCCCAAAAGACCGACATCAACACCGAGTACTTCATACCGTGAAACCCGCCAGATTGAGCAAACCCTATTAAGCAACAAAGCTAAAATTGCCGCCTACTTCACTCGGGAACAAGAATTTAGCCGTTTTGCCTCCCATGAACTACGCACGCCCATTATGGTGATCCAAGGTTCGGTCGAATTGCTCAAAAAAATCCCCAATGCGACAACCGAGGCTCAACAATTAATGGTCAAAAAAGCCATTACACGTATTGATTACGCAGGGCATCAAATGAAAACGCTCACCGAGGCCTTTTTACTTCTCGGAAAAGAAGACATTGAATCCCAGCACTACAGCCAAATTGATTTAGCACCACGCCTTGAACACATTTTAGCTGAATTGGCGCAGCACTTTGCCAAGCAAGAAATCACCTACAGCTTAACGCTTAAAGATTGCTTGAGCATCAAGGCGCCACTGAGCTTTATTGACATAGTGATAGGTAATTTAATTAAAAATGCTTTCAATTACAGTGCCGGAAACATTGAAATTACGATGCAAAGCAACCAATTATGGATACTGAATCCACTAAGCACTCAAAGTACTGATACATCAGGCTATGGCTGCGGATTAATTATTATTGAACGTATTTGCGAGCGAATGGGCTGGGCATTTTCAACCCAAAACGATGGTGCTAGCTATCAGGCTTATGTTCAGTTTATAGATAATGCCCATTAACTGAAGTTAGCTTGGATAAATGACCTCGTTTTAGCAAATTCTGAGTTGCAAACCCAATCTTCACAACCGCTTCACGCTTGTCTTGGCACTATGCTCGCAACACTGTAATAGCCATTGAGGCTGAGTTACATAAAACCATAGAAAGGACAAACAGATGAATAAAATGACTCTTACCGTTTTCGCAATGGCACTTTCATTCACGACTATGGCCAGCCAAGCAGGCTTTCAACCTACAACGGGTGAACCTCAAATACAGGGTGGCTTCCAAGGGCCGAGCGCAAGACAAGTGATTCATGATGTGGTGAGCGCGCTCAATGCCAGTGATGACGCCCAAATTGAGTTAACGGGCCATATCATTTCTTCCATTGGACACGATGATTATATTTTCCGTGACGCTACGGGTGATATTAAGGTCGAAATTGATGATGATTTATGGCGCGGCAACACAGTAACACCTGAGACTCAGGTCATTATTCGTGGTGAAGTGGATAAAGATTGGTCTGAAGTGACCATAGATGCAGACAACATTCAAATCGTACAATAAATTGATTTAGTTAAAGCCAGCCAATGAATGGCTGGCTTTGGTCACATCCAAACTTCATGTCTTAAATACGCTTAGATAGCAGCCAAAACAACTTCAGCTTTACTGGCTTCAAAAGCCTTTGGCTCTTCTACATTCAGTAGAGTCACTACACCATTATCGATGATCATGGCATAACGTTGTGAACGCACACCACCAAAACCGGCAGTATCCATATCTAAACCTAAGGCTTTAGTAAAGCTGGCATCGCCATCGGCTAACATCATTAATTCAGAGGCATTTTGTGCTTCGCCCCACGCTTTCATCACAAAGGCATCGTTCACAGCAACACAGGCAATCAAATCCACGCCTTTCGCTTTAAATTGATCGGCTAATACCACATAGCCAGGTAAATGCGCTTCAGAACACGTTGGAGTAAAAGCACCTGGCACTGCAAACAATACGACTTTTTTACCCGCGAACAATTCGGTAACTTGGTGATTCACCATGCCATCTTTAGTCAGTTGACCTAATGTGGCAGCAGGTAATGTTTGACCTTGAGCAATCATGTCTTTCTCCATTTAGTTAAAATAACTCATCCATACTAGCCCTATTTACCGCAGATAAACACCGAGAGAAATAAGGGCGATTAGACTCGAGTTCGATTCAACCGCAGCCCCGCACACAAACTAAGACATAACAAACCTAATACTGAGAAGGCGCCGCCACTTTCCTCAACAACGATAATGTCGGGCTCTCTGTCTCGATCGCTACTCTCCAATGGCAGCGCATACAAACTATCGGTCTCATCGGCGCTAATGGTCGCAACAATATCGCTGTAACCCACTTCATACACATCAATCAACACATCATAGTGATCCGTCGCATAACCCGTGTAGAGCGTGGTCAACACTTCGTAATCGTCCTGTGTCGAATCGCCGTAAATGGTAAATACGTCTGTGGTGTAGTAATGCACCCAAGGGCCACCATCACGACTGAGATAAAGCTCGGCAAATAAATCAGCTCTTTCATTAAGATATGAACCATTGACATCAACGTCGAAGATCACGCTAAACGTTTGATAAAAACCATCGTAGTCAAAGTCTTCAAACAAACGACTGCTGGCATCAAAAATCGAAAAGCTGTGATACACAGGTGCGCGGTAGGGATCTTCACTGGTCGCGCTCGAACTCGGAATCCCTTGGCTCGCATGTTTCGCAGTTACTTGCTCACGCGTCATAGGCGAGGCGCCCATAAGTTGCACTCGGTTTGTCGTCGGCGCTTTGGATGATAAGGCTGCTGGCGCCAAGGATTTCACGGCCGCAGCGGCGACTTCAGTGACATTTTTTGCGGGCGCGGCTTGTTGTAACAAAGCTAAAGCTTGTTGTTCCTGCTCAGCAGCTTGCTCGCTATTTTCTGCTTTTTTGGCAATACCAACGCTGGCTGCAGTAAATGGCGTTAAGCTTTGCGATGACTCCAGTTCGCGGGGCTGAGCGCTAGCGACAGATGACGCTAAAAACAGCGCAGCAATAGCCGTTGCCATAAACAGCTTAATATTAACTGTGGCTGCCATATCTTGCTTATTGAGTATGTTCATCTTGAATATCCTATGGATAACCCGTTCAAATTGGAGCTATTAAAGTGCAATGAAGGTGAACATAAGCTGAACATCAACGCCCACTGTTCTCAGCCAGAAGATACGTTCAGCCCGAGTTCATCTGGAATGGGTAACACTCACAAAACTTAAACGATACAAACGCGAGCATAGAGATAGACTCGCCAACAGAACTTCAGTTCTGTCACGAATAACAAAATAACTGCCAGAGTTAATTTTGAAGGAATTGTGCCAACCAATTGGCTGATCTCTATGTGTTTGTTAAGGTGATGAGGTATTCTTAGTCGACTCGATAAGTTATCCATCTCACTCATTAACTTAAGATCGCTGAACATTGCGGGTACCCGATATGAAACTTGGTTTGACCTTGGCCCTAATCACTTGCTTATCAGCCTCCTTTGGTTGCATAGCAGGTAATGATAGACATGATGATCGCAATCAGCCTCGTAACCAAGGTGCGAAGAATGAGCAGCGCCGTCTAGCGGTCAATAGCCCTGATCAAGCGGTGGCAATGGCGCAACGACAATTTCAAGGCAAAGTATTGAGCGTACAATCCAGCGGATCGGGATATCGTATTAAAATCCTCAATAATGATGGCCAAGTATTTTCTGTTTCAGTAGATGCCGCAACGGGCCGAGTCTCGAGGAACTAACGATGCGATTGTTACTAGTTGAAGATGATATAGAACTACAGACTAACTTAAAGCAACATCTCCTCGATGCCCATTACAGTATCGATGTGGCGAGTGATGGTGAAGAAGGCTTATTTCAAGCGCTCGAATACAACTATGATGCAGCAATTATCGATGTCGGTTTACCTAAACTCGATGGTATCGCCTTGATCCGTAGCGTGCGTGAACAAAAACGCGACTTTCCTATCCTGATTTTAACCGCAAGGGACAGTTGGCAAGATAAGGTTGAAGGACTCGATGCCGGTGCCGACGACTATCTGACGAAGCCTTTCCATCCCCAAGAACTCATCGCACGACTAAAAGCCCTGATCCGTCGCTCCGCCGGCAAGGCCAGCCCCCTGATCTACAACGGCCCCTTTAGCCTTAACACCAGCAGCCTAGAAGTACGTAAAGGCGAAGAACTGGTTAATCTCAGTGGTTCTGAATACAAGTTATTCGAATTTTTTATGTTGCATCAAGGCGAAGTCAAATCAAAAACTGTACTCACAGAGCATATTTACGATCAGGATTTTGATTTAGATTCTAACGTCATCGAAGTCTTTATCCGCCGGTTACGCAAAAAACTCGACCCAGATAATCAATACAACTTAATTGAAACTCTGCGCGGCCAAGGTTATCGCCTAAAAGCGTTAACGTCTGGGCAAGCAGCCGATGAGTAAACGCGCCATGGCGTGGCAAGTGCTGAACTCCCTAAAAGCACGCTTAGTTGCCAGCGCGCTATTATTTATCTTAGTGTTATTGCCTTTGATCGGCGTTGCCTTAAACGATGCCTTTACCGAACAAGTTAAAAGCGCAACCAAGAATGAACTCAGTGCCTATGTCTATTCGATTCTCGCGGTGACTGAAGTCGAAAACAAACAAATCTCCATCCCAGAGTTAGTGTTAGAGAATCGTTTTAACCTCATTCAATCAGGGCTGTATGCCATTGCAACCACTGAAGACGCCAGCGGCAAACAAGATATAGTGTGGCATTCGCAATCTTTTATGGGGATTACGCCACCGCCACATTTTACCATCCCAGCCACAGGTCAAAGCGCATTTGAGCAAATCGAGCTCGCCGATCAACTCCATTTGATTTATAGCTTTAGTGTCAGTTTTGCCAGCCAAAATCAAAACGTGCCTGTGACAATCCACATCATTAAAGACGAGCGAGAATTTCAGCAGCAAATTGATCAGTTTAATCAACAGCTTTGGACTTGGCTGCTGATCTTAATGTTAGTCATGTTAGTGTTTCAATTGAGTTGGTTACTGTGGACGTTGCGACCTTTAGCACGCTTTACCCAAGAGTTACATTCCGTCGAGCAAGGTAAGTCGATGCAGCTAAGTAGCCAGTACCCCACTGAATTACAAGCGGTTGCTCGGCAGCTTAATATTTTGCTCAATACCGAACAAACCCAACGAAAACGCTATCGTAATGCCTTGGCCGACCTAGCCCATAGCCTCAAAACACCACTGGCGGTGATCAAGAGTCAGGCCGACTTAAGCGAATCCTCCAGTGAGCAAGTATCAGTGATCAGCAGGATCATTGGCCACCAGCTAAAACGCGCCCAAACCGCAGCGGCGGCCTCGTGGCATTTAGGTATTCGTGTCGATGAAGTCGCCGCTAAGTTATTACGCACCTTAGCTAAAATTTATCGAGAGCCACAAATCAATCTCAGCGGCGAGATGGTAGAACACGCAGTATTCAAGGGGGATGAAGCAGATCTGACTGAAATTCTAGGTAATTTACTCGACAACGCCTGTAAAGCCGCGAAGTCTACGGTGACATTAACGGTCACAGGCGATGCCTATCAACTGCTAATCTGTATCGAAGATGATGGCCCAGGGATCAGTGAAGCCCTGCAAAATCAAATCTTTGAACGTGGTATTCGCGCAGACTCCTACCTTCAAGGTAATGGTATTGGACTTGCTATCGTGCGCGATTTAGTCGACAGCTATAACGGCAGAATTTCTGTCTCTCGTTCAGAAACCTTAGGTGGTGCCAAATTTAGCATCAGCTTTGCACACTCAGTTTAAGTCTTTATTTTCAATGTGATAGATTTATTTCTTCTCTTAAAACTTGGCTATAAATAAATATTTAACCGCAAAACACTTTCAGCTTATGTTCATATTCACACGCCTAATATGCCCATAACATCCTCGAACAGGATTATTGGAGCAAACCATGAACAGACTACATCGATGGAATTGGCTAGTGTTAACGGCGGCATTAGTGGCCTTGCCTTTCACTACCACAGCACAGGCTGCGGGCATATCTGCGAGCCAAGGATCGAGCACAGCGGCAAGCCAAGCCGAACTCGAACAAATGCTGGCGCCTATTGCCCTGTATCCCGATAGCTTACTGACCCACATACTTATCGCTTCAACTTATCCACTCGAAATAGTGCAGGCACAGCGTTGGTTAACCCAGCGCCCCAAATCATCGATCGACCAAATTATGTCGCAAGCCGAAGATCAGGACTGGGACCCGAGCGTCAAAGCCTTGCTGGCCTTCCCGACTCTGCTGCAAAAAATGAGTGAAGATCTCGAATGGACTCAAAGACTCGGTGAAGCCTTCTTAGAAGATGAAGGCCAAGTGATGAACAGCATTCAGTCCCTAAGACAACAGGCTGATAAAGCGAATAGCTTAGCGGACATGGATAACATGGCAATTACCCGCGCCAACAATCAGATCATCATAGAACCCGCTAAGCGAGAAATCGTCTACGTCCCCTATTACGATCCACGCGTGGTTTACGGCACATGGCGTTGGGGTGTGGCTTATCCACCTGTATATTGGAAATTTGGCGGCTATGCTGGCTACCCCTATCGTCCGAGTCATAACCATTTCTACTGGTCGCCGGGCATCCATATTTCCTTTAACTACTTCTTCAGTTCGTTCCACTGGCACAACCATAAAGTGGTGGTGATCGACTATCGCCATTCACACCGATATCGCCCACGGGAAAGATACAGTGTTAGCCATGGCGCACAACCTTGGAAACATAAACCCGAACATAGACGCGGTGTGAGTTATCACAATCCAGTGGTGAAACAACGCTATTACCATGATGATAAATATCGCGGCAGAGATTCACACTCAAGCGGCAGTAAACAGCACTTCAATAGCCAATATTCGAAGTCAAAAGAACGCCAAGATACCCATAGCAATCAGGGCAATATGAGTAATCAGGGTCATAAGAGTCGTGACAATAAGGACTATCACAGCGTCAGCCGTGAACGTGATAACCGCACGCCGAGTTATCAGAAAACGCAAGCCGAGTTAAAGGAACGTCGCTCCGCCCCTATGGTACAAACACCAACCCACAAGGAGCGTAATGACATGCAATCAAGACCCGTGCAGTCAAAGCCAATGCCATCAAAGGAGCCTCAGCAAAGGCAATATCAAACTCGTGAGCCGCAACCGCGTAATATCGATCAACAAAGGGCACAGTCACAAAGGCAAGAAAAACCAAGAACTATGACCCCAAGAGTTGAAACGCCACGACCTGAAACAAGACGTACAGAGCCACAACGGATTGAACAACCAAGACAAGCTGCGCCTAGACAACACGAAGAAGTGAGAGTGAGACAAAGTGAGCCACGCCAAAATGCGCAAACCGCTCGCTCGGTAGAACATAACCAAGGTCGATCAACTCAAAGCCAAGAACGCCGTCATAGGGAATAACAAGATATAAACTGAAAACGAGTGCCCAGAAGACTCACCCTCTTACTGGGCATTTTTATGGATTATTTATCTGTAACATCACCTCACAAAGGCAACTTCCTCCAGAGTTAAGATCCTAAATACATCTCATATTCCAAAATGAACTATAAATAACAATTTTAATAACCAAATTTGCAGATATAGTCAGAGTGCGAGTCAAACTGGCTTCATCCGGTCGTCATTTGGCTCTCTTATCAACTCACATCTTGGAGGATGAAATATGGCAACCTTATTAATTGTGCCAGGGTTTGGTGGTAGCGGCCCTTTACATTGGCAAAGTTGGATTGCACAAAAATATGAATCAGCTATATGGGTCAATGACTTACCACTATTGGAGCCTAAGATTCATATCTGGGCCAATGCCATTTGCCGCGCAATCGATCAAATCGAAGGTGAAATCCTCATCCTCGCCCACAGTTTTGGCTGTTTAGCGACAAGCCTTGCCATCGCTCATCATCCACAGCGGGTAGCAGCAGCTATTTTAGTCGCGCCAGCATCACCAGCACGATTTTCTGAGAATGGACACATTCTGCCTGAACACGATGGCACTCAAACGATCAAACACTTGTTGCCAAAACATCCCTTAGGTGTCGCAGGGCTTGTCATTGCCAGTGAAAACGATCCTTGGATGCCCTTTAATCAAGCTGCAAAACTGGCAAAGAAATTTGGATTCCCAACAATCAACTTAGGGTTAAGTGGCCACATTAATGTCGATTCCGGACATGGACAGTGGCCCCTCATTGATGTGCTTATTGGTAATCTTATCTATCAAATAGAAAGTGCAACTCAGAGCCAGTCTAACGATCTCGTAAACTCAAACACACAAAAGACACACTTATTACATAAAAGAATATCAAATCGCAAAATGTAACTTTTTAGTTATCAATATTTGATTATAATTCCAATTACGTTGTCAAAAACCACTTACATGAGGACTTATATGGCAACCAAAGAAGATCTACAAACCGTGATCCCCTTGCTCGTCAATAGTTTAGAAAAACTACTGGGTAGAATTGAGTTTGGGACAGTGGAATTAACCTTTCACCATGGGAAATTAGTGCAATTAGAAAAGAAAGAAAAAATTCGTTTAGACCAAGTTACGCCGTCGAAATAAAAACGAAATTTACCACCCAATCAACACAGTTAGACCACATCGCTGACCGGTCAACCGGAAGCCTTATTAAATAATATGAGGATTTCGGTATGAATATTTTATCTCACCTACAAAAAGCAACACTCACCTTAGTTTTGGCCTCTACTAGTTTTCTCGCACTCGCTGAAGATACGCTATTGAATGTTTCCTATGATCCAACCCGTGAATTCTATCGGGAATATAACCAAATCTTCAGCCAATACTGGCAAAAACAAGGCCATAAAGCCCCAACCATACGTCAATCTCACGGTGGTTCAGGCTCGCAAGCTCGCTCAGTTATTGATGGATTAGAAGCGGATGTTGTCACTCTGGCACTGGCCTATGACGTTGATGCATTAAGGCAAAAAGCGGATTTAATTCCTGAAAATTGGCAAAGTCGCCTGCCACACAATAGCTCGCCCTATACCTCGACCATAGTGCTATTGGTTCGCAAGGGAAATCCCAAAAATATCCATGACTGGAATGACTTAGTTCGTGAAGGTGTAGAAGTCATTACCCCAAATCCTAAGACTTCAGGCGGGGCGCGCTGGAACTATCTCGCTGCTTGGGGTTATGCACTGAAGCAATACGGCTCAGAAGAAAAAGCGTTAGAGTTTGTCACTCAGATTTATAAAAACGTACCTGTGCTGGACTCAGGCGCCCGTGGCGCAACCAATACCTTTGTACAGCGAAAAATTGGCGATGTGTTCATCGCTTGGGAAAATGAAGCCATATTATCTGTTGAGCAGTTAGGAAAAGGTGAATTTGAAATCATTGTTCCAAGTGTCAGCATTCTTGCTGAGCCACCAGTGACAGTAGTAGATAAAAATGTCGAGCGCAAAGGGACACGTAAGTTAGCAGAAGCTTACCTAGCACATCTCTATACTGATGAAGCACAACACTTAGCCGCAAAACACTTTTATCGCCCGACAAACCCAGACATTGAGTTGCAATACAAAGACAAGTTTCCACAACTGACGCTCTTTACCATTGATGAGGTTTTTGGTGGCTGGAACAAAGCACAAAAAACGCATTTTAATGATGGTGGTCAATTCGATTCTATTTTAACCAAGATTAGCAAGTAATCTTTTACGCGGTTTCACTCATACGAAACCGCCCATGAGTTTCACTTATCTCGCGACGGAATAATGATATGAGCAAGGTTGTCATAAAATCTGTGCTACCTGGATTTGGTATTACCTTAGGCTTCTCAGTTTTATATTTAAGTTTGCTATTTCTTATTCCTGTAGCCGGATTAGTTCTGTTTACGCTGCAAATGAGTTGGGCTGACTTTTGGGTCGCCATTAGTCATCCTCAGGTTGTAGCCTCATACAAGCTGTCATTTACGGCGTCTTTTATTGGCGCCAGCATTAATGCCATTTTTGGGACTCTCGTCGCTTGGGTGTTAGTACGTTATCAATTTTTTGGTAAAAAAGTCGTCGATGCTTTAGTCGATCTGCCTTTTGCCTTACCGACGGCTGTCGCAGGTATCGCGCTCGTAACGCTTTATTCGACTACCGGGTGGGTAGGTCAATATTTACATTTATGGGGCATTAAAGTCGCCTACAGTCAAATTGGTGTTGTGATCGCCTTAACTTACATTGGATTGCCCTTTGTCGTACGAACAGTACAACCGGTTTTAGCAGACTTTTCAAAGGAACTTGAAGAAGCCTCAGCATCCCTCGGTGCTAATCGATTAACCACCATAAGAAGAGTGATCCTACCTGCGGTATTACCTGCATTATTAACGGGTTACGCCTTAGCCTTTGCACGTGCAGTAGGCGAATATGGTTCCGTCATTTTTATCTCGGGCAATTTGCCCTATCGCACCGAAATTACTCCGCTACTGATAGTGTCCAAAGCTGAGCAATATGACTATAACGGCGCTGCGGCTATCGGAGTGGTCATGCTCGCAGCAGCTTTCCTCTTATTGTTATTAATTAATAGCCTACAGTGGTGGGCGAGTAAAAGAGGTTAAGTCTATGGGCCAAATATCGACTGTAAATTATCACGCTACCACTGAGGCACCTTGGATAAAGTGGAGTTTAATCGGGATCGCATTAAGCTTTCTCGCACTGTTTCTGGTTTTGCCATTAGCGGTTGTGCTCTACGGCGCCTTTGAAGCGGGTCTCAAGATCTGGTGGCAAGCCGTGACCGATCCCGATGCGCTCGCTTCCATTCGCCTCACCTTATTAGTGTTAATTATTGTTGTACCCACCAATGCTATTTTTGGTGTCGCCATCGCTTGGGCCATTGCTAAATTTGAGTTTAGAGGCAAAACCATACTGATCTCGATAATCGATATGCCCTTCGCCATTTCACCCGTCGTGGTCGGGCTGATTTTTGTGATCCTCTTTGGTGCCCAAGGCTGGTTTGGGCCTTGGCTTGCTGCCCATGATTTAAAAGTGATTTTTGCCGTTCCGGGCATAGTCATTGTCATCATGTTCGGCACTTTACCCTTTATTGCCCGTGAACTCATCCCACTGATGCAGCAACAGGGCAAAGATGAAGAAGAGGCCTCACTCACCTTAGGCGCCAGTGGTTTAAAGACCTTTTGGTACGTCACTTTACCGAATATTAAGTGGGGCTTACTCTACGGCGTGATCCTGTGTAATGCCCGCGCTATGGGCGAGTTTGGGGCAGTAGCAGTAGTCTCAGGGCGCATTCGAGGTGAGACCAATACTATGCCGCTACACATAGAAGTGCTTTATAACGAATACATGTTTACGGCCGCGTTTGCCGTGTCATCCCTACTCACAGGTTTAGCACTGGTCACTATCGTGCTGAAAAGCCTTGTGGAGTGGAAAGATGAGCGAAAACATCAAATTAACTAAACGCAACGTCCTTGGGAACAGAGCATTATGAGCATACACATTCAACAAGTTAATAAGCGTTTTAGTGATTTTGTTGCCGTGGACTCGGTCAATTTAGAGATCAAAACCGGAGAGCTGACGGCCCTTTTAGGCCCATCCGGCTCAGGCAAAACAACTTTACTCAGGATTATTGCCGGACTCGAACAGGCCGACAGTGGCATAGTCAGATTTAATGGTGAAGACATCACCACACAGCATGTGAGTGAACGCGGTGTCGGTTTTGTATTCCAACATTATGCCCTATTTAAACATATGACTGTATTCGAAAATGTCGCCTATGGACTCACAGTCAGACCACGAAAAACACGTCCGAGTAAGGCAGACATTGCCGATAAGGTGCATTCATTACTCAAACTCGTCCAATTAGATTGGACTGCTAATCGCTATCCATCACAACTTTCAGGCGGTCAAAGGCAACGCATCGCACTCGCCCGCGCGCTTGCGGTCGAACCTAAGGTTCTACTGTTAGACGAACCCTTTGGCGCGCTCGATGCAAAAGTCCGCGCAGAATTACGCCGCTGGTTAAGACGCTTACACGATGAGATTAATGTCACTACCGTATTTGTGACCCATGATCAGGAAGAAGCACTCGAAGTCGCAGATAAAATTGTAGTGATGAATCAAGGTCGTATCGAGCAGCAAGGTACGCCAGAAGAAGTCTATGATAATCCAAGCAATCCTTTTGTGTACGAGTTTCTTGGCAATGTGAACCTATTTCATGCCCGGGTAAAACAAGGGCATAGCACTATAGGCAATATCCACATTCCCTCACCTGAGCACACGATTAACGAAGAGCAACAAGGCTTGGCCTATGTTCGTCCACACGAAATCGAGGTACTGACACAACCAACTGAAAATGCCCTTAAAGTCAGTTTAGACTTAGTGACCATAGTTGGCCCTGCAGTAAGATTAGAAGTCCTAACTGAGCTAAATAACCAACTGATCCATGTTGAATTATCTAAAGTGCAATTTAAACAGCTTGGCATAAACAAAGGTGATAGCGCTTGGATCCAGCCACGCTATACCAAAGTCTTTTTAGGGGAAGGCATTTAGCCACTCACCGCCATAATCAATAGATTAAAACTTCAAGGTCAAGGACTGACCTTCTCCCATTCCCTGCCACTCGACACTCAAATCCATAATCTCATTGAGAATATGATCAAAATCTGTTTGGTTAACAGTAGGAACGGCCAAGTCTCGACTGCTACAGGCTTGCTCTAACAGATAAATAAAGCCGTCATAGGTTGGCGTTTCACCCGACCACAGTAGCAACTGCAGGGTCTCAACTATGGATTCGGTTTGCCACGCCTCCGTTTTATCAGCGATGCCGCGGGAGGTTTCATTATGCTCTAAGGTAAAGCTGATATCGGCGCCAGCTCTGATCTGCGAGAAGAAAGCGCCTTGAATATGCAGGCGTTTTTCAACCACATAGTGGATCATATCGTGAGGTGCTATACCTTGTTCTGGCATTTGGGTTTGGGTCGCACTACCGTCCATGCGCACACAGCGCAACTGGCCATAACGCTGAGTACCTTTAGTGAAGATGACTTGCATAAAACCATCCTTAGTATTTTGATTAACGCATGCATAATGCGAACTCAAGTATAGTCCAACTCTGCGCCAGCATTAGAAAAACAACAACACTCTGCTGTTATAAATTACGCTGGATAAAGCGGAAACACTCTTCTGCCGCTAAGGGTTTACTAAAGTAAAACCCTTGCACTAAGTCGCACCCCATGCTCGACAATAATACCAATTGCGCCTCGTTTTCAACCCCTTCAGCGACCACAGTTAACCCCAATTCATGGGACATAGAAATAGTTGCAGCGCTAATGGCTGCATCGTTCGAGTCGGTCTCAATATCCTTCACAAAGGATCGGTCGAGCTTTAACCTGTCTAAGGGCAAGAGTTTCAAATAGGATAAAGAGGAATATCCTGTACCAAAATCATCGATGGCGAGCTCGATACCATGTTGGCGCAATTCCGCTAATAGGCGCGCATTCTGCTCAGGATATTGCATCGCCACACTCTCGGTAATCTCCAGCTCCAGTGCGCCTTTGCCCAACTTATGCTTCACCAGCACATTGGTAATATCGGCGACTATCGTATCCTTACGGAGTTGATGCGCTGACAGATTCACCGCCATTCGCAACTCAGTGGCACCCGCTGCGCGCCAGACAGCAAGTTGCGCCATCGCCGTTTCTAACACCCATTGGCCAATTGGGATGATCATGTCGATCTCTTCGGCAATGGGAATAAAACGGTCAGGCGCTATCATGCCAAATTCGGGATGCTGCCAGCGCACAAGCGCTTCGACACTGACCACTTGCCCGCTTCTAATATCAATTTGTGGCTGATAATGAAGTCGTAATTCGTCGTTTGCTAACACTTGCCTTAGGCCAGTTTCAATATGCTGGCGCTCAGTGATCAAAGTGTTCATTGCCGCAGTAAAGAATTGATAGTTATTGCGTCCAGCCGCTTTTGCGCGGTACATGGCCATATCAGCATTTTTCATCAAGGCTTCAACACTGTCACCATCATTGGGAAATAAACTGATCCCTATACTTGGCGACGAATGTAATGCTTGATTATTAATCACATAGGTTTGACTCAAACCACTGCGCAGCGCCTCGGCTAAACTGGCCACTTCATCATGGTTTGTATCGGACAAGGCAACCACAAACTCATCGCCTCCCAAACGCGCCACAGTATCATTATCACCAACGATGTATTTCAAACGTCGGGCCACCTCTAGCAGCAGTTGATCGCCCACATGATGGCCCAAGGTATCGTTGATATTTTTAAAGTGGTCCATGTCGATGAACATTACCGCTATTTGGCTGTGGGATATCAGAGCATCCTTAAACACCACTTCGAGGCGCGACTGCAAGCTCAGTCGATTAGGCAATAAGGTCAAAGAGTCATGATGAGCAAGGAAATGAATGCGTTCCTCACTGACTTTACGCTCACTGATATCGGTAAAGCTGCCAATATAGTGACTCACGGCACCAGAATCATCCCGCACCACAGACATCATCAACCATTTCGGGAAATCGTAGCCTTGTTTATGCCTGTCCCAGACTTCACCTTGCCAGAAACCCGTTTGCTCGAGGGCAGCACGGACTTGAGAATCGATACTTTTGTCCGTTCGTTCAGCCTCTATAAAACGGCAGTTTTTACCAATAATGTCCTCTCGGGAATAACCCGTGATCTGAGAAAATGCGCTATTCACATCCACAATGATATCGTTGGCATCCATAATCGTGATGCCTTCACCACTCTGCTGAAATACTTGCGCCAAGAGATTTACCCGCGCAACGGTACGCTCCTGCTCGGTAATATCTTCGACAATAAACAAAATTAGCTGTTCACCATTAGCACCAGTAACTAAAGCCCCGTTGAGGCGCACCGCCACTAATTGGCCATTTTTATGTAAATAATGCTTCTGATAGGGGCCGTAACGGCGCGTCTGCTTTAAGCGCTCTAATTGCTCAGTTTCACTTAATTGATAACGCTTTGGGGTAAGATCCCAAGGATCAAGTTGATTAAGCTCATCGAGTGAATAACCCGTAATCGCTTGAAAGGCGGGGTTAATCGCCACAAATTGACCATCATCTAAACGTTTAAGCACATGCCCCACTGGGGCCTTATCAAATAGGTTTCGATATTTTTGCTCACTTTCGACCAAGGTAGCTTGAAAAGCCTGACGGCGGGCAATTTCCTTCGACAATGCCATGGTTTTTTCTGTCACTTTTTCGGCAATACGTTGGCGCTCGCCGGAGGAAACCAGTGTCATACCGCCCACGACCGCACAAGTGATAAATGCGAGCAGCAGCATCAGTAGCGATAAGCTAAAAGTATCGCCCATCAGCACCGCATAGGATTGATAAATCACTATATGCCAATGACGATCCGCTAACATCAAGTTTGCCTGAAAATACTGCCCAGTTTTATCGCTGAAGAGCTTACTGCTAAATTCGGGAAACGATTTTTGAGTATTGCTATAAAGTAAGGTACCGCCCGCACTCATATCTGTCAGTTGCCACTGCAACCCTTTTACACTATCAACATCATCAATAATGCCTTGCAAATCAATTACAGCAGAACAAAACCCTGAGATCTTACCCAATCTGTCAAAAGCAGGAGCAATGAGTAAAGTGCCACCAGGACCATTGGGATCTTGTGCTAATTGAATCTTGGCTGTCATCACGGGTGCTAACGTCGCACGCACTTTTGCTATGGCAGCGGCTCGCGTCGGCTCACTATTGAGATCTAATCCCAAGGCCGCTTCGTTACCTATCTGCGGCTGAATATACATCACAGGGACTAGCCAACCATCAGTATTCGCCTGCCAGCCTTCGGGACGAGTCACTTTGTAGGAACCGCCAACCACAGAACGAATTGATGCCTCAAAACTTTGCTGATCGGCTGCCGCCACAAGCGGTGACCAAGACCAAGCTCTAAAGCCATCCTTCATCAACATATTGCGTTTGCCAAACTGTACAAACTCATCCTCAGAAACCTGCTCGCTATTATCGAACAAGCTTGCTAAGGCAACAATTTGTTGGAGGTTAGCATCTTGAAAACTTTCAATATTGCTAATAATCGCATTAGATTGAACCAGAAACTTATCCTGCAACTGTTGGCGCTGATTCATATCTGAGTAGTAATAAATCCCCACGCAGAATAAAAAGCCCACCAGCAAAGGCACACCCGTCTGAATGCGGCGAGAACGCCAAATAACTCGCTTATCAAATAACAACATAGTCAGAGGGATAAAAATCACGGCACCGAGCAAATCCCCAGTCCACCAATTTATTAAACTACCCAGTAAATCGGACTGTGGAATCGTACCGTTAATCACTAAGGAGAAATTGCCAAAAACAGTCGCTACAGTACAAGTTAAAGCTAAACTCAAGCAGGATTTAATGACGGCGTTAGGATTATCTAGGGTGAATAAATGATCGACTCGCCCAAGAACATAGGCAGAAAGCACTGCCTGTATAGATGAGCCAATTGAAATCGCAAAGGGCAACCACCCCCAATGGATATGTCCGCTGATGTTGAGATTAATCAACAAAGAACCAATGAACACGCCAATCCAAGGCGCATATTCTTTCCATAAAACACAAGCGGCAATAGCAATACCTGCGGCAGGCCAAATTGCAGCAGAATATCCAGGCGGCAAAGCAATCATCAAACCAATCTTACCTACAATAACGTAAGCTAAGGCGATGAAAATGTTTACCTTAAGGTATGGGATAAATGACTTTATGTGTAGTCCTTTATGCTGACGCACTTCGAGAATTGAGAAGCATCATGCCCTACTCACAGGCTCAATCTCAAGCACATATCAGGGGCGAGATAAGTTCACAGTTTAATAATCGGTTTATCTAATGTAAATAGCGTAAATGACTGACACAATCACTCATTTAACGTGATGTTTTTATTTGGGATGCCGATCTCAAATGCACTTAATCACACAGCCAAACTTGGCGAGCCCAATCTTGCGACAAACAAGCTAACCCATCAAGACAACTATCGGCAACATTAGCCCCGCCATAGAAGTTAAGCTTAGTCTTTTTACGGGTAAAGCTAACATGTTTATAGGGGCTATAATCAACTCAATGACACCACAAGCAAATCAACTTTAGTCAAAATGAATAAATGAGAGGCTTCACAATTTTTTATTTTATGAGAACAAAATCAGTTTAAACACTGTTAATTTTGTAAAATTAACGATCGCATTTAGTTTTAATTAAGGTTTTTTTAATACTTAAGCCCTTTTACTACGGGGATCCGCTTTCATTCAATAGCCGCTTCTTGGTATCCTCCTGCCGCATAAAAAAGTTACATGCTGAATATTTTTTGTTCTGCCAACTGACTCCTTTTCCCGTTCAGCCGGACTCATTAATTGAAATTAGCTCTTAGCCAATTCATTGTTGAAAGATTGAACCTAACTATTCGGCTTTCAACCTTTAGCATGACAAACCTAACCCTGTTTTTCGGGTTATTGTTTGTGCTGCCTGTAGCTGACGTTTTATACGTATTAATCGGCGGTTGTGTTGATATTAGTGAACTCATCAGCCTCAGCAATGGCTTTTTGGTCGAGTTTATCGGCGCTAGTTTGCTCAGCCTGTTATTACTCAATCCCCTCGTTATTCTGCAGTTATGGCATTTAATCGACTGCTGCTTCAAATTTTTCAATCATCTCGATTTAACTAACGCTTCACTTTTTTTAGCACCCCCAAGGCTAAAATCCCTCGAACATACCGCCCACGGTTGTCGCGCTCCGCCATTTTAACCCTCTGTTTTTAAATTCAAATTAAGCATTAAGCGCTGAAAGCGGATCTTAGATTTGCCTCGGGATGGCGGCACATTATTGTGTCATGCCTCTTGGGTTTCAGGATTTGCGCTCAGATAACGCCGCTTAGTGCGACTGCCGGTTAACGCTTGGCAGAGTTGTAAACCTTAGGGTTAGAGGAATCTTCCTTTGTTAATTCGAAAATTAAGTAAAGCAGCAATCGCGGCACTAGCACTCATGCTCGCGGGTTGTGATGGCGGTGTATTGGACCCTAAGGGCCAAATCGGTATCGATGAAAAACACCTGATTATCGTCGCCACCCTACTCATGCTCATTGTCGTTATCCCTGTGATTGCCATGACATTGTACTTCGCGTGGAAATACCGCGATGGCCGTGATCAGGAAATCTATGCGCCTAAATGGGCACACTCAACGGCGATTGAAACCGTAGTGTGGATAGTACCGATTGTGATCGTGATAGTGCTAGGTGTGATCACTTGGGGTTCGACCCATGATCTTGATCCATACAAACCTTTAGATCACGAAGCTAAACCCGTCACGGTTGAAGTGGTGTCGCTGGACTGGAAATGGTTATTCATTTATCCAGAACAAGGCGTGGCATCGGTCAATGAGTTGGCGTTCCCAGCCAATGTGCCGGTGAACTTTAAGATCACCTCTGACACTGCGATGAACTCCTTTTTCATCCCTCAGTTAGGCAGCCAGATTTATTCTATGGCGGGCATGACCACTAAGTTGCATTTGATCGCTAACGAGCCCGGCACCTTCGACGGTATCTCAGCTAACTACAGCGGCGCCGGATTTGCGGGCATGAAGTTTAAAGCGATTGCCACTCAAACACCTGCCGACTTCGAGGCATGGGTTGCCAAGTTAAAACAACAGGGCAAGACATTGGACTCAGCGGCCTACGCCACACTGGCTAAACCGAGTGAATACCATCCGGTTGAATACTTTGGCTCAGTCAGCAAAGGGATGTTTGACCAAATCGTGATGCAATACATGCACATGGACTCACATGAGGGCATGAAAGGTCACGAAGGAATGGACATGCACGCAGGCATGGAACACATGGGCACTGAGCACACATCTGACATGGCAGACATGAAAGGTATGCACGACATGGCACATATGGCAGGCGAGCACGCGATGGAAAATACACAGAACATGGCCGACATGGATAGCTCAACACCTTCTGCACCGTCATTAACACAGGATTCATCCACAGAACCTTCATCATTAGAGCACTCATCCACTCACAAAGTGGAGGCGGAGTAATCATGTCATTTCTCGGTAAATTAAGCTTAGATGCGATTCCGTATCACGAGCCCATCATCATGGTGACCCTAGCGGTCGTCGCAGTGGTAGGTTTGTATATCGCAGCCTTGATCACTAAACACAAAAAATGGAGTGTACTCTGGAATAATTGGTTAACCTCAGTTGACCATAAACGCCTCGGTATCATGTACATAGTGTTGGCTTTGGTGATGCTCATTCGTGGCTTCTCCGATGCCATTATGATGCGTACCCAGCAAGCACTCGCCACCAACGGCGCAGCAGGTTATCTGCCGCCTGAACATTACGACCAGATCTTCACCGCCCACGGCGTGATCATGATTATCTTTATGGCGATGCCATTTATGATAGGTCTAATGAACTTAGTCGTGCCGCTGCAGATTGGCGCACGCGACGTTGCCTTCCCCTTCTTGAATAACCTCAGTTTCTGGCTGACCGCCTCTGGCGCTGTGCTGATTAATATTTCATTGGGTTTAGGTGAATTTGCTAAAACAGGTTGGGTGGCGTATCCCCCCCTCTCAGAACTGGCTTACAGTCCGGGGGTTGGGGTCGATTACTATATCTGGGCACTGCAGATTTCGGGCATAGGGACGACCTTAACCGGGGTGAACTTTATCGCCACCGTACTGAAGATGCGTGCCCCCGACATGAAGCTGATGCAAATGCCAATCTTCACTTGGACTTGTACTTGGGCGAACATTTTGATCGTCGCCTCATTCCCAATATTAACCGCCGTGTTAGCCATGTTAACGCTCGACCGTTATATGGATTTCCACTTTTTCACCAATGACGGTGGCGGTAACGCCATGATGTATATCAACCTATTTTGGGCGTGGGGACATCCTGAAGTTTACATCCTGATTTTGCCTGCTTTTGGTATTTTCTCCGAGGTGATCTCAACCTTCACGGCTAAGCGTTTGTTCGGTTACACCTCTATGGTGTGGGCGAGCGGTGCGATTTCAATTTTAGGTTTCATCGTTTGGTTACACCACTTCTTCACTATGGGCTCAAGTGCCAATGTCAACGCTTTCTTCGGGGTGATGACTATGGTGATTGCGGTTCCAACCGGGGTAAAACTGTTTAACTGGTTGTTCACTATCTACCGTGGCCGCCTACGGTTAACGGTACCTGTGTTGTGGACGCTAGGCTTTATGGTGACTTTCACCATAGGCGGTATGACAGGTGTGTTATTAGCCTTACCGGGAGCCGATTACGTTCTACATAACAGTTTGTTTTTAATCGCGCATTTCCATAACACTATTATTGGTGGTGCGGTATTTGGTTACTTAGCAGGCTTTGCTTACTGGTTCCCGAAAGCGACAGGTTTCCACTTGAATGAGCGTTTAGGTAAAGCGTCATTCTGGTGCTGGCAAATCGGTTTCTACGTGGCCTTTATGCCGCTGTACGTATTAGGCTTTATGGGTATGACGCGCCGAATTAGCCATACGGATAACCCAGCATGGAACCTGTGGATCTACTTAGCCGCTGTGGGTGCTTGCATCATCATGGTCGGTATCATTCTGCAGTTTATCCAACTGTACGTGAGTATCCGTGACCGCGACCAAAACCGCGATACTGCGGGCGATCCATGGAATGGCCATACGTTAGAGTGGTCAACCGCTTCACCACCCCAGTGCTATAACTTCGCTAAGCTGCCACAGGTTGCTGATATCGATGCCTTTACCGATGCGAAAGAAAAAGGCTTGGCTTATCAAGGCCTCAAACACTATCAGCCAATCCATATGCCGAAAAATACCTCAAGCGGTATCTTAATGGCGCTGGGGATCACTGCCGCAGGTTTTGCCGCTATTTGGCACATTCTCTGGTTAGCCATTGTGGGCTTAGTGGGCGCGTTTATCGTGTTCTTATTCCGTGCCTATAACAATGACGTCGACTATTACGTGCAACCCGATGAAGTGGCTCGCATTGAAAATGCCCACTTAAACAATGTAGTAAGGGGCTGATATGAGTATTGCAATACCAGCAGATTTAGAAGTAGCTCACGCAGAAGATCACCACGAACACCATGACACCAGTGGCAACACTCTGTTTGGTTTTTGGATTTACCTGATGACCGACTGCATTTTGTTTGCTTCGGTTTTCGCAACCTATGCTGTGCTCTACATGAACACGGACGGTGGCGTTTCGGGTAAAGACATTTTCGAATTGGACTTTGTGCTGATTGAAACTGCCGCCCTGCTCGTTAGTAGTATTACCTATGGCATGGCGCTGATTTTTGCTAAGCGCCACAACAAAGCCGCGACCTTGGCTTGGTTACTCGTCACCTTCGCCCTCGGTTGTGTGTTTATCGGGATGGAAGTCTATGAATTCCATCACCTGATTGAACATGGCAATGGCCCGCAGCGCAGCGCTTTCCTGTCGTCCTTCTTCACCCTTGTCGGTATGCACGGTTTGCACGTGACCGCAGGTCTGATTTGGATGGCGATCATGATGATTGAAGTGGCGAAAACCGGTTTAGGTCATCGCAGCATCACCCGCCTGAGCTGCTTAAGCCTGTTCTGGCATTTCCTCGACATAGTGTGGATTTGTGTATTCACGGTCGTGTATTTATTGGGAGCACTGTAATGAGCGCACATAGTCATACTGATAAGCATAGCCATGGCACTGACAGTCTGGCCGCGAGCATTAAGTCATATCTAATGGGCTTTGTGCTGTCAGTGGTATTAACCGCCATTCCGTTTTGGGCCGTAATGACCCATCACTTCGAGAAAGCGACCACCCTTAGCTTAGTGCTAGTGATGGCGATAGTGCAGATAGTGGTACATCTTAAGTACTTCTTGCACTTAGATTTCTCGAAAGAAGGCAAAGTAAATACCTTCTCCTTCCTGTTTACCGCCCTGATTATTGTCATGGTCGTCGGCCTGTCGGTGTGGATCATACTCGAAGCCAACGCTTTGATGATGTAACGAGAAACAGTCTATGCAAACACAAGACAGATTTATGTCACCGCAATGGAAAGCACGCTTCAAAGGGTATGTGCAGGTGACTAAGCCTGGCATCATTTTCGGGAATCTGATTTCCGTTGCTGGCGGTTTTTTATTAGCCGCCAAAGGCGACGTAAATCTGATCTTGATGCTGGCGAGCTTAGTGGGATTGTCCTTGGTTGTAGCCTCGGGCTGCGCTGTTAATAACTGTATTGACCGTGATATCGACGCCAAGATGCAGCGAACCTGCAAACGCGTAACCGTCACGGGCGAAATTGCCGTGGGTAACGTACTCGCGTTTGGACTCGCCTTAGGTGTGTTGGGCTTTAGCATCTTAGCCTTGTTTACCAATGCATTAGCCCTGCTATTTGCCGTTATTGGTTACATCGTTTATGTGGGGGTTTATAGCCTCTACATGAAACGTAACTCAGTGTATGGCACTTTAGTTGGCAGCTTCTCGGGCGCAGTACCGCCCGTGGTTGGCTATTGCAGTGTGACAGGGCAAATGGACATGGGCGCGGCTATTTTGCTGTTGATGTTCAGTCTATGGCAGATGCCACATTCCTACGCCATCGCAATTTTCCGTTTTAATGACTATGCGGCCGCTAATATTCCTGTGCTACCGGTTGCAGAAGGCATGACCAAGGCAAAACTGCATATCGTGCTGTATATTGCTGTGTTCGCCTTAGTCAGTGCGCTGTTGCCACTCGCGGGTTACACAGGTATCGCCTTTATGGCGGTCACCTGCGCAACCAGCCTGTGGTGGCTTGCCATGGCATTAAAAGGTTATCGCCACGGCGTCGACATGCACCGCTGGGCTCGCCAAGTGTTTGGTTTTTCAATCATCACTATTACGGCGCTCAGTGTGACTATGGCGCTCGACTTCCAAGTCGTGAGTCAGGCGCCACTGCTCACCTTAGTGAAGTAAATCCTAAGCTTTCAGCTAGTTGTCTAGTCCTGAAATAAGTTGATAATACAAAAGCGCTAACCTAGATTAGCGCTTTTTTTCTCCCTTAAAACAGCCCCTGATGTATCACTTCTAAGTGAACATCATTCGCCACCACATGCCTGGCAGGCTAGTAAAGCCAGTCGTGTAGTGTTTTAACTCGCCATCTTTAAAGATCATAATGGTTGGCGTCGCCTGCAATGACCAATCACGGGCAATCTTGCTGTCACTATCGTTAATAGTGTCAAAGCCATAATCCTGATGCTGAAGATATTTTCTCAGTTTCTCATCCTCCCCCGAATTCATGGCAACCGTCACCACGGGGTAATAGGCCGACATTTGATTGACCGCCGGGCTGACAAAATTACACACAGGGCACCAAGTGCCCCAGAAGTACACCAATACCGCCTGATCTTGGCTGAGCGTGGCAATATCAAGCATCTCCCCAGCCAACGTCGTCCCTTGGAGCTGCGGCAAATTATCCCGCGGAATATCTTTGCCGCGCCAGATGTCCATCACGCTGGTCACGATAATGACAATGAGCAGCAAAAGTGCCAGCTGCTTAATCCAGCCCAATATGCGTTTAGGTAAAGATATCGAAACTTGTTCGGCGCTCATATTTTCAGTTTCCTTTGGCGGCATCTTAACTGCCCTTCTGCGTCTTATCTTTAGCGGCAATCGCGGCTTCAAGCTGCTCTTTTAACACTTCGTAAGGCACTAATCCGGGAATAAGCGTATCGGCCACTATCATACTTGGCGTGCCACCTATGCCTAACTCATTCATTAATTTCACATTATCATCGACCATTTTAGCGACGCGCTCATCTGTGTTGCCGACCCAGCGCTCGGTTGCCGTCAGTTTAGCGACCTTAGCGATGGCGGCGGCATCGAGTCCACGCGGGCTCGACATCAACATATCCTTCACCTTGAGATACTTTTCAGGCTCGTTTAACCAAACCGTTTGGGCAAAATCGACCGCCATTTTGGAGCCTTCGCCCTGCAGCGGCACCATTTTGACTATGATTTTTAACTGCGGAAATTCTTCAATCAGCTGGTTCAGCGAAGGCTCGATTTTCTTGCAGTATGGGCAGTTAAAATCGGTGAAGTACACCATCTCAATCTCAGGTGTCGCAGAGCCCTTCCACGGATCGCTTTTAGTCTCATACATGGCTTTATGATGGGTCACTAGGCTCGTTTGCATGGCGGTATTGGCACCCTCTTGCTCCCTTGCTTGCCACGCAATAATTGCTTCTCTCATTAGGTCAGGATCATTGATCAAGGCATCTTTAAGAATCGCTCGCACCTCTTGCTGCTGGGCCGCCGATAAACTGCTGTCCTTGGCATAGGCCATGGTGCTCACCGAAGGCAAGGAAACCACCAGCATGGCCATGGCGACACCCGAGACAGCAAACATCTGTAACTTACGATGTTTGAATAAAGAGCTAAATTTCGACATTTGGGCGCCTCCAATGGCTTGAGTTTTCTGCATTGATTCAGTGTTGTTTTGTACTTCAATCTTCTGTTTCATAATCGATTTCCATTGTCTTAGGTCAGAGTTATCCCTGACCTAAGTATTTGTTGAGTGCCACTCGACTCGCTATTGAATGAGACTCGCCAGTGATATTGCCGAATGACATGTCCGAGTGAATAGCTGTTCGTTCGCGTTATTCCCCTGCCGCTACGGATGACTTTTCAGGGGATGCTGAGGCCTGCTCAATCGCAGCGAGCACAAGGTCAGTCGATAGAATTTCAGGTAATTCAATCCCCTGCGGTGCACCCGGTCCGTAAACCACGTTGAATGGCACCCCGAAACGATTATGGCTTTGCAGGTAGTGAGTTATGGGCTCAGAAGGCGTGGTCCAATCGCCCTTCATCGGCACAATATGCTGCTGTTGCAACAGGCTATAGACTGGATCTTGCAAGATCACGCCAACTTTATTGGCCTTACAAGTAATGCACCAATCGGCAATCACATCGACAAACACAGTTTTGCCTTGGGCGACCTGCTGATTAATCAATGCTTGATCCAATGGCGTCCAAGCAAGATCCGTAGGTAAAGGTTTAGCCCACTGGTTCGCCGTCATAAATGCGATAATCGCCGACAGTAAAATGCCGATACCTAAGCAGCTCACAATGGCAATCGCGCCATATTTTTTAGCCATAAACACCATAAATATCAGTGTAATAATGCCAGCTAATGGCCACAGGTAGATTGTATCAATGAAGCTGGACAACAGGCTAATGAGCCACAAACTGGTGAGTAGTAACATGCCGGAGAAAAACACTTTGACTGTGTTCATCCAGCGACCGGGTTTAGGGAAATAACCCGCCACTTGCGGAAATGCCGCCACAATCAACCAAGGGAACGCCATACCCACGGCCAACGCGGTAAAGATGGCAAACAAGCTCAGTACATCGGCGCCCAAAGCGAAGGCGACCGGAGTACCCAAAAATGGTGCACTACAGGGCGTCGCCAGTAGCGTCGCAAACATGCCCTGTAAAAAGTGGCCGCTGTTATTATTGCCGCCCGTCGTCGCCAACTTAGTTTGCACGTTAGAGGGTAAGTTAATCTCAAACACACCTAACATATTGAAGGCAAACACTGTGGTCACCAGCGCCATAAAGCCGATAAACCAAGGGTTTTGGAACTGCACCCCCCAACCAATCGCCTGCCCCGTGAGCTTAAGCATTAAGATAAAGCCAGCGAGTAACCAGAATGAGGCCAATATCCCCAGCGCTGATGCGATGAACTGTTGGCGGATTTGATTACGCTTAAGATCAGGTGCTGCAACCACTGAACTGAGCTTCATGCCAAGCACTGGTAACACGCAGGGCATGACGTTTAAGATCAAACCACCGATAAGCGCTAACAAAATCATGCCAAATATCGAGGTACTTGCTTGGGTAATCACCACAGGCTTAACTTCGGCGCTGTATTCCAACGCCCGCTCGCTATCGGCGACAGTCATGTTCAGCGATTTGCCCAAAACTTCAGGCTCGCCCAGCCAACTTTTACCGCTAAAAATACCGACCAATTGCTTGCCGTTAACATCGCTTTCACTCGGTTTTAAGCTCACTAGCTTAAATGTGGTATCTGGCTCACCATCGATAATCACGGTTGGACTCTGCCAGTTGGCATCATTGAGTCTGATTTCAAGTTGACCTTTGGCGGCATCCCAACCCATTGTCATGGCAGGATTTTGGCCATCTTGGGTCAACACTTTTTGTGGCACAAGCGACACAGCTTTGTTGTAGGCCAACATGGCATCGGTATCCGCTTGCAGCGCATTAGGCGTGAAGTCGAGACTAATCTGATAATCCGTCAGTACACAGATAGTGGTACAGGTCGACAAGGTCACTTTGCCGCGCAGCTGAGTTGGCGCAGCGATATCATCAACTTTTAGGGTTAATGGAAAGGTGGTATTACCTTTATAACCAAAGGTTTGTAACCCCAATAATGAGAATTCCTCTGGCGTAGGCCATCTCCAATCCACTTGCTGTAGATTGTGTGAGCCATCCCATTTTATCGTCGGTGCGATACCGCCTTCCCCAGGACTGCGCCAATAGGTTTTCCAATCGCCCTCAAGTTGTACTTCAAGCACAGCAGGCAAAGTATTCGTTGCAGGATCAACCTCCCCCGTTAGCATAAAACGTACTTTGGCTGGAGGGTGATTATCATTAACCAACCACCCCGTCGATGCGGCCATTAGCGACGGACTCGTCACTATCAAGGCGAGTATCCAGAATCTGGTTAACATGGATTTTAATGTACTCATTTTGTCCCCCCAATATGCACTAACTGTTTGTTATTAAATTGCATATTAATCTCTTCGATATATCGTCAGCATTTGCCATTGCAATACTTAAGCGCTGTTAGACCAAGCTAAGTTAAACAAGACTCTGTGATGCTGCGTGCATGCTTACCTTGCTTCTAGGCCATATAAATATTGGCTAACGCTATGTTCTGGTTACCAATATCGTTATGGCTTAAGAAACATCAGCGTGATAGAAGGCTTAAGTTCAAGCAGTCAGATAGGGAGGTGTGATGTGTAAAATTGGATGTTCTGCAGCCGCTTAACTTTCTTTTCTACCGGCAAACTGGCGAGAAAAGTCAAATATTGACTGAGAGAAAGCATGCCTAAACAAACCCACCTATCAAATTGATAAATAAGTTTTTATTCTTGAAAGCGACAATGTGTGAGATGTATTCGCCTAGGTTTAGCTTGATAACCTTGTATGGGTAACAGTGTTATCACGCGGGAGGCGCGGGGAAGTAACGGCAGTAGGAACAGCAGGATAAGAAATGGGATGGTACTCGGAGTGTCGATACAGGTTCGGATCGATTTCTCAGACAATTCACATTTTTTAGGTTCACTTTTGACCAGCTCAGTACCCGCCGCTTGAGCATCGGCATGGCTAGCCATATTGTTTGAAGCTGAACTGCTGTTTAAAGCAGAACTTGAGTTTAAAGCTGAGTTGGCGCTAAAACCAGCACCAGAAAAAGACGTAGCCGACATCGCTTGCGCGCTCGACTCCTTGAGCAACAAGTTAAGTATTCCACTATTTTGAGTCAAACAGAACAAGGTCAGAATGGTAAACACCATCACGCCCCATAGGTTGCCTGTTTGCTTAGTCGATAACTTAGAAATTTGGATTTCCCTTCGTCTTATTCTTTGATAATAAAGATAAAAAATGAGTGTCTTTCAACAGATAGCTGAAGATAAGACCGGCGGATTGTAACAATAGTTCATCAACAAGCAAATTATTTTGCCTTGCCTGAGTCAAGCCATAGTCCACCATTTCAATAAAACCGCGCTTTGCTGACGGATAATTTGAGTAACAACGACCTAAGTTATTACCATCATACTCAACAAGTTTTTATGCTCTAACATATTGATTCTACATAACTAGCCACAACTTAAGCAAAGCCCGCCAGAGTGACTCTTGTGCAGGCTTATTAATGATTGGAATCAAACTTTTTGCCTAAAAGATAAATACAGGCAAAACTTATGCAGAAAACCCACCATCAATCATCAAACTCGCCCCTGTGATATAGCCCGCTTCTGGGCCCGCAATAAAGGCGACAAAGCTGGCGATCTCTTCGGCTTTACCATAACGCCCTAGGGCGCCCATCGCCTTAACGGGCTCGGATGAATCACCATTATCAGGGTTCATATCGGTATCCACAGGTCCAGGCTGAATATTGTTCACCGTAATAGCTCGTGGGCCTAAATCCCGCGCGAGTCCTTTAGCCAAACCGACTAAGGCCGATTTACTCATGCCGTAAATCGCACCACCTACAAACGGAATACGCTCAGCGTTTGTGCTACCGATATTGATGATGCGGCCGCCGTCATTCATATGCAGCGCGGCTTCTTGACTGGCCACAAACACACTGCGCACATTAGTATTAACAGTTCGCTCCCAGTCTTCTAGCGTCAGATTTTCAATGCTATCCCAAATCAGCGTACCCGCATTATTAACCACTATATCTAAGCCACCGAAATGCGCTTTGGTCTCGCGGATGGCACGACGGATCGCCTCAGGCTCTGTACTGTCGGCCTTAATGGCAATGGCTTGACCGCCATGAGTGATAACTTCGTCCACCAGCAATTGCGACTGCGCCTCAGATGAAACATAGGTAAAGGCAACTGCGGCGCCGTCACTCGCCAATCTTTTAACAATGGCGGCACCGATACCACGACTACCACCTTGTACAAAAGCCACTTTACCTTGCAAATTATTCGACGATTTCATAGTTTGCTCACTCAATAGGAGGTTAAGGTTGATTGTATAGAAAAACCTTTTTAATCAATTACAAAATGACGTTCGCTTGTACGTTAACGCTCATTTTCATACTGTGGTAGTAGCTTACGCGATTCACTTACCATGATTAAGTCACTAAAATGACCCTCACTAAGTCCTATAAGGAATTAATTGCCGTGATAAATAATCAATTTGTTGAGATACGCCATTTCGTCACAGTTGCCCAGCTAGGCAGTTTTACCTTAGCGGCGCAGGCGTTAGGCATGACTGGTTCGGCGCTCAGTAAAAGCATAGTGCGATTAGAAACCCGCTTAGGCACTAAGCTGCTGCACCGCACCACACGGCGTGTGAGCTTAACCAATGATGGCGATTCATACCTCACAGATTGCCAAAATGCCATGGCAATCCTAGACAATGCACAGAGCCGACTCGGCAGCGAACAGCAAATTCCCTCTGGTCGAGTGCGAGTGGATTTACCCGTGACATTTGGGCGGCGATATATACTGCCAACCCTATTATCACTATCGCAAAAATATCCCAAGCTCGAGTTATCTATTACCTTCAACGATAGAGCGACTGACTTGTTCAGTGACGGCATTGATTTGGCGGTGCGTGTCGGACAACTCGGCGACACTGTGGATTTAGTCGCCCGTAGATTAGGAGAACAACGCCGAGTGATCTGCGCATCTCCCGCCTATTTCGCTCGACTTGGCACGCCACAAGGCAAAGAAGATCTCAGCCAGCACCAATGCATTGTCGGCTGGCCGCTTGGGCAGCAACATCGCTGGTTACTTAAAAATGAGGATGGGGTCACTGAGGCCTATGACATTCCAGTACGCCACGAAATAGCTGATTGCGAAGCCATTTTAGCGGCCACACTGGCGGGAGTGGGTTTAGCGCAAGTGCCGATATGGTTAGTTGAGGACTATCTTAAAACTGGTGAACTTATCTCAGTACTAGACGAACTCGCCAGTGACGACACACCCATCCACTTAATTTGGCTTAAAACTCCTTACCTCCAACCCAAGCTACGAGTGATCATCGAAGAACTGGTCGACTTAGCGAAAGCGCCCAAAAGCAGATTTAAGGCAGGATAAGTAAAAGACCTCGACTGAGCGCGACCTTTGACTTTGGGACTAACGGTTACTTGCTTTGATGTACGGATTGGTCATAGAGAGTGATCGCTTTGCTGAGCGCGTCAAAATCCGCCGAACACAAATACCGCTTTAAACTTTCAAACTTTTCGGCAGGCCAATCGTAGATTTTTAACGCCAGTAACTCAGTAATGACGTCTTTATCAAACCGATACTTGATTAATTTCGCGGGTGATCCCGCCACAATACTGTAGGGTTCGATATTTTGGGTGACAACACTATTTGCGGCAACAACCGCACCTTCACCTATCGTCACCCCTGGCATCAACATACATCTCATGCCTAACCAAGCCCCATCATCAATATGAGTATCACCTTTGCCTACGTAGGCATCCTCGATGAAATCCATAAAGGGGTATAAACAAAACCAATCTGCTCTATGCGTATGATTTCCGCCCATTAAGATCACAACTTCGGCAGCGATACACACATAATTACCGATATAAAGTTTATCGATAGACCACTTAGGTTCCCACTCACGGCTCACTTCATCGCCATGAAGATATCTCACCGCTGCTCCCTCAAAGCCAGCATCCCAGCAATCACTGTAATAGCTATGCTGACCTTTGACTATGATATTGGGATTGGTGACCACCTCGTGCAATAACTGAACTTTTGACCAATGCTTGTTCCGCATTGCAAATCCTCTTTATAAACAAAATAGTTAATACGAAACATAATGTTATGAGAAGTTTCACATTAGAATAGTCAGTGAATACGCGGCTGTTTTAGCAGAGGAATGAGTTTCATATAAAAATCACAAGTGAGTATAAAAAAGAAAATAGCCCATAAAACTGAAAAATCGACATGAGCTAAGCCGTTGTCACTGAAAGCATACAATGTTCGCGATGAGAAAAATTTTCGCTATTTCATCGCAGCTTTTACATAGACATCAAAACGGTTTTTCTTAGTTTCGATAACTGTATTTGGCTTAACCCCATCCAAATCTTCGGCATAGTCTGGGCGCTTAACGACGACACGTTTAGTTGCTAAGGCTAAAGCTGGGGCGAGTAAGCCATCGGCATCTAAATCGGCACCGACTAAGGATTGGAATACACGCATTTCTTTTTTAACAAGGGCCGATTTATCACGGTGGGGGTACATAGGATCGAGGTAAACCACATCCACCTCTTGTGCCAATTTCGATAGTGCTTCTAGGCTAGATCCATGAAACAGGCGCATCCGCTCACGCATCCAATCGCCAATTTCAGCATCTTGATAGGCGCGGCGCAGGCCGTCTTCAAGCAATGCCGCAACCACAGGATGACGCTCTACCATAGTCACTGTACAACCAAGGCTTGCGAGCACAAACGCATCACGCCCTAAACCCGCAGTGCCATCAACCACACTTGGTGTTACCCCTTGCTTCAATCCCACCGCTTTAGCGATAGATTGGCCGCGACCACCACCAAACTTACGTCTATGGGCGACGGCGCCAGTCACAAAATCCACCACTATGCCATCGAGCTTAGGCTCATCGCGTTTATGCAGTGATAAAGTATCTGATTCAAAACGCAATTCGAAGGTCGCATTCGCATCGTAGACGAGTTGCCAACGTGCACAAATATCCACAAGTGTTGGGTATTGCTGATTGAAAAAAATCGGGGTCACAGGCTGTCTTCTAACCAACGAAAATGATGGCCATTATGCCTAAAAATCTTGTTTATGAATATGCTAGTAAGCAAAACACATCACCAAGCTCATCACTGTATTAGCCAATTTGTCTCAGTGCGCCCTTAATAATTCAAACAAGTATCACACTGTAATATACTGATTTATAAAGGCGGCAATCTATTTGTATAACAGTTTAGTGATTTATGTTATATGTTACGTCCCCAGCCAACCTGCGTGACTTCCGTACGGGATAAGGACTTTTTTTGCTTCAATGGCTAAAAGGTTTTTTGTTTATCAGGGAGCAAGATTTTTTAAATCCTGACAAAACGATATTAAAAACCAGCTTATTGCGGATTATTCTGCTCAGTGGCGCCATCTTGACCACTAGCATAGTGCTGCATAGCTCTTTAATTGCGTATGAGTTAAACCTCACTTTCATTATCAGCATTACGGTCAGTTTTTTAACCGTACTATTCCTGTCTTTATGGTTTACGCGCAAATATTTACTCGTCAGCTCTATCAGCCTGCTGGCTATGGTTATTGCAGCCTGTTTATCTATGCTGTTGTTTATCCCTGACTTTAACTTATCGCAGGTAGGTATTACTTTCTTATATACCTTGCCCTTGATGGCGCTTTTCCTGTTTGGCAGAAAAGTCGCTTTTATTATGATGTGTTTCAACGTATTGCCTTTTTTACTGCTACTGCGTAACCAAAACCTGCCTCCCATTATCGATATTGATATCAGCCTACCTGCGACCCACGCTTATCTAAACGGTTTGCTGTTTATGTTTTTTAATATCTGCATCCCGTTGTCGGCGATGCGCCTGCTAAAAACCCAGAAAATCCATGCACAGCAAATGATCCAGCATCAAAATGCACTGCAACATACATTAGATCAATATGCTGAAATCTTTGAAAATAATGGTACAGCCTCCTTCTTCTGCAATGAGGATGGAGTCATTCTCAACCTGAATAATGCCGCGAGGGAAATCGCTGGAGAAGTCACACTAAACAGCACTCGCCTATGTGACATTTTTGAACTTACCGAAGATACCAGCACGAATTTACTGGCGGCCTCGTTTCCGACCCATTTAAAGAACAATAACAGCACTAAATATCTGCTGCAAAAAGCCTCATTACAGCACCATGATACTTTGTTGTTTCACTGCCACGATGTCACAGAACAGGCAAACCATGCGATTGAACTGAGTCGACTTAAAAAGCACCACATCAGCACGCATTTCTATGATTTAGTGACAGGATTACCCAACGAAAATCACTGGTATAACCCAGCGCCAAGCTTGATCCATCAGGAAATGACCGTAGCCTTAATCAAAATTGATAATCTTAGCCAAATTAATGCTGCTTTCGGTATCAGCGTCGGAGATGCCATCCTAAAAGCCTTTGCTATTGAACTCAAAAATCGCTTTGGTCATATCGCAAAAATATACCGATTTAGAGGAGCATCGTTTGCACTCGAGTTTACTAGCCTGCCGCTTATCTCCCCTGAAAACCTAGCGCTACAATTACGCGAGCGTATTCCAACAAACCTACAACTTAAGCAAGAACAACAGACTGAATATCATCTCGAGTGCAGAGTCGGTTGCAGCTCAGGTAATAAAGCCTCACCGCAGCAAGCCGCAGAGCAATGTTTAATTGCCATAAAACAAACCACCCAAGCTAGCCCAGTGATGGTGTATTACATTGGTTTGATTAACAATCTTCTCGAAGCTTCATCGCAAAAAGCCAGAATCCGTGACGCGCTGAAACACAACCGCCTTGAAATGTGGCTGCAACCTAAAGTGATGGCCAATGGCCACATTACTAGCTTTGAAGCGCTAGCCAGAATGTTTGACGAAGACGGCACTATGATCATGCCGAATACTTTTATCCCCATCATAGAGTCATCTCAATTGCAGGCGATTTTTGCGATAAAAGTTTTCAGGCAATTACTACAACTGATCCGTTCTTGGCCTAAAAATGTGCCTCTGGTTAGGATTGCCTTTAATTTATCTGGGCAAGATATTCTGTCGGATCGCTTCTTTAAAGTGTTGATCCAAACCTATATGAATCATCCTGAACTCATCCCATTGTTGGAAATTGAAATTACTGAAACCTCTGTATTTTCAACCCATAAAGAAACAGGCCGACGCCTAAACACCTTAGCTCGCATGGGGGTTTCTATCGCTATTGACGATTTTGGCACTGGCCATGCATCATTAAGCCAGCTCATTGATATCAGTGCCGACACGATTAAAATCGACCGTTACTTTGTCAGTCAAATGGGCATTAGTGAACGCCATACCCAAATTGTTAACGCCGCCATCCTGTTAGCCAAGAGCTTAAAACTCAACGTCATTGCCGAAGGTATCGAAACCGAAGCCCAGTTATTGCAACTCACTGCGCTAGGATGCGAACAATTTCAAGGTTATTTATTCGGTAAACCCGCACCTGCGAATCTCTGGCTGAAAACCTTTCAAATGCAAACCCCCACACATTGGTTTGCCAATAAAAAGAGCGCCAACTGAGGCATTAAATTTACGCCTAGAACCATCGCAGGTATAATTGCCGACTGGCATTTGCCTCTCTTTGCTATGTTTGCAAATTACTAGGATTACCCCATGTTAAGTTACCGCCATGGTTATCACGCTGGCAATTATGCCGATGTGTTGAAACACGCCATCTTGCTACAAACCTTGCAGCTGATGCACAAAAAAGACAAACCACTCGTGTATATCGATACCCACGCAGGTGCGGGTGGTTATGCTTTAAGCGATGAATTTGCACAGAAAACAGGTGAATACCTCGAAGGTGTAGCTAAGCTTTGGGATAAAACTGACTTACCACAATCGCTGCAGGACTATGTCGCCGCCGTGCGCCATTTTAATGAAGAAAATCCAGACGAACTCAACTTCTACCCAGGTTCACCCGCCATTATCGACATGGAGCTAGGGCCTAAAGATCGCATGGTCTTGCACGAGCTGCACAGCACTGATTACGTGTTATTGGATGATTATTTCTGCGAAGACAGACAAGTTAAAGTGATCAAAGGTGATGGCCTAAAAGGCCTTATCGCCGCAGTACCACCATTAGAGCGTCGTGCTCTGGTGCTAGTCGATCCTAGCTACGAGATGAAAACCGACTACCAAGATGTGGCCGAAACCCTGATAAAAGCACACAAACGTTTTGCGACGGGTGTGTTTATCCTGTGGTATCCAGTCGTAAATCGCGCTCAGACCGAAGGTATGTTATCGCGCCTCGCCAACAGTGGCATTAAACGTCAGCTGAGAATTGAACAAGCCATTAAGCCCGATTCAGATGAATTTGGCATGACTGCGGCAGGATTATGGATCATCAATCCACCTTGGCAGTTAGACGAAATCGCAACTGAATTAATGGATTACTTAGGTAAAACACTTGGACAAGTGGACGGTAACATTACTGTAAAATGGGAAGTCGGCGAGTAACCTTCGACTCAAATGGCGGCGATGATCTCCGGATTTTCGCCACTTCATTTTAGCTTATCAATGCGGCAACTAAACGTCCTTCTGCTCGCGGTAACGCTTCAATAAAATTTTCACACGCTCAACATAGGCTTGGGTTTCAGGATAGGGCGGAATGCCATTGTACTGAACCACGGTCGTCGGCCCCGCATTGTAAGCCGCACAGGCCAATGCGACATCACCATTAAACTGTTTTAGCATCTGCGCCAGATACTTACTGCCACCTAAGATATTTTCTTCGGGTAAAAACGCATTTGCTACCCCCATTTCTTTCGCCGTTTCTGGCATTAATTGCATCAATCCCATAGCGCCAGTACGCGACAATGCACGCGCATTAAAGGCTGATTCCGCGTGGATCACCGCGCGGATTAAGGCGGGATCAAGTTGATGCTTATGGGCGGCATGGGAGATCAGGGCATCATAATTAGCGGTAAATAGCCGAATACCATTCCAATCTATGGTCGAATCGGGACGACAGGCAAAACAGTCATATAACAAAATTTGATACTGGTTATTTGCGGGGGCTTTGTCGGTAAATACGGTGACACCATTAGCTTGTTGGTATTGATAAATTTTGAGTTTTTCTAAACCTTCACGACTCACTATGCCGCTCTGTGAGTACCGCGCCACAATACGCGGCTTAGCTTTTTCGCGCGCCTCCTCAGCATTTGCATTTATCATCAAACTCGATATCAATAATAAGCACAGGCCTAGCCCCTCAAATCTGCAGGGCAATGAAAAGGCTGCAAAAGTCGGTGTACGAGCAAGCGCTGAGCGAGTAAGCAACATCAAAGTCCCGTGTACTGATTAAGTTTAAGTACTTCAATAATAGCAAAGAGTTGCTTCATTTCTCGGTTTATCTGACTAAATTCTACTGAAAAGGTCGCGCCATGAAAAATGGACTGCATTTGAAAATGCGTTCTGCGATTCGGTAGGAACAAAGTTAGTTTATTGCGGAAAAATGCACATTGAATATTGCCATCGAAATGTTTGGCAAGCTCCTGTAAGCGCTCCATAAATGCCGTATTGAGCAAATAGCGTGACTCGATTTGATCCGTTGAAAACACGTCGAACTCTTTTTCAAATTGCGGATCTTCAAGTTTGACTCGTACCAGTCCCGCATGGCTGTCGGACAGGAAATTGGCTAAACCACCGCGATCCCTCAGCACAACAGTATGACCCATAAACGCTTTATGACTACTCAGCTCAACCACTAAGCCACGAAACTGGGTTTCCGTGCGGGTCACAGTTCTGCGCCTATTCGTACCGACATCCAGCTCTTCGACTTGCACATTCTTGGTCAGGGTAAGCTCATTGACCGTCAACTCAACGCCCTTATAGTAGCCTTGTATATAGTCACCGAAGCTGACTTTGTCGTATCGCGGTAATACTTTAGCCGCAACGAGTCGATTCATGTCGAGGCGCATTTCGCGGCTATAAATAAAATCATCGCCGAAATATTTAAACATCAGCGGATAAATATCATTTTGAACCAAATGCTTAAACTCACGAGTCGGAGCAAAGCTCCACCAGCTTAATCCGACTAAGGCAAGCAATGGCAAAGGCGGGAAATAAGCGCCACCGCTGTAGTAGCCAATAACGGTGAGCAAGCTCAGCCCAAGCACTATCATCAAACTCAAATACAAACGTTTACGCGCCGCCTTAAGGCAAGCCACACGCTTAGTTTCATATTTGCGACTGATTGGAGCGATATATTCTTCGTAATAGGCTTCGAGTTGAGGTAGTTCGTCCAAATCCGCAGACAAACCAACAGGCCCCCGATAAGTCCGAATCGGGCTACCTAAAATAAAAGTGATGATATTCATATTGATGTCATAGTATTGCAGGGTAATAACTCACCCTGCACTGCTAAGCTTACAAGTATTCGGCCGCATCTACGGGCGCTTTTGCCGCTTCGCTTACCTCATAGAATGGCATCACTTTAATACTCGCCATAGAAGCGATAATCGAGCCGGGGAAGATTTCTACCGCAGTATTAAGCTCGGAAACTGCCGAGTTGTAAAAACGCCTCGCAGCTGAGATATGCGCTTCGACCTCGTTATAGGTCTGCATCGCCTGCAACATAGTGTTGTCGGACTTGAGCTCAGGATAGTTCTCCACATTCACCATCAAGGTACTCATTTTGTCGTTCAACCGCTCAGCCTGAACTAAATGTTCTTTAACTGCGCTAGGGTCGGCCTTGTTGTAATTATGGCTTAGCAGAGTCCGCAATTCGGTGATTTCAGTGAGCAGTGACTTTTCATGCTCCATAAATCGTTTAGCAATTTTTAGAATATTAGGCACAAGGTCGGCACGCTTGGTCAGCTGTACATCGATACCCGACAAGGCTTCGAGCGCGGTATTGCGCTTTTTGACTAGGCTGACGTACCAAAGATAGGTCACGATAAAAATCAGCGTTAATCCCAATAACAATTTTTCCATCTTCCATCCTTAGGTTTCTTATTCTTGTTAATAGGATACAGCTAACCATAAATGAGTGAAAATTTCACCTGCAGGCTGATTAAGACAATGAAATTACTCGCTGGTCAGAGCTGGCGATGTTATCTAACGAGCAATCATCAACGAAACTGGCCATATTCAACGATGAAAAGTGATCATCTGCATAAAAAACAGCATTTAACCTATAAATTTATCAATATTCAGCTCCGATACAGCAAACAAGGTCTATAGTGATATGGCACAACATTAGAGCATCCAATTTTGCTCGTGAATACTGGACTCCTCGAGAGTCCATTTTTTTATCCTAATTTTAGCCCTGCTCACTTCAACACAGTCAATAGCAACATTTAAGTTTCAATTAAAACTTAACAATCATACTTTGCCGCTAATTTTTTAACTTTTACCTTAGCTTTCACTCCGAGTCTTGCACCTAGAGTTATCCCCTCAGCCACGTCATCCACAATCGGCCGTCGGCAATGTCTCGAGTCTGTTATAGGGTCCAAATATTGCGCTGCGTAAAGGTCGACATAAAGGAAGGACGATGAGTTTTAATTCCGGCGATATTCCTCCAAAAAAAGCTTCTGAACCCAATCCACAACAGGGCGATATCAGCTCTAGTGGTTGGTTTGTACGTTTTCTCAATATTGTTGAACGCTTAGGCAATCTGCTGCCCCATCCAATCACCTTATTCGCACTGTTCTGTGTTGCAGTGGTCATTATTTCAGGTATTGCGGGCTACTTTGGGTTAACCGTGGTTGATCCTAGACCTATTGGCTCACACGGCCGCAGTGCCGACGGTTTAATCCATGTGGTGAGCCTGATGAACGCCGAAGGTTTGCGGATGATAGTCTCGCATCTAGTGACCAACTTTACTGGCTTTACACCGCTCGGCACTGTACTCGTGGCGCTACTCGGCGTCGGGATTGCCGAACGCTCAGGCTTATTATCTGCGGCTATGCGCGCCTTAGTCATGGGTGCCTCTAAACGATTAGTCACTGTGACCATAGTATTTGCCGGCATTATGTCCAACACCGCTGCCGAGCTTGGCTATGTGGTACTTATCCCTATGGCGGCGATGATTTTCCACTCCCTTGGCCGCCATCCACTTGCAGGTTTAGCTGCCGCTTTTGCCGGGGTTTCAGGAGGTTATAGCGCTAACTTATTGCTTGGTACTGTCGATCCCTTGCTATCGGGCATTACCGAAGCTGCCGCGCGCATGATAGATCCTCAATACAACGTCGGCCCAGAAGTAAACTGGTACTTCATGTTTGTCTCCACCTTTGTGATCACTTTCCTTGGCGCCTTTGTCACAGAGAAAATCGTCGAACCTAAGTTAGCTCAATACCAAGATGATGATGCAGACGAAACCGTACTGCAATCGATGGAGAGCATCAGTGCTATTGAGAAACGCGGCTTAAAATGGGCTGGGTTATCTATGTTAGTGCTCGCGGTTATTTTAGCGATTTCAGTCGTACCAGAAGGCGCACCGCTGCGCCATCCTGAAACCGGTCTCATCTCAGGTTCACCATTCCTCAAGGGCATAGTCGCCTTTATCTTTATCTGTTTTGCCATACCGGGCTTTATTTACGGCAAAGTCGTGGGCAGCATCAAAAATGATAAAGATGTCATCAATGCCATGTCCCACAGCATGAGCACTATGGGCATGTATATCGTCCTCGTCTTCTTCGCCGCACAGTTTGTCGCCTTCTTCAACTGGAGTAATTTAGGCGCAGTATTGGCGGTGTTAGGTGCCGATGCTCTGCAATCCATTGGCTTGACGGGCCCGATCGTATTTTTGTTCTTTATTATGCTCTGCGGCATTATCAACTTGATGCTTGGCAGCGCCTCGGCCCAGTGGGCCATTACCGCTCCTATTTTTGTGCCTATGCTCATGTTGGTTGGTTATGCGCCCGAAACGATTCAAGCGGCGTACCGTATTGGAGATTCGGTGACTAACTTAATCACACCTATGATGAGCTACTTTGGTTTGATCTTAGCGGTTGCCTGTCGTTATCAGAAAAACCTAGGGATAGGTACGCTGATCGCCACTATGCTGCCGTACTCGCTCGTGTTTTTCGTGGGTTGGACAGCGTTCTTCTTCCTGTGGGTATTTGGCTTTGGTCTGCCCGTTGGGCCGGGAGCCGCGACTTACTACACGCCTTAACCGCAATAAAAAGGGCGTCGATGATGAAGTCGACGCCCTTTCTTTATTCAATAGCTTTAGTCGTATAGCCATTCCATTAACAGACTGCAGATCATCAAAAAAATACCTAGATTAAACACATAGGTCTGTAGGGTAGATTTTAATGTCGAGTCCTCAGCTTGCGATACTATCTGGCTCACTGACATAAAAAATAATTGAGGGGCTAACCCCATTCCTACAAATAACACTGCAGCACCGACACAGCGAGTTAACTCTGGTAGTACAAGCTCCTGCAAGTAAAATGCATAAACGCCATAGGCCAAAAATGCCAGCGCTATGCCATGACATACCATTCCCACGATAAGTTGCTTAGTGGCAAGATTACCCCACGAAAACACCATGTCACCCCTACACTCAGCTTAACCAGAACTATTGATACTATTGGGCGCGCAGTTTATCTCGCTTACAATTAATCTGCACCCACACAAACCAACCAAATAAAATACCGCCAATGGGATAAATATAGAGCGCTCTTTGCAGTTCCGCCCAGAATGGATCGCCCGAGGTATTAAAGCGACCACGAGGGACGTCAGCATACCCCAGAAAAATACGCCAAAGACCAAAATGACGTACATCTTACCCTTAGCAATGAGTGCATCTAGTTTTTGCCATTCCAACGCAGCATCATCCATGTTTCGTCCTCTTAACTGCCTAAGCGCAATATGCCAGAACTCGCGCACAGTGCCTATCCATCTTTATAACTAACAGCATTAAAATAACAAAAAGCCCTGCAATTGCAGGGCTTTAGTTTAGAAACGATCGAGCTTATTCAGCTGAGTTTGGCTTCTGTTCTTTACCTTTCTTCTCGCGCTTACTGAAGAGACGCTCCACTATCACGAAGAATAATGGTACGAAGAAGATCCCTAGGAAAGTCGAGCTCATCATACCGCCGAGTACACCTGTACCAATGGCGTTTTGACTACCAGAGCCGACACCGGTACTGATAGCTAACGGCACAACACCCAGACCAAAGGCTAGAGACGTCATTAAGATGGGGCGAAGACGCACACGCACCGCATGTAAGGTCGCCTCAACTAAGCCTGAACCTTTCTCATAGAACTCTTTAGCGAATTCCACAATCAAGATGGCGTTCTTAGTCGCTAACCCTACTGTGGTTAACAGCCCCACTTGGAAGAACACGTCGTTTGGCAAGCCGCGACCATTCATTGCAATCAAGGCACCGATGATCCCGAGCGGAACCACGAGCACAACTGCAAAGGGTACCGACCAGCTTTCATAGAGTGCTGCCAATACTAAGAAGACCACTAAGATCGACAGAGCATACAGCGCTGGCGCTTGGTTACCCGATAGACGTTCTTCATACGATAGACCGTTCCACGCGACACCAAAACCAGGAGGAAGCTGCTTGGCTAAGTCTTCCATAATTGTCATAGCTGCACCGGTACTGAAACCAGGAGCCGTGGCACCTTGAATGTTCATCGATGGTAAGCCGTTAAAGCGTTCTAAACGTGGAGAACCGTATTCCCATGCACCAGTGGCAAACGCAGAGAATGGCACCATGTCACCCTTGTTATTGCGCACGTACCAAGAATCTAAATCTCCCGGTTGCATACGATACTGGGCATCACCTTGCACATATACTTTCTTCACGCGGCCGCGGTCAATAAAGTCATTCACATAAGAACCACCCCAAGCCGTTGCAAGCACATTGTTCACATTAGTGATTTCAATGCCTAACGCGCTCAACTTAGCGTGATCTACATGTAATTGATAAATTGGCGCATCTTCTTGACCGTTTGGACGCACACCCACCAGATTTGGATTCTGTGCCGCCATACCAAGCAGTTGATTACGTGCCGCCACTAACTTCTCGTGGCCTTGGCCGTTCTTATCCTGCAGGTACATGTCGAAACCGTTCGCCGTCCCCAACTCGATTACCGCAGGCGGTACGAAGGCAAATACTAAGGCATCTTTCATCTGACCGAACACACCCATAGCGCGACCAGCAATAGACTTCACGTCCATACCAGGCGCTTCACGCTCAGACCAATCCTTCAAACCAACGAAGGCGATACCCATGTTTTGCCCTTGACCCGCAAAACTGAAGCCCGCCACGCTAAACACCGACCTCACGCCCTCCTCAGCCATAAAGTGATCAGACACTTTCTCCAATACTTTTAAGGTGCTTTCTTGAGTTGAGTTAGTCGGCAAAATGGCTTGCGTGAACAAAATACCTTGGTCTTCATCTGGTAAGAACGCCGTAGGCATACGGATAAAGATCCAACCCACTGCAATAACCAGCACAACGTAAATCGCCATCACTCTAAAGCCGCGCTTGATGATCCCAGCAACGCTCGACTCATAACGATTAGTCAGTTTATCGAAACTACGGTTAAACCAACCAAAGAAGCCAGTTTCGATATGAGCATGGCCCTTCTTAATCGGTTTGAGCATAGTCGCACAAAGTGCAGGTGTTAAAATCAAAGCAACTAGAACAGACAACGCCATCGCAGATACGATAGTGATAGAGAACTGACGATAAATAACCCCCGTTGAACCTGACATAAATGCCATAGGGACAAACACTGCGGAGAGGGTCAGACCGATACCGACTAAAGCACCGGTAATTTGATCCATCGACTTACGCGTCGCTTCCAGTGGACTTAAGCCCTCCTCGGCCATTACCCGCTCGACGTTTTCCACCACCACAATCGCATCGTCCACCAGCAAACCAATGGCGAGCACCATAGCAAACATGGTTAAAGTGTTAATCGAGAAACCCGCTAACGACAGAATCGCAAAGGTTCCCAGCAATACCACAGGTACTGCAATAGTCGGGATCAAAGTTGCGCGGAAATTTTGCAAGAAGAGGTACATGATGATGAACACTAGTACAATAGCTTCAAGCAGGGTATGCACTACACCTTCTATCGATTTTTCAACGAAAGGCGTTGTATCGTAAGGATAAACAACTTCTAGCCCTTGCGGGAAGAAAGGTTTCATCTCAGCAATTTTTTCACGAACAGCTTCAGCAGTATCAAGCGCGTTAGCACCCGTTGCCAGCTTAATCGCTAACCCTGTCGCAGGTTGACCGTTATACAGTGACACCACAGCATAACTTTCAGAACCTAATTCAACCCGTGCCACATCACTTAGGAAGACGTTTGCGCCTGAAATATCCGATTTAAGGATAATTTTGCGGAACTCTTCCGCCGTTTGTAAACGGCTTTGAGCCGATACCGTTGCGTTCAACTCTTGGCCTGCCACAGAGGGCGCGCCACCTAACTGTCCAGCTGAAACTTGAGCGTTTTGAGAACGAATCGCTGCGATAACGTCTAAACTGGTCAAGTTGTATTGAGTCAATTTCAACGGATCAAGCCATATACGCATCGCATATTGGGCACCAAACAGCTGAATTTCACCTACGCCCGGTACGCGACTCATAGGATCTTGAATGTTCGCACCAACATAATCGGCGATATCGCCTTTATCTAACGAACCATCGGTCGATACGAAGCCTAATACCATTAAGAAGCCAGAACTCGACTTGTTAACGTTAACCCCTTGCGCCTGCACTTCTTGCGGTAACAGGGTCATAGCGCCCTGCAACTTGTTCTGTACTTGAACCTGTGCAATATCCGGATCGGCTTCAGCGTTAAAGGTTAAAGTGATCTCAGCATTACCAAAACTGTCACTGGCTGAGGCGATATAACGAAGGTGATCGATACCCGTCATACGTTGCTCAATCACCTGAGTCACAGAATCTTCAACAATCTTAGCGGAAGCGCCAGGATAGTTAGCACTGATCACCACGGTCGGTGGTGCAATGTTAGGATATTGGGACACTGGCAGCGAGCGGATCGAAAGGATCCCCGCCAGCATAATAATCAAGGAGATCACCCACGCAAAGATGGGGCGATCAATAAAAAAACGTGCCATAGCTATGCCCTATTGTGCTTGCGTTTCAGAAATAACTTTGGTGGTTACTGGAGCGCCGGGACGAACTTTCTGTAATCCTTCCACAATCAACTTGTCGCCCACAGTTAAACCAGAAGTGACTCGCCATTGGTTGTTAATCACTTCTGCGGTCGTCACAGTTTTCGCTTCGACTAAACCTTGGTCATTCACCACCATAGCCACAGCTTCACCCTTAGAGTTACGCGTAATCGCTTTTTGTGGAACCAAGATAGCCTGTGGATCAGTACCCGCATTTAACATAGCGCGAACATACATGCCAGGTAACAAGATACCTTCTGGGTTAGGGAATTCTGCGCGCAGAATAACTGAGCCAGTGTTTGGATCCACGCTCACTTCAGCGAACTGCAACTTACCCGGATGACTATATTGAGTGCCATCTTCAAGCAATAATTTCACGTCTGCATTTTCTGAAGCTTGTAGCTTACCTTGCTGCAACTTAGCTTTAAGACGTAACAACTGAGCACTCGATTGCGCAATATCCACATTGATAGGATCAAGTTGTTGAATCGTCGCCAATGTTTGGCTCTGGTTGGCAGTGACTAACGCCCCCGCAGTCACACTCGATTTACCGATACGACCAGAGATAGGCGCTAATACTTCAGTATATTGCAGGTTGATTTTAGCGGTGTTAATCGCAGCTTCAGCCACGGTTACATTTGCCAATGCTTCTTTATATGCCGCTTCAGCTTCATCGAACTCTTGCTTACTGATGGCGTTGGTTTTTACCAATTGCTGATAACGTGCCGCCTTAGCTTTTGCTGAGGCTAAGCCCGCATTCGCTCTGGCTAAATCAGCATTGGCACTCACTAAAGCAGCTTTATAAGTTGAAGAATCAATCTGATACAGAGATTCACCCTGTTTCACATTGCCACCTTCAACAAAACTACGCTTAGTAATAATACCGTTAACCTGTGGACGAACTTCAGCCTCGAGGAAAGCTTTACTGCGTCCTGGTAATTCCACCTGAATCACTTGTGGCTGGGCAACAACATTAAGGATTCCCACTTCCATACTACGTGGACCAGCACCCGCCTGAGCGCTCTCTTCTTGAGGGCTGCAAGCTGCCATCCATAACGCCACGCTTATAACTGAGGCAAGTTTAATTGTCTGCCGCATGAGAACTCCTTCAAATATTAACTGCCCACATACCAGTACACTTATTGCGCTGACACGAGCCGTAATTATAACTAAAATCAAATCCGTTATTTATCTCATAGCCTATATGAATCAACAAGGAAGATAACGAAACTAAATTGTAAACTAATGAAAATTTTCACTCATTCAGCATTACTATATTCATCGAATTGTTATTCGATTTAAAAAATCGGTTAACTTTGAGTGGCATTGTTAGGGGGATATGCCGTAAAACACCCAATAAGCCTACTCCATATTGAATATGTTGCAAATCTGTTCATATTCTAGACTTGCGGCAGGCCAAGGCCCACAGCTCAATGACGTTAGCTTAACTGCCACTTGTTGCAATAATTTGTACATAGAGACGAAAACGCAGCGCGCTTGTTTTTACTCAGGCCACTCTCAGCATCAAGTCGTTAAAAACGACCCTATCAAGACTGACAATACCGAAAGAGAGTAAGCAAAGAGCAGGCTTCAGACTGCTTGTGCGTAAAAACATGAATACATCCGATAGCGGATTGCTGTGCAGTTTATTACATCTACTATTTGTGCACGGCTAAAAGGCAGCGCCAGCGTTATGAGGTAACGCCACACAATTAAACAGTCACAAATAATAGCTAGCGGGCTATTTTAGTGGTTACCCCAAAACGGAGCAAACCCGAAATTCAGATTAATACCCCATTAAATGAAACTCAGACTCCCACAAATAATGCTTCTGTAATGAAAAATATTGCTAACAAAGCAATATTTGTCTATTAAAACTAATTTGTTCATCTTCAATCACAACTTAACAGGACTAAATTCGATTATCGCCCACGCTGCAAGCCAAAATACGGCTGATATCAGCCAAACAACGACCCGACTCCTGTTGCCACTGATTAAATACGGCTTGCACTTGTTTAAGCGCCGTTTGTGATGAAAAACCCGTATCGACTAACTTATGTGCTTTAAAATAGCCTTGTACATCATCGGTTAACAAAAAAGTATCTTTGCCAATACCGCGCAGAAAATAGGGGCCCGTATTGCCGCCCAGTCGGGTACCGCGTTTCTTTAAAAATGCCCACAACCCGATAATATCCTGCGTCGGCCAAGCGGCGATCAGCTGCGCCAAGCTGCCATGTTCGCGAGCAACATCGTGGATCATCAGAGCATTATCATAAATGGCTTGAGTCTTTTTAAGATGGCGAATCAAGGTCGCATCACTTGCCCGCGCTTGAATTTGCTCAGGCGATAACATTAATACTTTATGCGGTTCGAACCCAAAGAAAGACTTCTCATACTCGGGCCATTTGTTCACAACCACCCGCCATACAAAACCACTTTGAAACACCTGACGGCTCATCGCCGACAATAATTCAGCATCCCGATATTGGCGAATTTCATCATCAGACAGGCAACCAGACAATAAGGCTTCGAGTCCAGCAGGTCCGCCTTTGCGCTCACTGGCTCTGGCATAAATAGATGAAAAACGCTCTAACTGGCTCATATTATTACCTTTAAAATGATTAAATCCCGACACTTCCTATATGGGCTCATAATACCTATTTTTACCCCTGATGGATCACTTGGCTTTGCCAAGAAAAATTGTGTTTATTCCAACATTTTTTAAGAAAACTCTTACAGCAAGCGCTTCAATTACGACTAAAGTTAAAACGTAAAGTCCGTAAAAGACTGGGTTTGGAGTGAGTGCCTATGGAGCTTTTTTATCACCCGTTATCACGCTATTCACAGAAAGTGCTCATCGCACTTTATGAAAAGCAGGCCAACTTCTACCCCAGAATCATAGATCTACGCGACCCTTTGTCCCGCAAGGAATTTCACCAACGTTATCCGCAAGCGCGAATCCCCCTGCTTAAAGCCCAAAATGAACAGCTGATACCCGAATCCAGCATTATTATCGAGTACTTAGATAGGCATTTTGAAAACAGTACCCAGCTGCTGCCACAAGAACCACAACGCAACTTACAGGTACGTTTGTTCGATCGCATCATAGACAATGATATTAACAACCCATTATTTCAATTAGAAAAGTTAAAGCACATAGAAGACAGCAATGAATTCGAAATCAAACAATTAGAGAAGCAACTACTGACACAGTTTCAACGCTTAGACGCGCAACTCACACAACATCATTGGGTCTGTGGCGACAGTTTTACCTTAGCCGACTGTGCACTCATCCCTTGTTTAAGCTATAGCTTCCAACATCTAAACCTGTTGGATTTAGATGAAATCGTGCGCTATTGGCAACAGGCACAACTGCGTGGCGCTTGGATGTTAGTACAAGAAGAGGTGTTACTGGCTGAGATGGAGGAAACGGCAGGAATAAGAGGCATACCTTAGCGAGTAAGTCATGCCTCAACACAATCACATATTGCGTTCTTTCTTCAACTGCAAAAACGCTTTCCACTTCACGACTTCGGGCGGCAACTCAGGTGCAGGATCGGTATAACCCGCCTCTTTCACTAGTACATCTAACGGCACTTGCTTACCTTTGCACACAAACACACCGCGCACATGCACGATACAATGTAGGCCACGTTCGCTCACAAAGCGTTGTTCAATATAGAAATATTTTTCATCCCAACCGACGACTTTGGTTTCAATCTCAAAAGTTTTCAGCGGCTTAATATCGCGAATATAGGTAAATTCGGCGGCGTTAACTATCGGCATCCACTTCAACTTTAAGAAACGTTTCAGCAGACCCATCTCAGCCAACATATAGGTCCGCGCCAGATCCATAAACGCGGGATAGCGAGAATTAGTGAGATGGAAATTGATGTCGCAATCGCTCGGTAAAGCACGATAAGTGATACGGCTTGTCCCTAGAAAATCGATCTTACGACAATGGCGCGTGCGCCAAAATAACAACCAAAACAAACGAAAATACAGATTCATAACGCGCCGCCCTTGAAATAAGAGCCACAGGCTAACAGAGGTCATACCACAGGGCAAGCGGGATATCGCTCACAAAAAAGACGCCCTAAGGCGTCTTTTTATCGTTCGATTAAGCTAAATACCCTCAGATAATCAGCCCATTAAAAGGGGCTGATTTATCAAAACTCACAATTGCTTATGCAGCAATGCCTGAATGTCTTAACAGGGCATCGATATTCGGCTCGCGTCCCATAAACTGTTTAAACAAGTCCATAGGTTCGGCAGAGCCTCCCATTTCGAGGATATTGTGCAGGAAGCGACGACCCGTTTCAGGGTTGAAAATACCTTCCTCTTCGAAACGGGAAAAGGCATCCGCCGAGAGCACTTCAGCCCATTTATAGCTGTAATAACCTGCGGCATAACCGCCTGCAAAAATATGGGCAAACCCATGTTGGAAACGGTTAAAATCCGGCGGCGTTAATACGGCCACCTGACGACGCACTTCGTCTAAGGTTTCTTGAATGCGCGCGCCTTTAGCTGGGTCGTATTCGTGGTGCATTCTAAAATCGAACAATGAGAACTCGAGTTGACGCAGCATCATCATGCCAGACTGGAAATTTTTCGCCGCCAGCATTTTATCCAACAAGGCTTTAGGTAATGGCTCGCCCGTTTCGAAGTGGCCAGAAATTTCGGCTAATGCTTCTTCCTGCCAGCACCAGTTTTCCATAAATTGACTTGGTAACTCGACCGCATCCCAAGGCACACCATTGATGCCCGACACGCCTGCAACATCGATTTTGGTCAGCATGTGGTGGATACCATGGCCAAATTCGTGGAACAGGGTTGTCACTTCATCATGGGTAAACAGCGCGGGTTTGCCATCGACCGGACCATTAAAGTTACAGGTCAAATAAGCCACTGGCTTTTGTAATCCATTAGCGGTTTGACGGCGCACACGGCAGTCATCCATCCAAGCACCACCACGTTTACCTGTGCGGGCATATAAATCGAGGTAGAAACTACCTCTGTGTTCGTCAGTTTCGTCGAAAATATCGAAGAAACGCACGTCTTTATGCCATCGGTCAAAATCCTTTTGCTCAAGGATTTTAAGGCCGAACAAACGCGATACTGTGTAGAACAACCCCGAGAGCACTTTATCTTCGGGGAAATACGGACGCAGGATTTCCTGTGAAATCTCATACTTATGCTGCTGCAACTTCTCAGCATAGAAACTTAAGTCCCAAGAGGCCATTTCAGTCACGCCATATTCGGCCTCGGCAAACGCTCTCAGCTCAGCCAGTTCTGCCTTAGCTTGATCCTTTGAGCGCAGCGCTAACTCATTTAAAAATGCCATCACCTGCGCCGGTGTTTCAGCCATTTTCGTCGCCAGGGATTTGTCAGCAAAACTGTCAAAACCGAGTAACAATGCGAGTTCGTGGCGCAAAGCAAGAATTTCGTCCATCAGCGGGCTGTTATCAAACTCTCCGGCATTGGGACCTTGATCTGAAGCGCGAGTGACAAACGCACGGTAGCATTCTTCCCGAAGACTGCGGTTTTCGCTGTAGGTCATGACGGGTAGGTAAGATGGAAAATCTAAGGTAAATAACCAACCTTCTAGCTCACGCGACTGCGCCATCGCTTTAGCGGCGGCTTTGGCAGACTCAGGCAAACCAGCAAGCTCAGCTTCATCAGTGATCAACTTAGTCCAAGCTTGCGTCGCATCCAGTAATTGATTCGAAAAGCCACTGGTGAGTTCAGAAAGACGTTTTACAATCTCGCCATAACGCACTTTTTGCGCGTCATCTAAGCCAATACCCGATAGTTCAAAGTCGCGCAGGCTGTGCTCTATCACCATCTGCTGCGCTTGGCTCAATTGTGCAAATTCATTGGATGCTCGCAGCGCTTTATAGGCTTGATACAAACCTTGGTGTTGGCCAACGTAAGTACCGTATTCCGATAAAAGAGGTAAACAAGCATCATGGGCGGCACGCCACTCATCTGTGCTAGTCACTGAATTCATATGAGAAACGGGCGACCAAATTTGGCTTAGCTCATCGTCAACCTGTTCTAATGGCGCGACCAAGTTGTCCCACGTAAAAGAACCTTGGTTCTGCAGCACTTCATCAATCTTAGTGCGGCACTGAGCAATGGCATGCTCAACGGCGACTTGAATATGTTCCGGTTTAATCTGTGAAAAAAGCGGTAATTTTGCGCCGCTAAGCAAAGGGTTGCTCATATTGACTCCTCAACAATCTGTATCTGTTATAAATAAGGGCTAATGGCCTATTTATCAAGGCGAGAAAACCGATTGTCCCCTTCGAACGCCTTACTTAACCCTATTTCCCCTGAAAAAAAGTGAACTAGTTCGCATTTAGGATTTACGTTTTATTTACCTACACATTGTTGCAATCTCGATCGCAAATCGAATCAATTCGCATTAATGTTTGTATGTGGGCAAGGTATTATCTGCATAACTAACGTACCTCGACCAAAATCAGCAAAAATATGGCAACACACTCAGTGAAACTTATCGCCAGCGTCCTCTGCACATTAGGGATCAACTGCCTTAGTCACAACGCAGTTGCTAATGAGAGCCTAGAACAAGTCGATAGTATTTCAAACACCATATTACCCCGCCAGATAACAGAACCTTTGGCGGTGACGCTGGATTTAGGTTGGGACAGCAAATATGTCTCACAGGGTCGCAATAACTTGCAAAATGGGGGTATTTATTGGCTCAATGCTGCCGTTCAACACGGCAACTTAACCACTTATGCCTTAGTCGGACGCGGTGATAGCCAAGCCTATACAGAGTGGAATATCGGCCTTGAATATGGGTTCAACTTAGCCGAAAACCTAGAGGCTAATCTGGGATATCAGCGCATTGAAGGCTATAGCAATAGCCGCTGCCAAGATAACGAGCTATTTGCAGAACTCGCCTACAGCGCCACAGCTTGGTTGGTACCATCGATGAGTTATGTCTATTCCACAGAGGCGGCAGGCTACTTTGTTGAAGTGAGTTTGCACAGTTATTGGAATATCACAGACCAGTTCAGCCTCACGCCCTATATCACTCAAGGGTTTGATTTTAAATACCGCACAGAAGAACACGATGGCAGTAATAACCTGCAGTTTGGCCTCGAAGCGAATTATCAACTGACCCCAAGCATGAATATTAGCGGACACATTAGCCACAGCATTGCCCAGAGTGATATTGAGCAAGAAGCCTCAGCCAATGGCGATATGAGTTCACAGGATCAAACCTATGCAGGCATCCACTTTGCGATAACGTTTTAACGTCGTTTTAGCTCTGTGTTTCTAGCGCCGTATTGCAACCTCCCTCTGTCAATTTATCCCGCGACATTTGGCAAAAACAAAGCTCTCTAACTAAACTCAAAATGTCGACGGAGCGACTCACTATTCACATCGATTTTGCCGAGGAACAGGGAATGTTAACGTATCATTTCTATCTTATCCGAACCGCTATCATTATCTTGCCCCTGCTTTTTATCCAAGTGACAAGCTCGACTAATGCGCAACAGGTATCTGAGCCTGAACCGAGTCTAGAGTCCTTAGCGCAACCGACACAAACCGCGCCTTTGCCCCTAGGCACTTTGCTCGACAATGAAGGTAAGCCGATTAATGTGCCTAACCAAGTGCAAAGTGCATTCGAGTATTCGCCCCCCACTGTCACACCCGCAGAGCCATCCAAAACCACTAAATCAACTAAAGCCACTCAATCGAACAAAGCCGCTAAGAGTAAAAAACTCAGTCGCAAACAACAGCTAGCCAGTCGTGAACATGTCGCCAATGATCCTAATTGCCGTTGGCTCGATAAACGTATGGATCAGCTAGAGTCCCTACTCGGCGACAAGCAAGATAACGCTGCTAAACATCAAGCCGACGAACTCAGCGCCCGCCAAAAAGAGTGGCAGTGTTTGAAATGTGGTGCAGAAGGCCCAGCTCAAAACGATCACTCTAAGTGCCAATATCGCCGCGAAACAGCCACGCGATAACAACTGAGTGCAGCTTTAGTAATATTTTTTATTAAAAGCAATGCCTTATACGTTAGTGATGCAATAGGCTGGTCTGTTACCACAAAGCCCCCTACAATGACCTTCTGCTGTAAAGCATCTCATCCTTGAAGTAAGACGGAGAAACTCATGGCTCAACATTTTGACTATATCTGCCTAGGCGCAGGCAGCGGCGGTATCGCCTCAGCAAACCGAGCGGCAATGCGTGGTGCTAAGGTTCTACTCATCGAAGCCAAACACGTGGGTGGCACCTGTGTAAACGTAGGTTGTGTGCCCAAAAAAGTCATGTGGTATGGCGCCCATGTTGCCGAAGCGATGAACCTTTACGCCAAAGATTATGGTTTCGACGTCACTGTTAATAAATTCGATTGGAACACTTTGGTCGAAAACCGCGAAGCCTACATTGGTCGTATTCACGATGCCTATGGCCGTGGTTTTGCCAACAACAAAGTGACGCTGTTAAATGGCTACGGCCGTTTTGTGGATGGCAACACCATCGAAGTGGACGGCGAACATTACACCGCCGATCACATTCTTATCGCCACTGGCGGCGCACCGACGATTCCGAACATTCCTGGCGCGCAATACGGTATCGACTCCGATGGTTTCTTCGCCCTACGCGAGCAACCTAAGCGTGTTGCCGTTGTTGGCGCGGGTTATATCGCCGTAGAAGTCGCTGGCGTGTTACACGCTCTGGGCAGTGAAACTCACTTATTAGTGCGTAAACATGCGCCGCTGCGTAACTTTGACCCTATATTAGTCGATGCTCTCGTCGATGCGATGGCAACCGAAGGCCCGACATTACACACCCATAGCGTGCCAAAAGCCGTGGTTAAAAATGCCGATGACAGCCTGACATTAAACTTAGAAAACGGTGAAAGCATTACAGTCGATTGCCTAATTTGGGCAATTGGCCGCTCACCTGCAACAGGCAATATCGGCCTAGAAAATACCGAAGTGCAATTAGATAGCAAAGGCTATGTCATCACTGATGAGCAGCAAAATACAACTCACAAAGGGATTTACTGTGTCGGCGACATTATGGCGGGCGGCGTAGAGCTCACCCCTGTTGCGGTTAAAGCGGGCCGTTTGTTATCTGAGCGTTTATTTAACGGTATGACAGATGCCAAAATGGATTACAACCTGATCCCAACCGTTGTGTTCAGCCATCCACCTATCGGCACTATGGGCTTGACCGAACCTGAGGCCCGTACTCAATACGGCGACGATAACGTCAAAGTGTATACGTCGACGTTTACCTCCATGTACACCGCCGTTACGGCCCATCGCCAAGCCTGTAAGATGAAGTTAGTCTGCGCTGGCAAGGACGAAAAAGTCGTTGGTATTCATGGTATTGGTTTTGGTATGGACGAAATCCTTCAGGGTTTCGGCGTCGCCATGAAAATGGGCGCGACTAAGGCCGATTTCGATGCGGTCGTTGCTATCCACCCCACGGGCGCGGAAGAGTTTGTTACCATGAGGTAGAAGCGATTTTCGCTTTGATTTCATCATATTTAGGGCCAGCTTATGCTGGCCCTAATTGATCACAGATAGCATAAAACCATTAACTCTCACGCGACTTTCCTATAATCTCGACTGAGTACTTTGCATTTTAAACACTTAGCGCTGTTATCGCTGCGCCACTGTTATCGGGATGAATAGCGTAATGCTTAAAGAACTCGCGTTCGATGGTTTGTTATTTAGTCCATTAATTATATTTATCCCCTTCGCTTTTCTGCTTTCCTGCATCACTCGCGGGGTACTCTATCAAACTGGGCTCTATCACAAGCTGTGGCGCGCAGCTTGGTTCGAAGTTGGGCTGTTTATCTGCTATCTGGCGTTGGTCATTTACTTGCTTGGGAGTTGATTGTTCATGGGAAAAATCTTTCGTATCAGCCTCACCCTTATTGTGGTCGCGATTGCAGGTATCGCCGGACATTGGATATGGTCGCACTACCTTTATTCTCCTTGGACCCGCGACGGCCGAGTTCGCGCCGAAATCATTACCATAGCGCCAGATGTATCCGGTTGGGTAAACCAACTGAATGTAAAAGACAATCAAGTCGTTAATAAAGGTGATGTATTGTTCACAGTGGACGATACCCGCTACAAGGCCACAATTGCCGAATTAAATGCCAAAGCGGAAAGCCAAAAATTGACATGGGAACTGGCAAAACATAAATACAAACGCCGTATCGATTTGACCAACGCCAACTTAGTCAGCAAAGAAACCTTCGACGAAGCCTTTATCAATACCGAACTGGCAAGAACCAGTTATGAACTCGCACAGGCACAATTGAATACCGCCAAAATTGACTTAGCGCGGACGCAAATTCACGCTCCCGAAAATGGCACCCTGATCAATTTAAGCCTGCGTAATGGCAACTATGTCAGCAAAGGCAACTCAGTATTTTCGCTCGTCAAACAAGACTCTCTCTATATCACAGGCTATTTTGAAGAAACCAAAATCCCCTTGGTTCACATAGGTCAAAACGCCGATGTCAGCCTAATGAGTGGTGGCCATGTCTTGCACGGCAAAGTGGTCAGCATAGGTAAGGCGATTGCCAATACCAATGTCACCGCTAATGGGCAGTTATTACCGCAAATTGGCCAAACCTTTAATTGGGTGAGGTTGTCGCAGCGTATTCCGGTCGATATCCAGCTAGATAGCATTCCTAAGGACATAGAACTGAGCGTCGGCATGACAGTTTCCATCAAGCTACAGACTGACAAATAGTCATTATGACGCTATTACTTAAGAGTTTATTTTTTCCCGACCGACGAACCCTCATCTTCGCGATTAAAGGCGTGATCTCGATGGCGCTCGCCTTATATGTGGCCATGTTTTTAAATTTAGAACGGCCATATTGGGCGCTGGTGTCAGCGGTATTTTTGCAAATTCGCCCCGAAAGTGGCCTCGTGATCGAAAAGGGCTTATGCCAAATTGGCGGCACCTTAGTCGGCGCACTTGCAGGGATTGCCATACTCAACGGGTTTACACCCTATCCCGAACTCGCCTTAGGATTACTCGCCTGCTGGATAGGGTTAAATTCTGGGTTGTCGGCCATGGTGCGCCAGCAAAACTTTGTCTATGCCTTTGCTATGGCGGGCATGACAGCCTGCTTGATAGTGCTCATTGTGATGGCGAGCCCAGGCACAGCCGATAGTGCAAAAATATTCGATGTGGCGCAGGCGAGGATCAGCGAAATTATCGTCGGCGCAATTTGTGCCGTCTTGGTCAGTTCGCTACTTTGGCCGACTAAGGTAAAACATGGCCTGCAACTGCATGCTAAAAACACAATTAATCAAACGCTTAACTATCTTGCATTAGAACTCGATTTACAGGGCGTACATGCGAGCCGCCATGAACATATCGACACTATTATGGAATCAGTATCGGCGCTGAGTGACGACTCCAGCGCAGTGATTTATGAAGGCCCCGAAGGACGCGGGCAGAGCCATGCGCCGAACTTTCTCTGCAATAAAACCCTTTCGCTATTGGCGGCAATCCAAATATTTGGCCGGCTGCAACGTAATCATTCCCATCTGGTTAGCGAACCACTCGCGAAATCCTTAGCCAATATGCGCAGTAGTTTTACCTTGATGGCGCAATCCAGTGATGACCAAGAATGCTACAAAATGGCGCGCACCTTGAGGTATCAACTCCAGCAAAACCTGATGCAATACCGCGACCGAAGCCCATTAGAGACTCGCTTACTCAAAGTTGCGATGGAATTAAGCGCCGATCTGATCATGGTGCTCAAAAGTTATAACGTGCTGACAAGCAATTCTGCGGTACAACTCAACGCGCCGCCAATGGAATTTCACCGAGATCCACTGATAGGGTTTACGACCGGTCTACGCAGCATGGCGGTATTTGTCATTGGGGCTTCGCTGTGGATCGGCACAGGGTCGAGTGCGGTACTCATGATGATCCTGATGCCTGTAGTCTTTTCCATCATGATGGCGCGCCAGCCACTGCCGATACTAACCACGATTTTGCGCCGTATTCTTGTTGGTATCACTATCGCTGTGCCCCTCACAGTGTTTTACGCTTTACCTTTGCTGGCAGAGAGTAGCGGCGATTTCGAAATCCTCATTTTAGTGCTCGCAGGCCCCTTTTTTATTGGGCTACTCGCCTTAGCGAATCGACCGACCTTGCCCTATGGTCTCGGGATTTGCGTGCCGTTTGCTGTGTTAGTACAGCCCAGTAATACCATTTCATTTGCGATAGAAAACACCGTCAGCAATGCCTTAGCGATTTTTGTTGGCGTTACTGTGCTGTATTGGTTGTTTAAATTGATTACCGAACCTAGCCAGCGGCTGATGCAATATCGTCTGCTGCAATCTATCCAAAAAGATCTAGTGCATATCGCGCAGCATAACGATCCTGAGCCTTGGTTTAACGCCCGCATGGGCGATCGACTGCTGCGGATCGCCAGTTACGAAAAAGGCTCGGGCAAGAGTTCGAGGGTATTTACCGATCTGGTGTTCACTGCACTTAATCTAGGCCATGTGTCGATTCGAATGCGACGCATGTTGCAGGGGATTTCAGATACGCACTCAGACTTAGAAAATGCACTCAACCTCTGGCAACACAATTTAGGTCAGGCATTTATCGCCTGCGCCCACGGCCAAGTCGCAGAAGAGTTTAACACCAGCAGCGAAGCCTTATTACAAGCGCTGGCGCAATGCCCGTTACCCCACGAACAATTCACTCTGATTACTGGGATGTTTGAACGCATCACCTTAACCTTCGAACGCACTGCCCACAGTATCGCCGAGCAGAAAAACACCTCTGAAAAATAGTCAGTTCTCAAACTATTTTCCGCCCCAAAAGCCACTCTCGTACCGCCACCACAACCATTTAAATCCAATAGAAGCTTGATATTTGGCCGATAAAATGCCTTAATATAATTAGATCACTAACTATATTGGTGATATAAATTCAATTATCAACCAAGGAGCAATTATGTCTACGGAGAACCCACCAGAGGAAAATCTTATCTCGCAAGTAGCAAGCTTTACCCGATTACACACCAAGGAAACCATGCAGTTTATGTGTTTATGCGCAATATTAAGCACCTATCTCTTTGTCATTTTGAAACCGAGTATTATTCAAAATAACAAAGCGTTAGGAGACAAATAATCCATGAATTACCTGGCTTACGTTTCCTTAGCGATTTACTTTATCGCCATGCTTGCTATTGGCTTATTCGCCTATAAAAAATCCACCAGCGATGTATCCGGCTATATTTTGGGCGGCCGCAAGGTGAGCCCACAGGTCACCGCACTCTCAGCGGGTGCATCTGACATGAGTGGCTGGATGCTAATGGGTCTTCCCGGCGCAATGTTTTTGGTTGGTTTCGAAACCATTTACATCGCACTTGGACTATTGATTGGTGCTCTAATTAATTACTTGGTCGTTGCACCCAAATTAAGGGTCTATACCGAAGTCGCGGATAACGCCCTTACTATCCCGGAGTTTTTTGCTAAACGCTTCGGCAATGCTAACGGGAGTATCCGTATTATCTCGGCCGTGATCATTGTGATCTTCTTTACCTTGTATACCTCAGCGGGTTTAGTGGCTGGCGGTAAGTTATTTGAGTCAGCATTTGGCCTGAACTACAACATAGGTTTAGTCGTCACCCTCGGCGTAGTGGTTTCTTATACCTTGTTGGGCGGATTCTTAGCAGTGAGCCTCACTGACTTTGTCCAAGGCTGTATCATGTTTGTCGCTTTAATCTTAGTGCCCGTGGTGGCATATCAAGAGTTTACCAGCGCTGACACTATGCTGAACTTTGCGTATCAATCGATTCCACACTTCACCGATGCCATGCAAAACGTCACTATGTTAGGGCTTATCTCAAGCTTATCTTGGGGACTCGGTTACTTTGGCCAACCGCATATTATTGTGCGCTTTATGGCAATTCGTTCAGTCGCTGACATTAAAACCGCCAGACACATAGGTATGGGCTGGATGACAGTGACCATTGTGGGTGCACTGGCAACAGGTCTTGTCGGTATCGCTTACGCCAATAAATTTGGCATGAAGCTGACCGATCCTGAAACCATCTTTATCGTGTTTTCTGAGTTATTGTTCCATCCGATCATTAGTGGCTTCTTATTAGCCGCAATTCTGGCCGCGATCATGAGCACCATTTCATCGCAACTATTAGTGTCATCAAGCTCGCTAACGGAAGATATCTATCGCGTGATGTCGAAGAAAGAATCTAGCGAAAAAGACATGGTGAAAATGGGACGTTTTGGCGTAGCAGGCGTGGCAATTGTCGCAAGTCTACTGGCGCTTGACCGCTCTAGCAGTGTGCTATCACTGGTGAGTAATGCATGGGCAGGATTCGGTGCAGCCTTCGGTCCGTTAGTCTTGTTTAGCTTGTATAAAGCTAACCTAACCCACAAAGCCGCGATTGCCGGCATAGTGTCAGGCGCAGCCACAGTGCTGTTTTGGATTTATGCACCAGTACTTGCTGACGGTAAAGCTTTAACCACAGTGGTGTATGAGATGATCCCCGGCTTTGCCGTGAGCAGTGTGGTGATTTGGATAGTCTCGTTACTCGATACTGATCCCTGTGCCAAAACCACTAAATTATTCCATAAGGCTGGCCGTGTTTTAGCCGAAGATAGATGAGGCGCGCAGGCATGACTGACTTACCCTGGAAACGCATTGTCGTTAAGGTAGGTAGTGCCCTGATTGCTCCACACAAACAAGGTTGCAGCAGCCACTACTTACTCGGCATTGCCCAATTTATTACTTATTGTCGTGCCCAAGGGATCCAAGTTGTCTTGGTCTCTTCGGGCTCAGTCGCTGCAGGATGGCATCACTTTGGCGAGGTTGATAAACCGAGCGTCACAGTGAAAAAAGCCATGGCTGCAGCGGGTCAGGCCGATATGATGGCCACATGGAACAAGTTATTTGATTTCCCAACCGCACAGCTACTGTTAACCCACGGTGATTTACGCAATCGAGATCGTTACATCAGTATTAAAGACACGATTTTCAGCCTACTCGAACATGGGCTATTGCCTATCATCAACGAGAACGATGCCGTCACCGCCGACAAGCTCAAAGTTGGCGATAACGATAATCTCTCGGCCATGGTCGCCGCGGCGGCCGATGCCGATACGCTGATTATCTGTTCGGATGTGAATGGGCTTTACACGCAAAACCCCCATGAATATCCCGATGCACAGCTTATCAAGCAGGTGACCGAGATTAATGCCGAGATCTACGCCATGGCGGGCGGCGCCAGCAGTGCCGTCGGTACAGGGGGAATGCGGACTAAGATACAAGCTGCCAAGAAGGCGATTTCCCACGGGATCGAAACCTTTATTATCAATGGTTTTGATGCCGACTCATTCAACCAATTGTTGAAGGGCCAAAACCCAGGAACCTTATTTACCCCCAATGAGAAGCCAATGCAGGATCACTTGCACTGGATGACACATACCTCGCAGGCTCAAGGCGAAGTCATTGTTGAAAATGACTTTAATATCGCCCTTGATATCCATAGCGAGCAATTGACCAGTGACGATGTCGTTGCCATCAATGGGGACTTTTCTGTCGGTGACACCATTTTAGTACGCAAAGACGATGGCACTAAATTGGCAAAGGCCAAATCCAATTACAGCAGTTGTTTACTTAGCTTTATCACAGACCAAGACGATCGCGAGTTTGCCAGTGAATTTCAGCAAAAGACTGGACCGATTATTTCCGAGAAAAACATCGCCATTCTCGAATAAGCATCAGCCGAATAAAACTAAGCGAGTAAACATCTAAGCGGAGTAAATATGACTTTAATCAAAAACTTATCTCAAGAAGCTGCCAAAGCGGCTCTGATCCTCGCCCAAGTTGACGAACAGCTTAAAAATACTGTACTCCTCGATATGGCACGCTCATTACGCGAAAAGTCCTATGAAATCCAAAGCGCAAATTTAATCGACTTACACAGAGCGACCGCCGATAACGTCGGCCCAGCCATGCTCGACCGATTAACGCTAACGCCAGAACGTATCGAAGCTATGGCGGTAGGCATTGAAACCATCGCCGCCTTGCCCGATCCGATTGGCAACGAACGCTATATTGGTCAGCGACCTAACGGCTTATCCATCAGTAAGATGCGCGTTCCCTTAGGCGTGGTTTGTATGATTTATGAAGCGCGTCCCAATGTCACCGCCGATGCGGGTGCCCTGTGCTTTAAATCCGGCAATGCCGTGATCCTGCGCGGTGGTAAAGAGGCGCTGCACAGCAGTAAAATTATCGCCACTATTTTGCAAAGCGTATTGAAACAATACGGCTTGCCCGAGGCGTTAATCACAGTGGTGCCCGACCCAGATCGCGCCCTCATGCTAGAACTGCTGCAGCAACGAGATTATATCGATGTGATCATTCCCCGCGGCGGCGAAGGCTTGATTAACTTTGTGACTGACAACAGTAAAATACCAGTGATCCAGCATTTTAAAGGCGTGTGTCATTTATACGTCGATAAAGATGCCGATCTGGATATTGCTATGGACTTACTGCTCAACGGTAAAACCCAGCGCACTGGCGTATGTAATGCCCTCGAAGCCCTATTAGTACACCAAGAAATTGCCTCGCAATTCCTGCCTAAAGTAGCCAAAGCGCTGGCCGAGCATAAGGTTAAAATCAACGCTTGTACTCAATCCGGTGGCTACTTCGAAAACTGTACGTATATGGAAGAAGACGATTTCGGCCAAGAGTATTTAGATCTCGAAATTGCCATTCGCCAAGTCGATCATTTTGACCATGCTATCCAACATATTGCCCGTTTTGGTAGCCAGCACACCGAAGTGATTTGCACCGAAAACGAAGTTACTGCCGCACACTTCCAACGTGCGGTCGATGCTTCTGTGGTAATGGTCAATGCCTCTTCGCGCTTCTCCGACGGCAGCGAACTCGGCCTTGGAGCAGAAATCGGCATCGCGACATCTAAGCTACATGCCTACGGCCCAATGGGACTCGAATCCTTGACCGCTGAGAAGTATTTAGTCTCAGGCACAGGCCAAGTGCGGGCATAAACCTAAGGTGTAAATCACACTTTTAGGCTTAACAAGTCCGCTGGATTTCGATTCAATTGTAAAGATTAAAGGCCACAGTCAGTAACGACTGTGGCCTTTTTGTTGGCTAAATTGACCCTATCCACAACAGCCTGAATTCCAAGTCAATGCCCTGAAACCGAGTTATAGTAAGGCATGCGCTAAAACCTCAGATCCCACTGCGACGGCTTATCACAGCTCGCTGACAAGCTATTCGCCAATAAGTTACAACCCAGCTTAAACAATTTACACATTGAGCATATTGCATTTATTTTCAACAAACCTATCATGCGATCGATTCTCATTTGCACCTAAACGCTTTATTTGCACTCAGGATCACCAATCATCATTTAATCTGAAATCGCCTGAAAGGATTGAAATACCATGCCTCCCCTATCTGTTTTAACGTCTTGGCGCTCGCCATTGATCCCTGTACTTCTCAGCACACTTACTCTGACGGTTCAAGCCAATACTGACCCTAAGCAAGATGAGAAAAAAGATACAGAACAGATAGAAAGATTGAACGTGGTAGGAACATACACCCGCGCAGCAATGAATAGCGCCACGGGTTTGTCTATGTCACTCAAAGAAACCCCACAAAGCGTCACTTTGATTACCGAAGAGATGATCAGCGACAAAGGTTTGGTCACTATGGAGTCAGTGTTAAATCACACTCCTGGCGTGACTATGGTGGGCGATGCCTCTGAAAACAGTCAGATATTCGTGCGCGGCTATGCACTAGACAGCGGTGTCCAAATTGACGGCTTAATCACGACCTCTTCATCCCATGTTTACAGCGGCTCAATTGATCAAGGTTTAGACCCTGTGATTGCCGAACGGGTTGAAGTATTAAAAGGTGCGGCAGGGATTTTAAGCGGTTTAGGTGAACCTTCTGCCACGGTTAATTTTATTCGTAAACGCCCAACGGATGACACCCGCGCCACGGCAAGTGCGAGTTATGGCTCATGGAATACCTATAGATTAGAAGCCGATGTTTCTGGCTGGCTAACGGATTCGGGCAATGTGAAAGGTCGATTCGTGAGTGCGGTGAAGAAAGGCGATTCTTTTATCGATCGCTATCAGCGCGATACCACAGTGCTCTATGGCGTAGTTGAAACGAGTCTAAGTACCGATACTAGCTTGTCACTGTTTGCGGACTATCAAAAATCACAAACCGACGGTGTGTATAACTGGAACTCTAATCCCGCATTTTATACCGATGGCACAGCTGTCGATTTTGGCCGCAACTACTCTAGCTCACAGGACTGGACCCATTGGGACGTGACCCAAAAGAGTCTCATGGCCGAATTTAAACATAGATTCGATAACGACTGGTCACTCGTCAGTGCCTATCGTATCGCCAACGCCACCATAGATGCATTGGCCTTTTACCCTGGCGATTATATCGTCAAATCAACCGGCGAATTTGTTGGCCCTTGGGGCGATACTTATGCCGCCCAACATGATCGCGAGTCAGATACCAACAGTTTCAACCTGTATGCAACGGGTAACTTCGACTTACTCGGCCGTGAACATAGCGCTGTGATCGGTTTTAACTACGGTGACAACGAGTTCGATAACATCAACACAAACTCCGCACGCCAACGTCGCTATAACGTGGCGGATCAAGGCCATTATCCCAAGCCTAATATTCCTAATTCACCCACCAATGGCCAAACCAATGAGCAAAGCCAATCGGGTGTTTACGGCACTGTCCGTGTCAATCTGTTGGATTCACTGAAATTAATGGTCGGTGGACGCGTAAGTAACTGGTCCTATGAAAAGCATGATCTCGTGGGTAACAGCACAGATGCAACCATGGAAAAAACCGGTATTTTCATCCCCTACTACGGCCTAGTCTACGATGTGACCGAGCAGATCGCTGTCTACGCTAGCCGTACTGAAATCTTCAAACCTGGCACCTATTTTGGTGAAGATGGCCAACTGCTCGAACCTGCAGAAGGCACAAACGTCGAAGGCGGCGTCAAGGTCGCGCTGTTCGATGACACGCTAAACATGTCAGCCGCCATCTACGAAACCAATAAAGACAACGAACCTGAATATGCAGGTAAAGGTCAGCTACCTTCCGGTGACTCTATCTACGAAAGTGTGGATGGGATTACCACCAAGGGCTATGAGTTAGAAATTGCCGGACGTCTTACCGACTTATGGGATATCAGCGGTGGTTATACACACAACGATGCAGAAGATAAAGATGGCCTACGTCGTCAAACTTATCTGCCCGAAGATATCTTCAAACTCACCACTAAATATAACTTTGAAGATATTCTACCGGGCATTACTGCAGGTGCGAGCTGGCGCTGGCAGAGCAGCACCTTCTATCAAGGCACTATTTGGGGTGTCGATGGCGCGCCGAATGTGGCTTACCGCCAAACACAATCCGCCTACTCACTCGTTGACTTAATGTTTGGCTACCAAATCACACCATCTATTTCTATGCAATTGAACATTAACAATATTTTCGACAAGAACTACAACCGTTCACTCTGGGGTTACGCCGACTTTGGCGAGCCACGTAATGCCACACTGTCACTACGTTGGACGCTCTAAAACATAGCCCTAACCAGAAATAACATTAAGGATGATCAAATGAAACAAGTACTTGTAATACTCACTTTACTCGGCGGTATCGCTTTTTCGGCTCAAGCACATGAAGTATGGCTTGAGCGTAATAACGATGGTTCGGTTAAAGTGCAATTTGGCGAACCGGGTTCAGAGCAGGCTTCGGCAGAAGAGTTAGCATCGTTAAGCGCGGCGCGTATTTTCGCCGCCAATGCCAAGACACCGTTAACCGCCACAGCACAGGCCGATCATCTACTGGTCAAAACCCAAGATAGCAAGAGTGACATCAGTTTCTATGCCGATACCGCGTGGCAACCATGGAAAACCGAGACCGGATTGCAGGCCGCAATACTCTATGCCCGCACGGGACAAGAACACACAAAAGCGCTGCAAGATTTTGAATTTACGCCAGTAAAGTCAGGCGTTCCCGAGTTTGTGCTTAGCTATAAAGGCGCGCCACTGGTGAATCATCCAGTGCAAGTGTATCGCCCCGGTTTTTGGAGCAAGTCTTTCACCACCGATGCCCAAGGTAAATTCGCCCTCGATACCCCAGATGCGGGCCGCTACTTACTCGTCAGTAATCACACCACAGAAGGTAAACAAACACTCGCAGGCAACGAGGTTGATAGCGTTTTACACATCACCACCACGAGTTTTATCACTCAGTAATAATCTTAATAGTGAGATGGAGTTAACGTGCGTTATTTAATGATAGGTTTATACATGCTGTGTTCTGCAGTCCACGCAAGCACAGCACCTGTAACAGTCGCCTTGCCCCAAACAGGCAGTACCAATGAACTTTTGCCACTCAGTGGCTCCATTAAATCCGCACGGGTAGCCCGCTTATCTGCACGTACCGATGGCCTAGTCGCCAAAGTGCTGGTCGATGCGGGCTCGCAAGTCCGCGCTGGCCAGCCTCTACTCGCACTCGATGACACCTTAGCCATACACCAATTAGCACAGCGTCAGGCCGATGTAATGGCCGCTAAGACCATGCTGGCAGAAAAACAGCGACTCCTCACCGAAGCGCAAACACTCAGTTCTCAGCAATTATTCCCCGAAACTGAGCGCGCGATTCGCCAAGCGGCGTTAACCGAAGCCGAAGCTAATCTGCAGAGTTTAACGGCGGCATTAGCACACCAAAAAGAGGTGGTCGCCCGCCACCAACTGATCGCGCCGTTTGCGGGAGTGATTTCAAGCAAACAAACTGAAACTGGGGAATGGGTCAATGTCGGCACTGAAATCTTCACCTTAGTATCCCAAGAACAGCTCTGGCTCGATATTCAAGTCCCACAGGAAATGTTCCAAAACATAGCCACTGCAACTCAAGTCGATATTGCCGCAGATATGCTGCCTGAACAGCAGTTTATCGGCCATGTGAATGCACTCGTCCCCGTGAGCGACCACAATGCTCGCAGCTTCTTGGTGCGCTTAACCATTCCTGATGCGAGTGGACTTTTGATGCCCGGCACATCGGCCACTGCGACCTTCCACTTACAGCGGGCGCAACACAGTGTTGTCGTGCCGCAAGATGCGCTAGTCCGTCACCCGGACGGCCAGTTCAGTGTCTTTACCGTGCAAAACAACATAGCCCAACGGCATACCGTTCAAGTGGGCCACACGAGCGCCATCGGGATTGAAATCCTTAGCCCATTACCTAAAGACGCGCCCGTAGTGATCCGCGGTAACGAAAGCCTACAAGACCAACAGCCAGTCTCTGTACTCAACTCTGCAGTAGGAGATTAGTGGGATGCTGAAGTTTGGAATTAAACATGGCACCTTACTGTCGGTCATCGTCTTGATATTTTGCGTATTGGGCACGGCTGCAGCACTGCGTATCCCAATCCAAATGATCCCCGACTTAGATGTGCGCACCATCAGCGTGGCCACAGGTTGGCCGGGAGCGACACCGCAAGACGTCGAAAAAGAAATTCTGCTTGAGCAGGAACGCTACCTGCGCACCCTGCCCAACTTACAACGCATGACCTCTTGGGCCGATACGGGTTCGGCATGGATAGAACTCGAATTCCCCCAAAGCACTGAGATAAGCGACGCGCTTATTCGTGTTAGCAATGCGCTCAGCCAAGTATCGTCCTACCCTGAAAACGTCGATCAACCAAGGCTTTACAGCAGTTCATATTCAGACAACGCTTTCATGTATTTCCGCCTCGTGCCTGTCGCGGGGAACCCGCTGAATCTAGACATAGACATGATGCGCGATTTCGCTAACGACTTTATTCGCCCACAAATGGAGCGCGTCAAAGGCGTTTCCTCTGTCACTATTCAAGGCGGCGCTGAACGGCAAATTCAAATACGGCTCGATCCCGCCAAACTCGCCCAACGCGGCATCAGCATTATGGACGTGCGCCAAGCCATTCGAGATCGCAACAAGGACACTTCTGCGGGCGATATCGACAGTGGTAAAAAACGTTATTTACTGCGGGTAATTGGCCGTTTTGAGGATTTAAATCAACTTAAGCAACTGATTTTAAAACGCCAAGGTAATACGAATATTCTGCTGCAAGACGTTGCCGAGATAAAACTCGACCACGCCGAGATCCGAGAACTGTCCTTTGCCGAACAAGAACGCACCCTCAGCTTAGCGGTCAAACGGGATGTCGGTTCTAACGTTATCGCCATCAAAGATGCCATGATGCCCGTGATAGCGCAGATCAATCAAAATCAACTCGCCCAGCACGCCATGCAGTTAGAGTTATTCAGTGATGATGTGCGCTATGTGCAAGATTCGGTTGCAAATGTGTGGGTCAATTTAGGTCTAGGTGCCTTACTGGCAACCTTGGTCATGTACCTCTTCTTGCGCTCGAATCGAGCCACCCTGATTGGTGTTATCGGTATTCCGCTGTGTACCTTAGCCGCCTTCGTCGGGCTGCTGGTGTTTAATCGCACTATTAATGTCATTTCACTGGCGGGTGTTGCCTTTGCCATCGGCATGACGGTCGATAACAGCATTGTGGTGCTCGAAAGTATTGAACAAGCGCGCAGACGCGGATTAGAGCGTCTCGAAGCAGCCATAAGTGGTATCTACGATGTCTGGCCCGCAGTATTAGCCTCGACGCTCACCACAGTGCTAGTGTTTGTACCCATTCTATTTATCAAACAAGAAGCGGGGCAACTGTACTCGGATATCGCGATTGCCATCGCTTCATCCATTATCGCTTCTATGCTGGTCGCGGTGTTCATCGTACCCGCCGCAATTGCCCGTTTTGGTTTCGGTAAGATGCACTCGGCGCAGACAAACCAAAGTGAGCCCCCCAAAGCATCACGCATATTGAGCTTAGTCAGCCAACTTGTACTGTCGGCAAGACGCCGCACCTTTGTGATTGTGCTGTCACTCGTCTCGACGATCGGGCTTGCGGCTTGGCTGATGCCTCCGGCCGAATATTTACCCGAAGGTGAAGAACCAAAAGCCTTTACTTCTATGGTCGCACCGCCGGGTTACAACCTATCGGAAATGGCTAAAATTGCAGAAGAATTAACGACTCAGCTATCCGCGAGAGTCAATGCCGAGGCGGCATCCTTTGAACGTGGTGAGCAAAAAATTCCGCCGCTAAAATACTATACCCTCAGCGTAGGTGTCGGCAGTATTTGGGTGATGAGCGAACCCGTTCGCAGCCAAGATATGGATGCCATGATGAGCTCACTCACCGCCTTGTTTGAGCAATATCCGGGCATGCGCGCCTATTCATCGCGGGGTTCCATTATTTCCAGCAACGATGGTGGCACCCGCGCTGTCGCCTTGGATATTTCTGGCCCAAATCAAGCCAGTCTCTATCGCGCTGCCGAAGCGGCGTATCAAGCGGCGGAAAAAGTATTTGCCGAACCACAGCTGTATTCAGACCCATCGACCTTGTCGCTAGATCAACCGCTGTGGCAGATTTCCCCTCGCTGGCAACGTCTTGTAGAACAAGATTTTAGCGGTAGCGAGTTTGGCTATGCAGTTTCGGCACTGAGCGATGGCGCCTATGTCGACGAGTTTTTCCTCAGTGATAACAAGGTGGATATCTTTCTATTTAGTCTGGCAGGCAATCAACAGAGTCTGTCGCAATTGGCACTCGCGCCGATAGTCACGCCTAAGGGTAATGTACTGCCACTGCAAGCCTTGGCCGACATTAGTGAGCAAATGGATAGCGACAGTTTACGCCGCGTCGATGGCCGCAGAACCGTGACTCTTTACATTATTCCGCCGCGTTCCATTGCGTTAGAAACCGCTGTGGCTAAGGTGCGGGAAGAATTAGTCCCCATCCTCTATCAACAGGGTGCTGTCGGCAAAGATGTCAGTTTGGATATTTCGGGCGCAGCCGATCAGCTCGAAGCGACGAAAGCGGCACTCTCCAGCAATTTTCTGGTCGCCGTGTTGATCATCTACTTGTTATTAGTCGCGATTTTTAATCACTGGGGTTATCCGTTATTTGTGCTGATCACTATCCCGCTAGGACTTGCTGGCGGTTTAGTCGGCTTACAAGCGCTTAATTATACTGGCAGCTTATTTGCGTATTTTGGCGGCCAAGGTTGGCACCAACCCTTTGATATGATTACTATGCTTGGGTTTTTAATCCTACTCGGCACTGTCGTTAACAACCCGATTTTGATCGTGGAACAGAGCCGTAAAAACCTGCAATCGGGTCAGTTTGGTGTCGTTGAAGCCGTCAAATCTGCCGTCGCCAGTCGATTACGACCGATTCTAATGTCTACCGCGACGACCTTGTTTGGCTTATTGCCGCTGGTGTTATTCCCCGGTGCTGGAAGCGAACTCTACCGCGGCGTTGGCATAGTGGTATTGGCAGGTCTTATCGTGGCAACGCTACTTAGCTTAACCTTTTTACCCGCCCTGTTAATCTCTGTGCTATCCCGCACCCACAAGACAAATTCAGCAGAAGTGGCACACCATCATGACTGAAAAAACCAACATGACTCCGCCGTTAACACAAAGACTGATGCGCTGGAAAACGTCAGCCATCTGGAACGATAGCCTGCACATAGGCAATCGCTGCCTCGCAGCGACCTTTGGCGGCTATTTGTTAAGTGCAGTAGCGACTATTTTGCTCGCACAAATCCTGCCGTTATCTCAGGTTGATCGGGTGTTAACCGCCATGATGCTGTCATTTACTGTGTACACCTGCGCCGTGATTTGGGTGTTCAGCGTTAAATCAACATGGCGATACTGGCTGGATTTATTCGCGCTCAGCGGTCTGCTGTATTTAGCTTACCTCGCCGCTAAAGCGTTTGATGTTACAAGTGTTCAAGGGAGTGGATTATGAAAGACTCCTTTTTTCGTTCAATGACTTGGCTACACACTTGGGTTGGATTGCTCACCTGCTGGGTGTTGTTTCTGGTTTTTTTCGCCGGAACAGCGGCCTATTACCGTGCTGAAATCAACCTGTGGATGCAACCCGAAAACCACGGCAGCCAATATGATGCCAATGCGGATAATCAACAATTGATACTTAAGGGCCTCACGTCCTTGGCACAACAAGCGCCTGACGCTGAGTCATGGTGGATTTACTTACCCACACAACGGATGCCATTACTGACCTATGCATGGAGCGATCCCGCCGCTGAAGGCCAGCGATTTGGTGATTATCATCAAGGCTTTATTAACCCTGCGACAGGTGAAGCCTTACCTAAAGCACGGGAAAGCCGAGGGGGCGACTTTCTCTATCGACTGCATTTCGACTTGTACTACATGAGTGTGCTCACGGCGCGTTGGATTGTCGGCTTTTGCACTATGTTCATGTTGGTCGCCATCATCAGCGGGATAGTGATCCACAAACGTATTTTTAAGGATTTTTTTAGTTTTCGCCCCGGAAAAGGCCCGCGCTCTTGGTTAGATGCCCATGTCGCCAGCTCAGTTCTCGCATTGCCCTTTCATCTTATGATCACTTATACCGGCCTAGTGACCCTGATGTTTATGTATATGCCATGGGGACTTAACACGCAATATGGTGATGAAACTCAAGCCTTTTATTCGCAATGGAAACCCATTTACCAAACTCCCGCCGCCACTGGCACACCAGCCACTATGCTCGATAGTCAGAGTTTACTCAGTGCGATTCACAGTGTCGTGGGTGAGTCGCCACTTGAAGGCTTGCAGTTTGATAATCTCAACGACAGCAATGCCAGCGTAACAGTCAAAATCGCCCCTGAGCACAGCTTAAATCAGCAAGCGCCTTGGTATCACTTGTCTACTGTGACAGGTGCTGTGTTGGCGCAGTCGGCTGTGACTTCGGGAGCGAATCAAACCCAAAGTGCCATGATAGCCTTGCACAGTGGTCGCTTTGCTGGCCAAGGCCTACGTTTACTGTATTTACTGGCGGGATTAACGGGCTGCGTGATGATCGCCAGCGGCGCGATTATGTGGGCCGATAAACTGGCACAAAAGCAGCTTAAAAAAGATAAGAATCATAGCGGGCTTACGCTAGTGAACATGTTAAATCTCGCCACCTTTGCTGGCCTGCCCATTGCGCTAGCCTGTTATTTTTATGCCAATCGACTCTTACCTGTCACCTTTGCAGATAGAGAGAACTGGGAAATCCATTGTTTCTTTATCAGTTGGGCGTTAGTCGCACTGCTCGCTTGCTTCAAACGAGATAAACAAACATGGCAACGACTTTTTTTACTCACAGCCTTGCTTTATGGCCTGCTACCCCTGCTCAATGCCATGACTTCGCAGTATCAGCTGATAAGCAATCTACAGCGCCAAGCCTATGTTCTCGCAGGATTTGATCTCATGATGCTCGCACTTGCAGCGCTATTTTACATGGCAGCCAAACGCTTGCGTAGCCCTAAAAAAGTGCTGGCTACACGGGTAACCAAAGCGACGGCAGAATTAGGAGTTGAATCATGATAGCCACAGTCGAATTGTTAACCTGTTTTATCGCCATGGGGCTGTTGGCCTTATCTTATTTTAGCCACCACCGAGCCGTGCGTAACCGCCCGTTAACCGATGCACAGGCACGCGGATTTCGCACCGCTGGTACTGCAACGCTCGTCCTGTGCTATTGGCTTGCCAGTCGTCATTACGGCCCAGCGTACGCCAGCGTATTACTGCTCGGCTGGGTGTGTTTGAGTTCGATAATCCTAGTAATTTTACTCAGCTACAAGCCGCGTTGGCTACAGCCCATATTACCCGCCAGCACCGTAGTGTGTTTGCTCGGTTTGCTGTATTAAATACCGAATGAGATCGATTATGAGCGGGGCTAATTGATAAAAATCATAGAGTAGGGATTGTGAGATGAGTTCTTTTTTAAAGCCATATACACATCGAGTGACGATATAGCTAATTAAGCACCCACATTCCAGTGACTCGCCATTAACTCATCCCTGAGGGCTCGACGGCGGCATCCATGCCGCCAACGGTCACTTACATGCGAGTGCTTAATCTCTGTATATTTTTGAAGCTTACTATTGTTACATTAATACCAAAATTTCATAAATGGATAGCTCTAAAATGACTAAGGAGTATAGATAAGCGCTTCTTTCTATTCATCAAAAGACACTGCTAACTCTACCCAGTTTTTATAATCCGTTTTACTTGCAGAAAGATTTAATAATTGCTCTTGACGGTGACAATCTATTTTATCAAAGTAAGATATACTTTTTCCATGTTTTTCATCTAAATGCTTTATATACATACTCTTATCTCTAGGTATCCAATTCGAGCACATTTTATTCATTTCAGCCAGCAATCCATTTAATCCTAAATTAAAAGAAAGGCCACATGGTGATGTAACCACTTTAGGTAAAAATCCTTCATCACTATGAAAAGAAATTGGTAGAACATCTATAAAATAACCAACATTTGATATTGAAATAGAAAAATCATGGTTTTTATCATTTGCTTCAACCCATTCACTATAAAGAGAAAAATACTTATCCCTCAAGACAAATAACGTCAGCAATAAATAAGGATTAAATGTCTTTGGTGTATTGCTTAAAACAGCTAAAAACCTATCTGTTAACTGCTCAGTTTCCCTTAGCGATAATCTAAATCTATCGGCAACAATAGAAACAACTCTTGTGAAGTCATCGATCTTATCTAATCTAGGAATATATTCTTTCCACTTAGGATTATAAGTCACTTTGCTTTCTGCGATTCGGCTTACAAACTCATAGCGGGAAAGCTCAGTTAACGAATAACGGCGCCTAAAGAATCGCCCTAAATAGGTTTGTGCATCAAAGCCTTCCCCATAGACTGCTTTAACTGCATGCTGTAATTGCTCAGTATCAGTCGCAACAACAAATGCAATATTATCTAGCTCAAAGAAATGCTTCACTACTTCTAACATCTCTACTGCGTAACTTGGACGACAGCGGTCTAATTCATCGATAAATATAAAAGCCGGTGCTTTTAAAGTATCATTTTTATGTGCAATTACCGCAGTAATTAATTCTTTAATTTCGGATCGTAAATATTCAACCGACTTCAGTTTATCGTTGTGATCTTTCACTAAGCATTGTGCAATAGCTGCAGCAGACTCACTAAAAATATCTGATGAACCTTTGTCATCATTTTTAAGCTCATGTGTAATTTTGTCTTCGATTGAAATGTCATCTAAATTCAATCCAGTTGCCTTTTTAACCAATCCTTTGAGTAAAGCAGGTGCTGCAGCTTTGATAAAACGAGCCGTTTTTTCATTGATATTAGATACTATTTTATTTCCATGAGGTAATTGATCACTTAAAGCGTTTATCAAAGATGAAATCACCGTAAGCATTGGGTCGTCTGAATAGTCCTGCTTCCAAGCATCAATATAAACGACAGGGTGACTCTCTTTAATGCTCTCTATCCAGCGGTTAATGAAATAGGTTTTACCCGATCCCCACTTAGCGTTTAGGTTTAATACATAACCGCCATCGATGGCATTACTTGCCAAATAGTTGTGCAAAAATGAAGCGTATCTTGCTCTATTTAATGTGTCTTTTGGAAATAATTCCGTTCCATCAGTGCATAACATAGGCTTCTGCCAGTTAAACTCTACAATATCATCAGACATAAAATCCCTTTTTATTAATCAGTTACTCATACTTCAGAATAAAGTCGTTATTTTTTAACTATCAACTAAATGAGCGATACAGACAAACACAGAAGTCCGCAGAGTTAAGCACTCTCGCGGCAGTGACCGTTGGCGGCATGGATGCCGCCGTCGAGCCCTCAGGGACGAGTTTATGGCGAGTCACTGGAGTGATAGTGCTTAATAGCAACCACTTTATAAAACTTCCCACGACATCCTTTACGCTACTCCATCACACTGTGATTTACCCGCTTGATAGCAACTGGGTTGGCGTGGGCATACGGCGCCGCGAGAGCAAATAAGGCGAGCGTCGTTTTTGATCCCGCGTTCTATCCAGTTGATATTGAGGATTTTTGCGACGCTGACCAGATCGCTTTTAATGTGTTTGGGAATAGCGACTGAACCGCCGCTGGCGACACAGGCATCTTTCAAATCGTGGGCGATTGAGAGAGCATCTTTGCCTTGGGCTTCAATCGCTGGATTTAAATCTATGCCGGCACAGAGGACATGGGGATTGCCTGCCGAGTCTTCGACTTTAATTGACTCGCAGCAGTAAATGCGGGGTTCGTTGCCGACGTTTAAAATCGAAATCTGTGCCGAAGTGCCGACCGTCGGCTCACTGATCATCCTAAAGACGGCCCAATGCTGACAAGGGTCTTCTACTAGTCGCATATTGCCCCAAGGCAGTGGAATACCGTTACCACGGTAAACCGCCTTGAGCTTGCCTGGTGCGTAAGCGTCGAAATAATGCCAATGAGGATAAGGGGAGACGACTGTCATGCGCCGCATGGCGACTGAGGCTGACACTTGCAGTTGCTTGTGTACTTCAATCTCGTAACCGTGGCGGTCGAGTAATTGGCGATAAGGCACTTTAGGACACAGCAGCGCACCGGCGAAGAAGCTCGATTCAAAATCGCGCCACGCATGCAAGATATCCTGCGCGTTCAAGGTATTGGACTGCATACCCGCCTCTTCATCCACTTCTAATTTGCGGCCTGAGATCATCACACTCTTGAGGCCGTCCTTGTTGTGCAACACGCAATGACCTATGTGCACGGCTAAATCATATTTGAGTCTGTTGGGGCGATTTTTGAGGATTTTATTTACATAAATCGTGCTCGGCGGCTCAATAAATGAGGTGACCAACTGACGCGAACTCACGCCCATTTCATCGATAACTTCCTGCGGCGTACTATCTATCCACTTGATTTTTAATCCCATTTCCTTAGCGATATCCAGCATATCGTCCAGAGATAAGGGCATACGTTTGAGGCCGACTTCTTCGGCGGCACGTTCAAGATCAGGGAAATGATTTTGATGATGTTCTTGATGGGCGCGGATCAATAAATGGGCAAACTGCCGACCTGATATCCCTGTTTGCGACAGCATCTCAGGTATCGCTATTTGTAAAATATCATTGGAAAACAAAAAACTGGGTTCAAGTGCCATACCACTTATGCCACCACGTCGGCCCTTGTCTGGCGTAATGGCGTTTTCTTCGGGCACATCGTCTAAGAACCATTCGGCGTCTTTTTGAAAAACTGCGGCGATGACTGCCAGCATTCCGGCACTCGGCACACGCTTGCCACGTTCGATCATCGACAAATATGACACAGAGGGCGCACTTCCGGCGTCGACTCGAATGCATCGTGCTGACAAATCTTCCATCGTTAAATTATTACGTTTCCGTAGGTTACGTATTTTTGTGCCTAGGAAATGTGATTTTCTCATCAAGCTCTGGTCATTGCGCATTTTGTAAAATTCACAGTGTAAAATTTTTATTGTGAAATTGTAGTCAAAAAAAGACTAGACTACAAATCAAGCAATCAAGGAAAGGCTAATGCGAACAAGCTAAGCCATTCCAGTACAAGAAATGCTTAACCACTCCCACTAAAAGTGGCTAAGCACTCAAAGCGGACAAACCAAATTGAAGACAAACTTTGATAAGCCAAAAGTTAAATCAAAACCCTGAATTTTTTTAAATTGAAAGAGTGAGAGGAACAAGCGATGAATATGTCAATTATCAAGAGCAACCAGATCCAACCGAATCTAAACAGCCTCATCGCAGAAGAAGTGCTAGCCGTGGCCCAAGTGAATGTCGCCGAGCACGAGAAGATCGCTAATGCGAAACAATTCCTCGACCGCCTCTTTCCACTTAACTCTGGTTCACACCAAGATGTGAGCAGCTATGTGGTTTACTACCAACACCTGTTGGCCTTTTTTGCCGACGGCAGCCACAGTGGTTTACGTCAGCCAAAACAGTTTGTGGCCTTTAACGGCACTAAAGATGCGCCTTGCGCCATAGTGTTACAGGACCTAGGTTGCCACGTTGAACTCAGTTTCGACCGCAGTGGCATGATAGGTGCGAGAGACGTTGCCAATCTGGAAGATATCCAAATCGGAACGTCATTAAACATGGTAGTCGGAACACCAGAGTCACGTTCTGCCGCATCGCGCCATTGGCTCAGCCTATTACATGCGGGAATGTCCAGCGCCAACGACACCCAAGATAAGTTGTTTACCGCAAAGGATGGCAGCGATTACAACTTGAAAAGTATCGTAAATTTATAATTTCACGCTTTGTAACCTCGCCATTTATTATCTAGCCAAGAAGATGAACTGAGCTCAGTTCATCTTCTTCAATTTACCCTCCTGCTTTGCACAATCCTCTGAGAGTCAATAAAACTGATTAACTAGATAAGTTTAATTGATTTTATTGATGCTCATACACACAGCTATAATGCCCTCTTGCATCTGTCTCCATGATCAATCCAATTGATCGCCATTTTGTATCCGTCGCTTAATGTGAAGATCTGTGGTTGGAACGATAAACCGAATCGCTCGAGCCTAAGGCGTTATGAATTCTTCATCGACATCACAGCAAGATAATAAGACTCATCGCATCGTTTTCATCTGTGCGGGTTTGTTATGCCTCGCGCCTTTTATCTCATCGCCCATGGCGCTAGTGCTCGGTTTTACCTTAGCCAGCCTTGGTTGGGTGCCAGTGCAATGGAATATCGCCGCACTCACCAAAAAACTCCTGTCTTATTCGATCATTGGCTTAGGGTTTGGGATTAACTTAAACGCGGCGATCGAGGCGAGCACCCACAACTTCGGCCTGATTGTTGGCTCAATCTTTTTCACCCTCAGCTTAGGGTTTGTGCTCACCCGCGCCCTGAAATTTGATCATGTCACGGGCCACTTAATCGCCTCTGGTACCGCTATTTGCGGTGGCAGCGCCATTGCCGCAGTCGCTCCGGCCATCAATGCGCGTAACGATCAAACCGCCACTGCGTTAGCCTGCGTATTTGTGCTGAACTCAGTCGCGCTATTTTTATTCCCCGCACTCGGCCACTTACTCAATATGAGCCAATACGATTTTGGCGTGTGGAGTGCCATCGCCATCCACGATACTTCATCGGTTGTCGGCGCGGCTTCGGCCTACGGCGATGAAGCCTTAAAAACCGCAACCACTATAAAACTCGCCCGCGCCCTGTGGATTATCCCGATCGCATTGGTCAGCGCTATGTTGTTTGGTGGCGATAAGCGCAAGCTTAACCTGCCGTATTTTATCGGTTTTTATTGTTTAGCCATTGCTGTGGCCCATTGGTTGCCACAATTCCACGCTGTTTATGACACCTTATTTATGGTGTCGAAACGGGCATTAGTCCTGTGTTTATTTTTGATTGGTGCAGGAATTACAGTGCAGAAAATGCGGGCGAGTGGCCCCAAACCTTTGTTGCTTGGGGTGATGCTGTGGGCAGCGATTGGTATCACGTCTTTAGTGTATATTCTTTATTTTCAATAGCTAAGATTTAACTCAAAGCCAATCTACTCTGCCGTCGGCTTCATTCGCCAAGCCCAGTAGAGGACGCCAACAAAGGCGGAGAATTCGATAAGTGAACGCACGAGTCCTGTGGTTTGCGTCGAAGCGACCAAGGCAATCAGGCAAAACACGATAATCAGCCAGTTTTTCAATTGCATCTTCCAGCAAACTTAGGGGATGCTCATTATTGTTTAGAACTAAAAACTCAGCAAATATCGATTTTCAATAACAAATAGCTATAACAGCTAAGCCAATCCTGCGTTGATTAAGCTGCCTTAGGGCTTGATGCCGCTTCATTCGCAGCAAGATCTTGATTATGTTCTTGAATAAAATCTTCCATAAACCAAGCGCAAAAAGTATGGCGTCCATCGACTGCCGCTTTACCGTAAATGGTCGATGCCTGTTGTCTGACGGTTTTTTCTTTAGTCTGGCGCACTTCAGCAATTTCTTTAAAACTTAAACCCTTAAGCAGTAAAAATGCCACTTGCTGCTCACTCTTAGTAAAGCCCCAAGTCTCGAATTGCTGCGACACAGCTTGGCTGTATTCTTGTCTGGCAGAGCGCATTTGCGTCGACATATTGTCGATTTTTTTATCCGCATGCTCCAACCGTTTAGCCAACGCTTTCACTTCGCGGGAGCGACGAATAAGGTCATAACTTAAGTACATGGCACCAAGCACAGTGAGCACTAATAACATGGCTTCCTGGGCAATATGCCATTGGGGAATACCCAATTGAATGTCGGAAGTGATGTCAAAAAGCTTAAAGCATATGATCAAGGCCAACAGACCAATAATGACAAGATCCTTCATCGAAAAACTCCTAAATAAAAGCAAAATCAACCCATTAATTTATGGGACATATGTACCATAGACGGTTTTATGATACATGTCCCCCACGACTTTCGCCCACCAATCCCTACACTGACAGCACACTTTATTACCATAGAATCGTCCTATGTCTGTCAGTACGTCTTGTATCAAGTTATGTCTGTTGACGAGCTTAGTCAGCAGCAGTTTCCTGTGCCACGCCGCTAATTCCGAGCTATCTCAAGCACTCACCACCAGCCAAGCAAGATTACATTCTCTATCTCAATCGGGTGGTCAGTTACCGCAATCACAAATAAGCTTAAGCAGTTCATCTTGGCTCAATGGCCTGCCGAGCATTAGCTTGAGTCACTTAGGTAGCCTAGATAATGGTAACAGCTACGAGCAGGAACTCTCACTCAATTTGCCAATAAAATCCCCTGCTTTGCACAGCAGCGATAAGCAAATTAAACAACTCATCCAAGGCATTCAGGTGCAACAAGCCGCGCTGCAAGGCCTGTATTTATCGGGATTATTGCGACAAAGCCTGTGGGAACATCGTCTTGCCGCAGTGAAACTGGCCCAATTAGATCGCAAGAGCCAATTACTCGACAAACTCCATAACCAGCAAAAGCAACTCACAGATGCGGGCGAACTGCCGATTGCCCACATACTCTTGTTAGAACGCGAACTGGTGGATATTGCACTGGAGCGGGTCGATCTTAATCAGCAACAGGCTGAAGCGCTTGCCCTCTATCAACAACTCACCGGACAAGAGCAAATACCGCAGGACATAGCCGAAACTGCGCGGCCACTTTCTGCCAATAACCAACCCAATGACATTCTCGCGCAGCATCCATTATGGCAATTATTGAGCCTACAGAAACAGCAACAGCTGTTGATCATCCAGAGTCAGCAAGCGGGGAATAACGATCCTTGGGCTGTCTCACTCACGGCCAAAAATACCGTCGATGATCAACAGCTTGGCATCGCCGTTTCTGTACCACTGACCTTAGGTTCTGCCCTATCACAAACCGAATTATCCCAATGGCAACAAGCTAATACCGAGCACACGCTCAACCTCGACCGTACCTATATCGAGCTGAAAACTCAGCTTAAAAAACTAGAGCAACAGCAACAAAACTTACTCGACCAACAGACATTGCTAACTCAAGCCTTACACCTTAGCCGCACCATTACTGAAGAGCTGGCTAAGGTCAAAGACCAAAACCAAGTTAGCTACGAAGTCTGGCTGCGCCGCTATATGGATGCCCTCGATACCGAATCCCGCTTGGCACTGAACCAAGTCGCGCAGCAACAACTGCACTCCCAACAACTGCAAGCCTTAGGAATTTCATTATGATGGCCAAATACGGCGCATGCCTTTTCTGTTTATCCGCCAGTGTTGCCACTTTAGTGCAGGCTGAATCCTTAACGATAAGCTCCCTCGGTAATTTAGACCTGAGCTACGTACAACCACAGAAAGTCGCCAGTTATGAGGGCAGCCCGTTGCCCGCGCAGGTTGAAATCCTCCCCGGTAACGATTATTGGATCAGCACGCCGGAGAATATCCAGCAGATCAGCTTCCTCGTCGGCCAAGGCCAGCTCGTCACTAAGGGCCAAGCAATAGTTAAACTGACTGGGCCAGAAGTGTTCCACTACCTCGCCCAAGTCGAAGCTGCCAGCAGCTTATATCAACTGGCCAAAAGCCGTTATGAGCGTAATAAACCCTTATTAAACAATGGCAGTATCAGCGCAGAAAAATGGCAAGAGATCAGCCAAGACTACTTCAGCACTCACCTCGAATACGAGCACATGCAGCATTTTATGGAGATAGTCAAAAGCATAGATGCCACCACAGACTCCCTTGTGGTAGGCACGCCAGTGGCGGGGATCGTTAAACTCAACCAAGTGAATGGACCTTATATGGCGGGTTCGCAGCTATTCTCACTGGTGCCCAGCAACAGCATTCGCGTCAAGGTCAGTGTGCCAATGAGTCAGTCGCACTCACTCTCGGCGGTCAATATCAATCAGTGCCATATCGCCATTGAATCCGTGTCGGCCATCGCCGAAGGTGCCTTTGTGACCGCTTGGTCATCACCCGTACCGCAGGAGTGTAACTTACTGTTAGGACAACAGATCACTGTGATACCCGAGTATCAAAAGGCGGTGTATTTATTGCCTAAAAATAGCGTATTCAGTTGGGAGCAAGACAGCCAAGTCTTCACTAAAACCGCAGACACGCTCACCTCGATTACGATCGATATTCTCGGTTCAACCCCAGAGCAATATATCGTTGAAAGCGATCAAGATCTCAGCCAAATCCAAGTGTTATCCCAGTCAGTTGCTGCAGTCAAAGGCATAATGCTTGGCCTAGGAGGCGAATAAGATGTTGACCTCAGTCATCCGCTTTTCGCTTACGCAGCGCTTATTTGTGCTGATTGTGGCGCTGATCATCATGTTAGCGGGAGCGCGAGCCTGGTTTTCCATTCCCTTGGATGCCTTTCCCGATATTTCGCCCACCCAAGTGAAGATCATCCTCAAGGCGCCCGGCATGACGCCGGAGGAAATCGAAGCGCAAATTACCGTGCCGATTGAAACCGAATTGTTAGGTATTCCCCATCAATCGATTCTGCGCTCGACCACTAAATACGCCATCAGCGATATCACCCTCGATTTTGACGAAGGTACAGATATCTATTGGGCGCGCCAGCAGGTGAGCGAACGCATCGCCGCCGTGTGGGACAGTTTCCCTGAAGGTGTGACGGGCGGCGTAGCGCCAATGAGTACGCCACTCAGCGAAATCTTTATGTTTTCACTCGAAAATCCCAATCTATCACTGATGGAAAGGCGTCAATTACTCGAATGGGAAATCCGTCCGCTACTACGCACCGTTGCAGGTGTCGCCGATGTGAATATCCTCGGTGGCTATGCCAAAAGCTTTAGTGTGACCCCCAAACCTGCGGCTATGGCGGCCGCGGGCGTAAGTTTTGCGGCGCTGCAACAGGCGATAGTGGAGAATAATCACAACGAAGGTGCGGGCAAGCTCACGATTGGTACAGATACCATCATAGTGCGCGCCGAAGGTCGCATCGATGACATCGACGAACTCAAACAATTGGTGATCAAGGCCGATGATGCCAGAGTGTATCGACTGCAGGATTTGGCCGATATTCAAATTAGCCACTTAGCCCGCTATGGCGCAGTCACTAAAGATGGCAACGAAACAGCCGAAGCCTTAATCATCGCCCTAAAAGACGCCAATACCGCACAAGTAGTCAAAAACATTAAAGAAAAACTCGATCAAATCAGCCTAACCTTGCCAGAAGGGAGCCAGATCAACACCTTTTATGACCGCGCTAATCTGATCAATACCGCGATTGAGACCATCTCCAATGCCCTGTTCGAAGCCGTAGTGTTGGTGATCATCTTACTGGCGCTATTTTTAGGTAACGTGCGCGCCGCATTGGTCGTGTCACTCTCGCTGCCTCTTGCCGCGTTGATGACGTTTTTGATGATGGATTACTTCAATCTTTCTGCGAATTTAATGAGCCTAGGCGGGCTAGTTATCGCCATCGGCATGTTAGTGGATTCATCTGTGGTCGTAGTCGAAAACATGGTGAATCTTATCGCTACTAAGCAGAGATTACCGCGGCTGCATTTGATTTTTCGCACGACCAAGGATGTTGCCATTCCCGTGGTGTCGGGCACTGTGATCGTCATGATAGTGTTCTCGCCCTTGCTGACCTTGAGCGGGCTCGAAGGCAAACTCTTTACCCCAGTTGCGGTCACTATCGTGTTTGCCATGCTGTCGGCGCTGGTGTTGTCGTTAACTGTCATTCCGGTTATCGCCTCTTACCTCGTCAACGAAAAAGCCGCCAAGGAACCTAAGGCGATTGAAAAGCTTAAACAGCTTTATCTGGCCAGCCTCAAGAGCACGTTTAGCCATCAAAAACGCTTTATGGTGATCGCCTTTAGCTTGCTTATCGTCAGCTTAGGCTTGTTCGGGTTAGTGGGAAAAACCTTTATGCCGACCTTAGATGAAGGCGACATTATTCTGCAGCTGGAGAAATCCCCGTCGATTTCGCTCGAGGCTTCGATTGCCATCGACAAACAGATTCAGCAAACCTTGCTGGCTAAAGTTCCTGAAATAAAGCAAATGGTGGCGCGTACTGGCGCGGATGAAATCGGCTTAGATCCCATGGGACTCAATGAAACCGATGTGTTCTTAGAACTTTTGCCCCGCAGTGAATGGCGCTTTGCCAATAAAGAAGCGCTTATCGATGCGATCCGCACTGTGTTATTGGACTATCCCGGCGTTAATTTTAACTTCACTCAACCGATACAAATGCGTGTGTCCGAAATGCTCACCGGCAGCATTGGCGACGTGGCGATTAAGGTCTTTGGTAATGATATCGACACCTTAGGCCAGCTCACGAGCCAGATCCAACAGCTCGTTAATGCCACCAGCGGCAGCGTCGATGTGAAAATGGCGATGATCGAAGGCAGTCCTTTTATCAACCTCACCTTAGATAACGAGCTCGCCCGTGGCTTTGGCATGAGCACCATGGAGTTTGCTCGCTACCTGAAAAGCCAACTCGAAGGCGTGATAGTGACCGAAGTGCTGCAAGGTAAGAAGCGCACACCCGTACTGATGGCTAATAATCAGAGCCACTTAAGCAGCATTAATGAGCTTAAAAATCAGTTACTGGTGATGCCAGATCACTCCTTAAAACGCCTGAGTGATGTCGCCACCTTAAGCTATAAGCAAGGCCCCATCCTTATCGAGCGTGAGCAAGGGAATCGCTTTTCAGTGATCACCACCAACGTGCAGGGGCGCGATATTGTGAGTTTTGTAGAAGAGCTCAACGCTAAAATCGCAAAGGAAATCAAACTCCCGAGCGGTTATAGCGTGAGTTTTGGTGGCGAGTTTGAAAACCAGCAGCGAGCCACCAGCAATTTACTGTTAGTGATCCCCATTGCTATCGCACTGATCACTTTGATTTTATTCACCACATTTGGCTCACTGGCCAAAGCGGGCTTAATCCTCGCCAACGTTCCCTTCGCTATGATGGGCGGCATAGTTAGCCTGTATTTATCGGGGGAGTATTTGTCCGTGCCCGCCTCAGTTGGCTTTATCGCCCTGCTCGGCGTCGCTGTGCTCAATGGCGTGGTAATGGTCAGCTATTACGAACAAACCAAGCACATGTTCAGTAATCTGCGCGAACGGGTAGAACAAGGTGCGGCGCGGCGTTTACGCCCCATTTTGATGACGGCGACAACGGCCATGTTTGGTCTTATGCCGCTAGTGTTTGCCTCAGGTCCTGGGGCTGAAATTCAAAAACCTTTAGCGATTGTGGTGATTGGCGGTCTGCTCACTTCAACCATTACCACACTGTATTTACTGCCAATTCTGTATTTTTGGCTGGAGAAACGTAAATGAGCACAGAACAACTGTTAGTACTGATCGCCCAAAATGATATTAAGGACGACATAGTCGATACCTTGATAGAGTTAGAGTTTCTATCGGGTTTTAGCCTAGGGAATATTTGTGGTTTTAGCCGTGAACACAGCCATTTTAATATCAAGGAACAAGTGGAAGGTTATCGGGAGTTTTGCAAATTCGAAATCATGCACCCCGTTGCACAACAAGCCGCGCTGCTCGCTGCGCTGGCGTTGGTCTGCAAACATAATCCCTGTCGCTATTGGATTATGCCCATTTATCAAAATGGCACTTTGTCCTAACTCACTGCGCCATTAACCGCGTTAAATCTCGTCATCCGGCCTTATCGCTAAGGTCGGGATGCCTTATAAAATAGCTACAAAATTGGCGTTGGACGCCGCACTAAAAAACCACTCAGGATCGATAAAATGCAGTAAGCGGTAAAGAAGTAAAATCCATTTTCAAATTGCGCTTGGGTTTTTAGCATTTCCCCCATGCCACCTGAGGCGTTCCCCGCCATAAAGGTGATGATCAGCGCTACCACAAACACATCGGCCATCGACCACTTGGCGAGTGCGTTGACGACGGCATTAATCCTCAGTTTCAGGCCAATCGAGCTAACACATTGCTGTGCCAACATTAAGCTCAACTTCAAGGCTGGCACTATCACACTGAATAACATGACTAATCCCGCGACGAGCCCATTACCAGAGTGATAAAGCTCGGTCACTGTTCCCCAAATACTACGAGTCTTCTGCAACACTTGGACTTCACCTTTAAGACTATTAAACCCAAGCAAACCACTGACCATGCTTAACATACCGCGGGCACTGTCACGTCCAGAGTCCTCATCAAAGCTTTGGGCAACTTGCTCTATGCCTTGTTCCGCCAGCTTGGCCTTATCGATACTGCCGCTGATACTCAAAATAGGTTGAGTCACCCCAGGGATTAACAAAGCCAAGGATAAGATAATGATAAAAATAGGAAATAGAGATTTCATAGCACTGTTCATAGCATTGCTCGACCAGAGAAATACTTTCAGTTTACGGTTTTTAGCGCAGGCTCTGCAATCATTCACACCAGCCATCGACTCAGATGACCGGCATTTAAGGTAGGATTTGAAGATTAATAGAAAGGAGTCGGATCGATATCTAATGCACTCGGTGACACACCGCGTTCAATATAAAGTTCAGATTTTAATAAATCCACCATAGCGACATCAGTGTAACGTTTTACTTTTAAAGAATAAAAACACTTTACGATTGGATGTAGCGCATCCCTATCTTTCGAGGCCCAAACAATACCAACACGACCATCCGATAATTCAACTAAGGAACCCACAGGGTAAACACCAATACAACGAATAAACTCATAGACCAATTCTTGATCCAAATGGAATGGCGTCAGACTGAGTAAAATTTTAAAGGCCGCGGCAGGGCTCATAGCCTCTTTATAACATCGCGTCGCTGTCAAAGCATCGAAGATATCAACGATACAACTCATACGGCCATGGCGGGGGATTTCATCACCCTTCAAACCCCTTGGATAACCTCTGCCATCTAACTTTTCGTGGTGCATTAAGCAGATATCTTTACTGATCTGTGACAATCCATTAGTTTCGTTCATAATTTCAAGCGCATACACTTGATGCAGCTTCATATGTTCAAACTCTTCTGGTGTCAATTTACCCGGCTTGTGCAGCACTTTATTGTCGACTTTAATCTTGCCAATATCGTGTAAAATCCCGCCGACCGCCATTTCCCGTAGCATGACGCGATCTAGCTTTAAGTATTTACCAAAGGTAACCAGTAGAAAGGCAACATTCACTGAATGTTCAAGTAGATAGGCATCTTTTGAACGGAGTGCAGACATACATTTAAGCGCATCAGCATCCAACATCACTGACTCTATCATGGTATCGGCCAACGCTTCGAAGGGGGCAACTTCGATGGCTTTACCTTCGAAGGTCTCAGATAAGACTTTACGAATGAGGTCTTTCGCTTCGGTAAGCATGACTTTAGCTTGAGCTTGTTGCTTATCGCGGCTAATGAGCGCTTTTTTATTGTCAGTTTGATTATCGTTAGTGATTTTTTTCTTTAACCCACAATGTTCAGCCGAACGATCAGCGTCTACCCAAACAAATTTAATACCACTTTTAGCTAACTTTAAAATCGCATCCTTGTGTTTAATTTGTCCTGCATTTGCAATAGCAAGTTGACCTTTATCATTTTTGTCTATGGCACTGACAAACATACCCAATGTCAGCTGTGACACTGGTAATTTGATAAGTTCAACTGATTCTGCCGACTCACTCATATCTACAACCCCAAGGATGATGTGCCTGAATAAAATATCAACTTAACCATACGACATTAAAGCGACTTACGCTCAAATGTTCTGTTGTTATTTTTGATTATTATAGAACAGACGTGAGGGGCATTCTAAGACGAGGATTAGAAAATCACCATAGACTTTCTTGGTAAATAAAGGGGCTTAAACAAGATACGATGAAATCAGAGCTTAAGGTGTCGATTAGACTCATTTCAATCTCTCATTATTTCAACAAATGCCTAATAGCTAGGCATTCAAAACCAGCGACCCTCACGCGCGAAAAGCTCACAACTACCCCACATAACGCTCAGCCATTTCAGTTGACTCTTCCACCAATAAACCATTGCGTAAACTCAGTTGCCGTGACACTGCACTGTGTTCAATGCTTCTGTGAGTACTGAGCAAAATAGCGCAACCTTGGGAGCTTAACCGCTTTAGCAAGTACCACACTTTGCCGTAGTAATGCTTATCCATCCCCGCCAATGGATCGTCCAAAAGCAGCACCTTAGGGCGTAGGCAGGCGAGTGACGCTAAGGCAATCAAGTGCTGTTGGCCGTAAGATAATTTGTGGGGCGACAGATGGGCTAAGCTAAATAAATCCAACTCGTCCAACATTTGCACCGCTCGCTCTTTGGGGAGTTCAAAGCGCCTAAGGCTAAACTGCATTTCGGCTAGTACGTTAGACTCGAATAATTGTCGACTCGGCCTTTGCATCAACAGTCCCAATTCAGCGCCATAAATCCCCAATTTAGGTCTTCGCCCTAGCACTTTAAGGGGAAGACGCTGCCTTAAACTGTGCACGCCCGCTATAGTTTTCAATAGACTCGTTTTACCAGAGCCGTTGTCGCCCACTAAGGTCACTATCTCCCCCGCCTGTAATTGGAATCCTTGCGGACACGCAAATAACGTGGGACAAGCATCGAACCCAAAATCAAAGGCTTCGGCACTGACCAAGACTTTGCCTAAATGCTCAAATTTAGCTTGATGTCGCCACGCAGGCGCTTCAATTTGCGGCGCATCGCTCACTGTATAGATGCCTTCGGACAACTTGCCTGCCTCTAACTGCCAATAATGCTGAATAATCTCGGCGAATGCCGAGGCGTTATGCTCAACCAATACTAGCGCCATACCATCTTGGATAAGATTGCGAAGCACGACCAGCAGCTCACTCACACCGTGGTCATCGAGTTGTGCCCAAGGTTCATCGAGCAGCAGTAAATGCGGCTCTGATACTAGTTGGGCGGCAATCATTAAGCGATATTTTTGACCGAGGGAAAGCGTGCTGACTTGGGTATCGAGGCGCAGATACAAGCCCACACGCCGCAGTGCTAATTGCACTTTAGGTAGCATTTGCTCGGCGGGAATACCGAGGTTTTCTAAGGCGAGAGCCACCTCGGCACCAACGGTTTGCCTTAGTAGCTGAGTTTGTGGGTCTTGCATTACCAGACCCGTAACCAATTGAGGATAACGCCAGATGTCACCTTCATGCGGGCGATTTAACACGCCCGCCAGTAGGTTTAGCAGACTCGATTTTCCTGAGCCCGTAGGACCGCTCACGCAATGGCATTGGCCTGTACCAATCGCCAAGTTAATTTCCTGTAATACCGTCGGTAACTGGCTGCCATAGTTGAAGCTAACGCCTTCGAGATCTAAGAGTTTCATGCTATATCTGCCTATAAAGATCTAACGAACAGCCTATGACAAGGCTTCACCCTAGTCGTCTTTCATTCCCCACGGCGAGTCATACGTTAATAGACATCTAACTTGTCACGTAGAAAATTTAAGATGTGCCAGCTATTGTGGACCGCGATTATTCTGTCTCAACCGAAAAACGTTTAAAAACCAACCTAGATCGACTAATTACGACAAAGGGAAAGTACATTTAGCGACTAAGAGACAAAATGTCCACCGAGGGTGACTTGCCCGACAAAAAGACCCACTCAAGTCACATTTTTTATCAGCGTAAAATGAGACTATGGCGAAAGTCACACGATAGGGCCTTACATCTTGACACACTCGACCGTGGCCTTTAATTTGAGCGAAAGATTCTTATTTACAGACTAAAATCACTACAGGTAAATGGCTTGTAAAAGAGGATATTAACCTGAGTCGAATTTACTGACGCTGACAGAGTGACCTTCAGCTTTCGCCTTCATCCGTTATCTTTGGAGTTCTATTTGCCCGTTCATGCCCTGTCTGAAGACCTTAAGTCTCTCATCGACAAACTCATTCAATTAAAGCAAGTTCCACCGACGGAACCGATAGTGCAGTTGTCACTAAACACTGTCGCTATGCCTTTAATTTCATGGCTGGCATCCCAGACTCAATATCCAAGGATCTACTGGCATGGGCGCGACAGAATCGAAGAAGTCGCGGCGATAGGGGCGTGCAAAGACTTTAGATTTGAAACCGGAATCAATGATCAGCAACTGGCCATGGCCTACCAAGAGCAGCGAGCCTTATCGACGAATCAGAATATTCGCTACTATGGCGGTGTTGCCTTCGATCGCACTATAGAGTCTTGGCCTGAGTTCGGTAATAGCCGCTTTATCCTGCCGCGCATTGAATTTAGACGCAGTGGGAACAAATTTAGCCTATTAGTGAATCTTAATTTTGCTGATAATGATCACCATAGCGAGATAGATAAGGCCATCGGCGCTATCGAAGCCGTCATGCCTGCTAAGCCACTCTCGCCACCTAAAAAGATCGTTCCACTTGGGCGCAGTGACAAACCTGATTTTGAACGTTGGAAGACATTAGTCGAGCAAGTGGTAGATCCTAAGTTCAATCAAGATACCCCAAAAGTCGTGTTATCCCGCTTAACGCAACTTGAAGTCAACGAACCTATCGATCCTTGGATGGTGTTGGCTTGCTGGCAGGGCCGTAATCCCAATAGTTTCCAGTTTGGCTTTCAATTTAGCCCAGATCGCACTTTTATCTCTTGCTCACCAGAGCGTTTATTCCGCCGCCGTCAGCAGGAGCTATTTACCGAGGCACTTGCTGGTACAACGGTACGCGGTCTCAATCAAGAAGAAGATGTTGCGCTGGCGAACGCTTTATTAGAAGACAACAAAAATAGCGTTGAAAACCAACTTGTTCGCAGTCACATAGTGAATATGCTCACGCCGCTGAGCAATTATGTTGGCGCCGATGAATTAGCGACTATTTTTAAACTGAACCATATTCAACATTTACACCGTGCAATTCGAGCCGAATTAAAGCCGGGCGTAAATGATTTTCAACTGTTGCAAGCCCTGCATCCTACTCCTGCAGTTGGCGGCTTGCCGCGGTATTCAGCGCTAAACTTTATTCGTCAACGTGAAGGTTATATTCGTGGTTGGTACGCCGGTGCCTGCGGCTATTTCAATAAATATGAGAGTGAGTTTTCGGTAGCGATCCGCAGTGCGCTGATCGAACCAGGTCGGATTAACCTATTTGCGGGGGCGGGAATTATTGCAGGTTCTGAGCCCGAAGCTGAGTGGCAAGAGCTTGAAAATAAACTCGCAACCATAATGTCGATTTTATTCGAAATGTAATAAGCCTAGTAAACATTAAGACTATTCAGCGCCGTCAGCCCTTCGTTTTTCAATCGTTTCAAGGTAAAGCCTGTCCTGTTCACCCGAATCGATTAAGCGCTTATGTGCAAGGTCAAAATGTTGTTTCAACATCTGGCCTTTCTCGGTGTTAGCGAAAACAAAATAGGTTTCGGCCTTGAGTACACCTTGAATAATCACAAAATTTTGTGGCGCCTTTAATTTAGGAACAAACGTAAGTAAATTAGGTTTGTAATCTAGCACGGCATCTATACGTCCAGCATTTAAGCTATTGAGCATAGTCAACATATCGCTACTTTCTTCGTAATACATAGGCACAGGTGTCAGCATATTGTATCTGTAGGCCAGCATGGCCTGAACCTTCTTGTGGGATAGGCTTTCAATACCGGTCCAGCCTGCTGCTGCCTCGGCAGTAACAGCCACATCGATAGAGTCCACTTCAACCATATTCTCTGTTAATAGCCCCTTTTTAATATCACCCTTGTAAACGCTGAGCGTGATATCGGTACGATTGTGCTCAACAAGATATAAACTGCGGGCAAAAGGCATAAACTGCACATTGAGTTGCCATTCTGGCTCAGGGAAAATCCGCTGAAGTAACTCGAAGTAGTAACCCGTTTTATCACGATTGGCAAATCCCTCCCAAGTTGACGTTGCGACATTGACCACTATCGGCTGAGCGGCGGAAACAGATACAGGTAACACAGCTAAAAATAAGCAAAAAGTAGCAAAAAGTAGCAAAAAATCGTCTCATGGCTATCCTCCTTCGACGTATTCAAAGTGTAGAAGAGTTTTCATTCTATGTGCACATTTAAACAGCAGACTTGCATCTTAAAACTCGACCACTATAATGGCGACCCGATTTCAGCACGCTGTCATCGGCAATAAAGTCGTAAACATAATAAATTGAATATTAGCGGGTTCCCTCACCCCGCCCTACACAACTAAAAAGGCCACATATGTTAATGTTAACCACAGCGCAGCTTCGCCGCGCTTTATTCCTATTAGTAGGATTCCACATACTGATTATTTGCGTTAGCAACTACTTAGTACAATTGCCATTTCAACTGTTTGGCTACCACACAACTTGGGGGGCATTCAGCTTTCCGTTCGTGTACTTAGCCACAGATCTCACTGTCCGTATTTTTGGCCAACAAGCCGCACGCAGCATCATACTCAAAGCTATGATTCCCGCTTTGATGATCTCCTACGTGATGGGAGTGATGTTCCATCAAGGCAGCTTTCAAGGTGCTGATTCACTTGCAGAGTGGAATACCTTTGTGTTCCGAATTGCCTTTGCCAGCTTCGCGGCTTATTTGATTGGTCAGTTGATGGATATTAAGGTTTTTGCCCGTATTCGAGCCAGTCGCTCTTGGTGGGTCGCCCCAGCAGCCTCCACCTTAGTCGGAAATCTGGTCGATACTCTAGTCTTTTTCAGTATCGCCTTTTACGCCTCTTCCGATAGCTTTATGGCTGCCAATTGGCCCGAAATCGCTACAGTCGATTACGGCTTTAAGCTAATTGTGAGCTTAGGCCTTTTCCTACCGGCATACGGTGTTTTGCTAAAAGTCTTACAGGACAAGATTTTGCGAGCCAATCCGCAAGAATCAATTTCCTGATTAACTCAACTGGCCAGACCTGTTATAATTTAACCAGTTAATAGCTCAGCCCTGCTCCTGTTAACGCGCGAGTGGGGCTGATTTTTTATGAGAGTAAACTATGTATTCTATTGAAATTAAAGCAGAGTCAAGTTTGACTCCCGAGTTAGCCGCTCAGCTTATCGAACTTAGCCAACAAATCCCTGAGCTCGATCACCCACTCACAAACGATGTGTTGGACCAGCGCTTACAGGGCAAGACATGTTTGATCTTAGTCGCATATGTAGAAGGTGAATTGGCAGGGTTTAAACTGGGTTATGAGCAAGAAGAGGATATATTTTATAGCTGGTTAGGTGGCGTTGCATCCGACTTTAGACGTTTAGGCTTAGCGCAGAGTCTACTCGAATATCAAGAAACTTGGGCGCGCCGCCAAGGATATAATCATATTCAAGTGAATACGCTGAACCGCTTCCCTGCGATGCTTAATTTATTGATCAGTAATCAATATTTAATTACTGAACTGACAGCCGATCCTAAAAGCTTAGTCGATCATAAACTGTATCTGTGCAAGTCGATCTAAACCGTTAATGGATGAGAGCAAAACGATATTTGTAAAGATGTGCACTTTTTGCAATAAATAGCTTGCAAACACAATTGAGAATGATTATCGTTAACGTGCGTTCCAAAACTCATCTTTAACAACGATGACTGGTAATCGACGTTGTTATGGAGCTCCTGAGTTTGCAAGCACGACATTGCTCACACACACTCTTTGTGGCCGGACTCATCATCCGGCTTTTTTTTTGCCTAAAAATCAGTAATGCAAAGCCACATAATACAAAGCCAGCAATCGCTCGACATATTTTAATTCAAACTTAATCAGCCAAATACAACACACTGCCTATCTAACGGGATAAGACTAATCTGCAGACATATCGCTGTAGTTGCCCGCAAAGTGTAAGCCATCGTAGGGATTATTTTGCTGATCTTCCTTCGCTTCATGATACAAACCTATGGTAAATAAAGACCCTTTACCCAAAGTTGAACTCACTTCTATCGTGCCACCAATCCGCTTGATAATGCCGTAACTGAGCGAAAGACCTAAACCAGTGCCATCCTTACGTGTGGTATAAAAAGGGTCGAAAATCCGTCCAAGCTGCTCTGGCGCTATCCCTGAGCCTTCATCTTCCACTTCGATTTTGACGCCAATCGGCATATCCTGCTGCACCCAGTCATAGGTTCGCACCCAAATACGTCCTTTACCGTCCATCGCATGCGCCGCATTCACTACAAGATTAATCAAGACTTGCAACAACTGCGGACGATTAACCTGTACTGGACAACTGGCGTTTAACTCAGTGATCAACACGACTTCTTGTTTTTGAATCGAATGTCGCACCAACACCAACATTTCTTCGATAATAGGAGTCATCGGATGCATTTCTAGTGGTGCGTTGAATTCGCCTGGTCGGCTGTATTGCAACAGGCTACGGATGATAGTGCTGATCCGCCCAACCTGTTGAATGACTAGATCAATTTCTTCTTTCACTACTTCTGCATTATCGCCAAGCTCGTAGCGCAGTAATTCCATATTGCCGAGGATAACGGCCGTCGGATTATTGATTTCATGGGCGATACCTGCGGTCAATTCGCCAAGAGCTGTGAGCTTCTCGTTAGTGACGAGCTGTTGACGCGTTTCGTTTAGTAATGCCACGTTACGTTGCAGCTCTAAGGTTTTATCCTGCAGGCTACGAGTACGCTCTTCAACCTTCATTTCAAGCTGTTCTGCCGCCGCTTGAATTTGGGCATTTCGACGCTGTAGCAAGTCAAGCATACTGTCAAATTGCTCGGCTAAGTTCGATAACTCATTATCCCTATCTAATCCTAAGGCGCCGATACGAATATTGCGCCCCGACTGCACAGCTTGTACAACATGGTGAATACGTTCAATGGGCTGCAATAAACTATAAGCACCGCGATAAACCAGCAGGCCAGAGACCAACAGCACTAACATTAGAATCGTGCCTAGCTCTATGATATTGAGTAAATAATTATGGATAAATGGCGATTCAGAAAAGCCGGTATAGATCATACCGACACGTTGGCCGCGAACATCTTCCAAGGGGGCATAAGCGGAAATAAACCAATCGTTAAATACGAAAGCGCGATCGACCCACTGCTCGCCTTGAGTTAACACTTTGTCTTTCACTTCCTCCGACACTAAACTGCCAAGCGCGCGGCCCAGCGTCTCATTGCCTGTGGGATAAAAATGCAGCGGCACGTTGGTGGAAATACGGATGTTATCTAAGAAGATGGTCACAGTGCCGATGGAACGCTCGGGCAAGGTGCCTTTGTCGTATACCAGATCACGAATGTGGTCAACAATTCGAGTATCGCGATTAAACAAGATCCCACCATCGAGATACCAAGCCACTTTGCCTTCCATATCAGGGACGGGCAATAGGCTACGGCTCAATAAACCACGTTCTTCAACGGTTTTAACGGGGCTCTGCGCCCGCAAGGTTGCAACTATCGGAATGCTCGCAGTGATAGCCAATTCGGGATCGATACGTGCTAAACGCTCGGGCGGCAGCACCATCAAGCCGGAGTAAGGTAATAAACCGTCTAACTTAGGAAGGATTTGTCGTAAATCTGGGTCTGCGGCCGCTTCGGCAACACTGACTAAACGCAGATAATCGAGATTTAGCTGTTTTTTCTGTTCAAGGAGAAAAGCATCAATACTGGCTCGGTAGCTGACTTCGCCACTTAATTCTTTACCACTGAAAAGTGGCCTAAAGTCATTTTGAAAGGTCCAAGACGTCACCACACGTTCAAGTTGTTTTTCTTGGCGTACTTGCACTTGCTGCAAAGTGTTTTCGGCAACAGACAAGTCAGCTTTAACCTTCATAAACAGCTGCTTACCTGTATAACTGATGTTCCAGTAAATAGTGATAAACACTAAACTCACCAGTGTCAGTAGAATGGGCAGTAACGTCAGGATTAATATGCGATAGCGCACCTTGGCCTGCATTTGCTGCCAACTGACACCAAAAAAGTGAGTGAAGAATGACACCCTATGACTCCTGTTCGCCACTAAAATCAAACCACTCTTTATACTTGCGATCTAAGGTCTTGCGCGATACGCCTAAATCCCTCGCCGCAGCAGACTTATTGCCAGAATGTAAGTCCACAACACTGGTCACATGGTGTTTTTCCACGTCTTTCAATGGCCAATCCAATGGATAACCCGATGTAGATAAAGACTCACTCTTCAGCTGTTGCTTCCAATATTCCGCTGGCGGTTTGCCCAGCAAAATACAACGCTCAATCATGTTGCGCAGTTCACGAATGTTACCAGGCCACTCGTGTTGCTGTAGTTTCACCATATCTTCATGGCTCCACACGACTTCTCTTACCCCTAATTCAGCGGCAAGTTGGCGAGTGAAATGATGGGTTAACTCCACTACATCTTCGGGTCTATCACGTAATGGCGGGATTAAAATATCGAGCACATTCAGCCGATAATATAAGTCTCGACGGAAATTCCCTGCATCCACTTCATCAATCAGAGTACGGTTAGTGGCCGCGATCACTCGCACATCGATGTTAACTTCTTTCTCGCTGCCCACAGGACGAATTGCTTTTTGCTCTAACACTCGAAGTAAAGCCGTTTGCATTTTCAGTGGCATTTCGCCAATTTCATCGAGAAAAATCGTCCCGCCCGAGGCAAAACTGAATAAACCTTCACGATTGCCTTTCGCACCCGTAAATGCACCGGCGGTATGGCCAAACAATTCACTTTCGAGCAGTTCAGGGGCGATAGAGCCACAGTTAACTGGGACAAAAGGTCCCTGACGTCCACTAAGCAAATGCAATTGCCGTGCGACTAATTCCTTACCCGTGCCCGACTCACCTTGGATCAAGACGACGGCATTGGTCGGCGCCACACGTTCGATGATATGTTTCACCGACTTCATGGCTTCACTGCTGCCAATAATGGTCGATGAATAACCAATTGAAACCTCACGACGCAGCATCAAGTTTTCACGTTTAAGCAAGCGACGTTCGATACAGCGATCGACCGCAGTCATCATCTGTTCGAGATGGAAAGGTTTCATGATGAAGTCAGAAGCACCCGCACGTAGCGCAGTAATCGCGACTTCCATGTCAGCATAGCCAGTCATGAATATGATGTCCGAACGACGCCCCTGCTCATCCAACGCTTCATGCCATTCGATACCCGAACGACCAGGCAGACGAATGTCGACGATAAGCAAATCGAAATGGCAACGGCTACGCAGCTGCTCCGCATCTTCGATACTGCCCGCCGTTTCGACTAAGGCAAATTTCTTCGAGAGTGCCTTATTTAAAAAACTCCGCATTCCGGGTTCATCATCAACAATCAGTACCGATACTGCCGATGGAAGGGGCTTGAGGTTATTATCTATCTGGCTCATATTGTCTGCTTCTGGACATTTTGACTCATTTGCGACCAATTCTAGCACTGAAAATAGATGAATAGGTCACTATGAACCATCAGAAGTTTGTCCTGAGACAATTTGTCTGTAGAGTATTTGTTAAGCTTGGGATCAAGCTCACAAATTAGGTTAAGCTGTGAAGAAAATGACCGCATTCTCAGCTTGGCATCTAACTTGCTTTCAACCGAACGTATTACAATTTACGAGACCTTCCACTCAGTAGGCATTTGAGTTGGAATCCTATTTTCCGCCAAGGAGTACCCATGCTAAACATGAAATCTCATATGAAGTCATTACTGGGACTGGTTGTTGCAGCCAGTATGTTCACTGTTTTACCCGCTCACTCGACTGAAATTATCAAGTTAGCCACCACCACCAGCACAGAAAACTCAGGCCTATTGAAAGAACTGTTACCTAAGTTCGAAAGTGCATCAGGCTACAAGGTTCAAGTCATCGCCACTGGTACAGGTAAAGCCCTGAAACTAGGTGAGCAAGGTGACGTGGATTTAGTCATGACTCACGCGCCTAGCGCCGAAGCTAAATTCGTCGCCGATGGTTTTGGTGTTGAGCCCCGCGGCATTATGGAAAATGATTTCGTAGTACTTGGCCCTAAAAACGACCCAGCCAAAATCCGTGACAGCAAAACGGCCGAAGAAGCCTTCGTTAAAATGGCAAAATCAGGCGTACCTTTTATCTCTCGTGGTGACAACTCAGGCACTCACATCAAAGAGTTAGAAGTATGGAAAGCGGCAAATGTTACTCCTAACTTCAAAGGTTATACTTCAGTCGGTCAAGGCATGGGTAAAACCCTGCTGATGGCAAACGAAATGCAAGGTTACACTCTGTCTGACCGTGGTACTTTCGTGGCTTATAAAACTAAGCTCGATCTTGCTGTTGATTTCGATGGTGGCAAAACCTTAGCCAACCCATACCAAGTCATTCTCATCAACCCTGCTAAATACCCAGATCTGAACCACAAAGGCGCTAAAGCATTCAGCGACTGGTTGATCAGCAAAGAAGGTCAAAGCATGATCAACAGCTTCAAAGTTGAAGGCGAGCAATTGTTCAAGGCAACTTATAGCGAATGAACGACGGCTGGCTAGCACTATTACAGCAGGCGTTAAGCCTGCTGTTTTCTTTAGACCCTGACGTTTGGTCCATCATTTCGATCTCGTTTTCGGTTTCTTTCGCGGCACTGCTGATCACGCTGGTTCCTTCCATGGTGCTCGGCTTTGTGTTGGCGTTTGCGCCATTTCGCGGCAAATGGATAGTCACTAACTTAGTTCAAACTCTGCAATCAATCCCGACAGTGGTTATCGGTCTACTCGTGTATTTACTGCTAACACGCAACGGTCCTCTGGGCGATCTAAAATGGTTATTTACCCAAGAAGGCATGATTCTTGGGCAAATGTTCATCTGTGCCCCCGTGCTAATTGCAATGAGCCAAGCCGCATTCACTAGCGTTGATCGCAGAGCTTGGGAAACCTCACGCACCTTAGGTGCCTCTTGGTGCCGTGCAGTGTGGACAGTATGCCGAGAACTGCGCATGCCCTTACTGCTGGCGATTGTCGCGGCCTTTAGTCGCATTCTGACCGAAGTCGGCTGCTCTATGATGGTCGGCGGCAATATTTTAAACGTGACCCGTAATATTCCTACCGCAATCGCACTTGAAACCAGCAAAGGTGACTTCGCCCAAGCTATCGCCCTCGGGCTAGTGCTGCTAATCTTGGCCTTGATCCTCAACTTTGCCTTAGGTAGTTTACGCGGCAAAGCCATGCCTAGGAGCCATTAAGCAATGACTAAGGTCAAACTGATCGCCCGTGACGTAGAAATGTCCTTTGGCGCGCGCCTGTTATTCAAAGCCGACGTATTATCGTTCTGCCAAGGAGATGTGATTTATCTGCAAGGCGACAATGGCACAGGCAAATCAACCTTGATGAAAATTCTGGCGGGCTTAATGCCACCAACCAAAGGCCATATTGAGGCTGTCGGTTTTGCCCAAAATGCTTGGTGGCGACGCAATCCATTGTTAGGTAAGGCCGTTTATCTGCACCAACATCCTTATTTGTTCGACGGCACAGTGGAATATAATCTCACCTATGGGCTGAATTTCAGCTCAGAAACAAAAGCCAAGGCGAAACAGCGGATTACTCAAGCGATTGAGATGGCGCAGCTAGGGTCGCTGCTGCAGGCAAGGGCCAGTAATCTCTCTGGCGGCGAAAGACAGCGCCTCGCGATTGCGCGCGCTTGGATCCTACAACCTAAACTATTAATGCTCGATGAACCCACCTCCAATATGGACAAGGATTCCCAAGAGCTAGTATTAAAAATGATCCAACAACTCAAACACGAAGGCACAGGAATGTTACTGAGTAGCCATCAGAATTGCGCGTTAACAGCCATCTGCGAACAACAGTGGCACATAGAAAGTGAGCGCGTGATGACCTCTTATCAACAGCCTGAATCTTTGCCAGCACAGGAGCCTTTGTATGTCATCGCAAATTGATGCCGTTATTCTCGCCGGTGGTATGGCCCGTCGCATGGGTGGCGACGATAAAGGTCTTGTCGAATTAAACGGCGAAGCCATGATTAAGCACACAATAGATAGAATAAAACCTCAGGTTAAGGAGATCCTGATCAACGCAAATCGTAACCAAACACGTTATGCTGAGTTCGGTTTTAAGGTGATAAGTGACGAGCATAGTGGTTTCCTCGGACCTTTAGCGGGTATGATCACCGCTATGGGCCAAACAGATGCAGACTACTTATTGGTAGTACCCTGCGACTGTCCACTCCTGCCACTCGACCTTGTTCCGCGTATGTTGGCAGCAATTGAGGCAGAAAAAGCCGAGATTGCTGTCGCCAGTGACGGTGAGTATGAACAACCCGTTGTTTTACTCTTAAAACCTAGCTTACGTGACTCGATGAAAGCGTTTCTTGAGGCGGGTGAGCGTAAAGTGGACTTTTGGTATATCAAACATCACTTCGTCGTAGCGTCATTCGCCGACCAGCCCAATGCTTTTGTGAATGTGAATACGCCAGAACAAAAACAACGACTAGCGATAGAAATCACCCAATAGCTAAAAAGGCTCCAATAACCCAAATTAGAGGTGCAAATGAGTAACCCCTTCGTCAATCCGCTCGCTATTCCCGTTCTCGGATTTTGTGCCTACAGTGGCACGGGGAAAACCACCTTACTCAAGCAATTGATCCCCGAATTAAATCAACGTGGCCTGCGCTTAGCCGTAATCAAACATGCCCACCATAATTTCGACGTAGATATTCCCGGCAAAGACAGTTACGAAATGCGCAAGGCTGGCGCGCGACAAATGCTGGTCGCCTCCCATGTACGCTGGGCGCTGATGACAGAAGACGCGCGCGATGGCGATCCTGAGTTAGTCCATTTACTCAAGCAAATCGAAGCCGACAAAGTCGATATCGTCCTCGTCGAAGGCTTTAAAAAGCTCGCATTACCTAAAATTGAATTGCACCGCGCCGCCCACGGCAAACCTTTTATCTACACCCAAGATGAGAATATCCTCGCCATCGCCTGTTGCGATGATACTCAGTTGCCAAACGACGCACTCCCGAATGAGCTGCGCCGTCTCGATCTCAACAATGTCAGCCAGATTGCCGATTTTGTGATGGAGTACGCCCAAAACTGGGAAGCGCCACTCCAATACCCCATTTCGGCCGTGGATTCCTGCGCCATAGGCGACAATAAAAACCTCAGCGTCAGCCAAGGTTTAGCGCAAATTTTATCCCATGTTTCACCCGTGGCAGAGATTGAAGACATCGAGTTAGACGCCTTAGATAACCGCATACTGGCCAGCGACAGCATTTCTCCCGTCAACGTGCCACAACAAACCAATTCGGCGATGGATGGCTACGCCTTTGTCTATCAAGACCCCATGCCTACCACCTTAAAATTGGTGGGAGAGGTTCTTGCCGGTCATCAATATTCGGGCACGCTTAAAGTCGGCGAAACCGTGCGTATCATGACGGGCGCAACTGTGCCTGCGGGTGCCGATACAGTGCAGCCCCGAGAGCTTGCCAAGGAAGTCGATGGCATTGTTAGCTTTGAAGGCCGCATTCTTTCTGGCCAACACGTTCGCCTCGCTGGAGAAGATATTGCTCAAGGCCAAGTCGCACTTGCAAAAGCCACTCGCCTAAGCGCCGCAGAACAAGGTTTACTGGCCTCACTCGGGCTCAATCACCTGAGTGTATATCGCCGACCAACTGTTGCAGTATTCTCCACCGGCGATGAAGTGAGCCAGCCCGGCGAAGTACTCAAAGCTAACTGCATTTATGACTCAAACCGCTTTACCATCAAAGCGATGGCAAAACGTCTCGGTTGTGACGTTATCGATTTAGGCATTATCGAAGATTCTGAAGCCGCCCTTGAAGCAACTCTCGCTAAAGCCGCCAACCTTGCTGATGTCGTCATTAGCTCGGGTGGCGTGTCTGTCGGCGATGCGGACTACATTAAAACCGTGCTTGCACGCCTCGGCAAAATTGATTTCTGGCGGATTAGCATGCGTCCGGGTCGGCCACTCGCCTTTGGTAAAGTGAATGACAGCTTATTCTTCGGGCTACCGGGCAACCCAGTCGCAGTCATGGTGTCTTTCCTGCAATTTGTGCAGCCCGCTTTACGAAAATTAGCAGGTGAAGTGAATTGGCAAGCGCAGCTATTCCCTGCAATAAGTGATGAAACTCTACGAAGCCGTCAAGGCCGCACCGAATTTATTCGCGGGATTTATCAGCTTGGTAAAGATGGACGTCTGCACGTGAGTAGCACGGGCAACCAAGGTTCTGGGATGTTAAGTTCAATGGTCAAAGGGAATTGCCTCATCATCATAGGGGATGATGCAGAAGCCGTGAATGCAGGTGAAACTGTATTTATTCAACCCTTTGCGGATCTGCTTTAGGATCCAGTGAGTTTTTATGAGTCTAATTGTGGATTCCTTTGGCCGTAAGGTCGAATATTTACGGCTCTCGGTCACCGACCGCTGCGACTTTCGCTGTGTTTATTGCATGACGGAAGATCCCTGTTTTCTGCCAAAGGATCACGTACTCCACCTCGAAGAATTAGCTTGGATTGCCCAAGCCTTTACCGAGCTTGGTGTGACTAAAATTCGCCTGACCGGCGGTGAGCCCTTAGTTCGCACCGATTGCGATCAGCTAGTGGGTCTGCTTGGCAAACTACCTGGGCTTACGGATTTATCCATGACCACCAATGGTTCAAGGCTGACAAAATTCGCTAAACCCATGTTTGATGCAGGATTAAAGCGCCTCAATATCAGCCTAGATACCTTAAACCCCACACTGTTTACTCAGCTAACGCGTAACGGCAAATTAGACAGAGTCATCGACGGTATCGATGCGGCTATTGCGGCGGGATTTGAACGTATCAAGATTAATGCGGTGATTTTAAAACAGCAGAACGATAATGAAGTTATTGATTTAGTTGATTTCTGCCGTGGCCGCAACTTAGACATTGCCTTTATCGAAGAAATGCCGCTTGGCGAAATGGATGAGCGGAAACGCGCCCGTCATTGCAGCAGCGATGAAGTAAAAGCCATCATCAATAGTCACTATCCGCTACAGCTTTCCAACAAACGTACCGGCGGCCCAGCACGTTATTACACTATGGCTGACAGCCCAATCCATATCGGCTTTATCTCGCCCCACAGCCACAACTTCTGCCACGAATGTAATCGCGTGCGCGTCACAGTCGAAGGCCAATTATTGCTGTGTTTAGGCAATGAACATGCCGTTGATCTCAAAAGCATAGTCCGGGAATTTCCGGCTGATATTGAAAGATTAAAAGTCGCTATTCTCGCGGGAATTAATCTCAAGCCTAAGCAACACGACTTTGGCAATAATGAGGTACAAATCCTACGCTTTATGAACGCCACTGGCGGTTAAGCATCACCACTCCATCGCTTAAGGGCTAGCATCTCAATTTGGCCGTGATAAACTCGAAGCATCACCCCATACTTAGCGTTACACATTTCTATGGCATTAACTCGTAAGCAATGGAATAACATCATCATAGTCGCCTGCGCCTTTATGGTCGCCGTGCTGACTTTTATGGATAACAAAACCAATAATGTTCCGAGTGATGCTCAGCGACTGTTTGACGATAATGCACCGCTTTCACAGCTGCAACTCGACGGGTTATGGCTGCACAAGCAAGCATCACAATGGGAGTGCGACACTAAAATCCTCAACTGTGATGAATGGGCAAAGGCGTGGCAAACCATACGGGTATCCCCCTTAACCGCCGCGCCAGAAACCACAGATAATCCGCAAGAATTAGTTATACAGATTGCAGATATCCGCGATGCCCAACTGTGGATCTATTTTCCCAATGAAGGCGCCTTAAAGTCTCCCGCAGGTAATTGGTATTTAGTACCACCGAGTTTAAGATCTAAACTGCAACCGATCCTCGATGCGAAACCCGCAGCTTAATGCCACCCAATTTTACTTAAGATAAGAAAGAATCCATGCCGGAATTACCAGAAGTTGAAGTCACCCGTCAGGGTATTGCCCCCTACCTTGTCGAGCAAACCGTGGTTGATCTTGTGATCCGCAATGGCTCGTTGCGCTGGCCAGTGCCTGACATAGCCAAACAGATTATCGGCCAAGTTATACGCCAAGTGCGACGCCGTGCTAAGTATCTATTAATCGACACTGACGCGGGCACCAGCATAGTGCATTTAGGCATGTCGGGAAGTTTACGGATTTTGCCCCACGATACCCCAGTGGAAAAGCATGACCATATCGACTTAGTGCTCGCCAACGGCCGTATTTTACGCTTTAACGATCCCAGACGTTTCGGTGCTTGGCTATGGTGTGAACTCCCAGAAGAAGCCCATCCATTACTCGCCAAATTAGGGCCTGAGCCACTGACCCATGCCTTTAATGTCGCACAATTAGCGGCAGCTTTAGCGGGCAAGAAAAAAGCGATCAAACTCTGCCTGATGGATAATCATATCGTAGTGGGTGTAGGCAATATTTACGCTAATGAAGCCTTGTTTGCGGCGGGCATTCACCCAGAGGCCGAAGCAGGTAAAATCGATATCGAGCGTTTGACCGTTTTAGTTGCAGAAGTGAAGCAAATCTTAGCCCACGCCATTAAACAGGGTGGCACCACGCTGAAAGACTTCACCAATGCCGATGGCAAGCCGGGCTACTTCGCCCAAAAACTGCATGTCTATGGTCGCGGCGGTGAAACCTGCACAAGCTGCGGTAACTTGCTGAGTGAAATCCGTTTAGGCCAGCGCACCACAGTATTTTGTGGCATTTGCCAAACACGCTAACATTGCGTTATTTATAAGCCAAAATGCCAAGCAAGTGCTTGGCATTTTTCGTTATTTAATCAATTATATCTGTCAAAAACGATACTCAAAACTGCTAAATAGCGTGGCATTGGTATCATTTTCTTGAACTTCAAATTCCGATCTCGATACTGTTCCACCTAAGCTCCACATGCCTTTCCACACAGGCATACGGTAAGAAAGCTCCAGCATCAATAAATCTTCTTTTGGCGGTTGTGGTGCCCAAATGTTCGCCACATTGGAGCCATCTTTATTCAGCTTCGCATAACGCAGCAACGAGGTAAAACCACGGCTGTTATTAAACTGGCCAACTAATCCAACCACGAACACTTGTGCATCGCTATCATAGGTAGAACCCAAAGCACGACCATAGTAGCGAGCACCACTCAGATAGACAGGATCCTCATAGAAACAATTGGCACTATCACCATCGCATTTTACATAGGTGTCCGAATATTCCATGAACAACTTAAACTGCTTACCCGATGTGCCAAAATGGGTATCAATACCCCAAAGTGAGCCGCAGTCACTACCATTTTCACAACTATGTTCGAGATATAATCCAACGGGGATATCCTGCAAAGTATCGGCATAACGCATATCAATACTTTGAGTTCTATGGCCTGCATCGCGGCGCTCATTCGGCGCACAATCATTTGTACCATCGATACAAACAGCATTACTCGCAACCGAATCCCACCAAGAGTCAAAGTTACAATCTTGGCCCTCACCACAAAATAAGGTCGACCAAGACAATCCCACTTCTAACTGTTTAATCGGTCTTGCACTTAAGCGCATATCCCACTCAGCCGTCTTAGGCACAGCACGATCCACTTCAGTTAAGCTAAATCCGGTTTTAAAGGTCCAAGGGCCAATCCAAGATAACCAAGGTGTTTCAAAAGCCGCGGCATTGTTACGGCTCAAGGTTAACGATGACATAGGGCGGGCGTTATTAGAACGATGTAGAGCCGAGTCAAACCCCGGTCCCCACCACTGCTCAACCGCGCCTAAGGTTGCGATCCAATTGCCAAAAATGATGGCAAAATAAGACTCATCAAGGCGGAAGTTTTTATTATCTTGCGGATCATAGGTTTCTGCCACAGTCGCCTTATAAGCAACACGCGATCCTAAATACTCGTAGGAGCCTAGCACTTCACCTTTCTCGCGATAGTCAGAACCATAATGTTGAAAGCGAGCAGGATCAGATGCTGCCGATACTTTTATCCGTGCATTACCACGATTATCGACAGCATTTTGATAATAAAAATTAACCCGTGCAAAGGCTTGTACTAAAGAGGGAGAAAGCAGCTCAGGCTCAATTTTCGCTAAATCACCACCAATGCCTGACCACATCAATGGATAAGTATTCACAGGCACAGTGATCACACCCGCATCAGCAAGTGCTTGAATATCAGCTCTAAGATAAATATCAGAGGCATCGACCCAAGGTGCAGCAGCAAGCATTGAAGAAAAAAACAGGCCAGAGGCAATGCTAGTAGCAAGGATCGTGGGGGAAAAAAAAGCCTTCATAACATCCTTTTAAGTATCATCACAAGGCAACAATGCCCCAAAGTTAACACAAAACTCCTACGTAAAAACTATCTAGTTCGCAGGTAAAATCTAAGGTTTAACCAACTTAAGCTTTGCCGCCAATGCAGCAGTTACTTCAGGGTGAACAAACTGGCTCACATCGCCACCATGCAAAGCGACTTCCTTTACTAAGGTTGAAGAGATAAATGAGTTTTCCTCGGCAGGCGTTAAAAACACGCTTTCCAGATCAGGGCTCAATCTGCGATTCATATTTGCTAATTGGAATTCATATTCAAAGTCGGATACCGCGCGTAACCCACGCACAAGTACACTTGCCTTTTGCTCCTTGGCAAAATCCACTAGCAACCCAGAAAACCCCACCACCTCGACATTATCCAAATGAGCAGTCACCCGATTGACCAATTCAACTCGCTCTTCAAGGGTAAATCTAGGCTGCTTGGAAGGGTTAGCCGCAATGCCAATCACCACATGTTTAAACAGTTTAGCCGCACGCTCAATCAAGTCGGCATGACCATTGGTGATAGGATCAAATGTCCCAGGGTAAATTGCTCTTGTGTGCACTTTGCTGACTCAACTCACATGGATGCCAAAAATCATTGCTCGCCAGTCTACTCGTTTTAGCCAAGCGAGTGAATAATCGCAGCAAAAACGGCTTTAAATACCGATAAAAAACTTAAAAATAAGCAAGAACGCTATTGATTAAGCCCATGTAAAGGCACGAACAGGTATAATGTTGCACGAAATTAAAACCGACCACATACAATGTTGCTCCCCTGTTTAACGATATACACTGAGCAGTGTTAGGTTTAAAAAACGACGTTTGAAGACACGCAGAAGAGCATATATGAAGAAAATCGCGATTTTTTGCCATAACTTTTTCTCCAACGGCACAGTGAAAGTCGCCTTGTCGCAGGCAGAAGTGTTACAGGAAGCAGGACAAGATGTGCATTTGTTTGTGTTTCACAAGGAAGGCGATTTTATACCTCCGCAAAATGTGACCATTCATTATCTGTTTGAAGCGGGTCAAAAACCTTCGCGACAGGAGCAGATACAACAACTCAAAGCTAAAGTGAGCGCCGCCGAAAAAACGGGCAAGTTTTCACTCTTTCTAAGTAATTCAACTGACTGCGATGTTGTTGTTTCCGGCTGTCATTTCGATCCTTGCTACTACTTCTGTCATTGTGCGTTAAAACAAGAGTTATTGATGGAGTTAAAACGCGGTCCAGTACACTTCTGGCGCAGATGGAAAAAAGCCAAGGCTCTGATCGGCAAAAAAATCATCACAGTCTCAAATGGTATTGCCGACGAACTCAGAGCCACTTCTTGGTTAAAACCCCAGAGCGTGCAAACCATCTACAACCCTTTTCGCTTAGAAGAAATAAAAATTAAGACTCAAGAAGTTATCGCCGAAATTCCCAATGAGCCTTATATGATCCATGTGGGTAGAGTCACTCGTCAAAAGCGCCATGACATTCTCTTCAAAGCATTGAGGGATATGCCGACAGCACCTAAACTCGTGCTTCTCTGTAATCGACCAAATAAAGCGCGTAAATTAGCCAAAAAATACGGTGTTGAGCACCGAATTATCACACCCGGTTTTCAACATAATCCCTATGCTTGGATTGCCAACGCAGAATTAATGCTACTGAGCTCAGATTTTGAAGGCTTGCCAACGGTAGTCATTGAGTCATTGGCCTGTGGCACCCCCGTCGTAAGCACTGACTGCCCTCACGGCCCGAATGAAATCCTTACCGGACATTTAGCTAAATATTTGGTTCCCGTTCGCCAACCTGCATTGTTGGCACAAAAGGCTCTGGAATGTCTGGCATCGCCTCCATCGCTTGAAGACCTTGCTATTCTTAAAGCCGTAGATAGTCAAAATATTGCAAAGCAATATTTGAACTTAGCCGAATAAATATCTTTATACGGTAAAAAGTAGAAACTCTATTGAATATAAGTAGAGTTTCTACTTAACCTCCAACACCTGTTACACTCTGATACAGTATGACGGCCCATTTGAATTAGCCCCCGAAAACACAATGCATTAACAAATGCATCAAACAATAGAGTGATAACACACAGAAATACAATACATTTAGCCTGTATAATTACTATTATTGAACATCGATAAAACAGTTTATTATAAGGTTAACCATTCTGTATTTATGAATAAATAAATTCATTGATAGTCTATTTGAAAAATATCAAAATACTTCCCATCAAATAATTCTGCCTAAGTAGAATTAGCAATAAATGATTTTTTGGGGTAGTAATGAGTAAGCTTAAAGTGGCTTTATTAGTTGATGAGTACTTTGGTGGTACAGGCACAGTGTATGGTGGATACGGTTTTCTAGCACGCCACTTAATCGCCAAACACTTACCCAACGAAAATATTGAAGTAGAAGTGCTCATTAAGAAAGACTGCAGCAAACAAAGATTAATACCTCGTCGTTATATGATCGATGGTATTAAAGTTTATCGCTTAGCTGCTAAGTTTATGGATTTCCTTAATATTAGGTTTCTGAAAAAGAAGAATTACGATATATTTCTGTCAATAGAAATGACAACCCACTCATATCGCATTCTAAAAACCATCCCCAATATTGATAAAAAACTCCTATTTTGGGTTCAAGATCCAAGACCTGATTATGAATGGGATGAAATTAATACCGTAAAACTTTTCCCTGAGAAAAGTTATTGGGACAGTAATATTTATCAGTTTGTTCATGACCTTTGGGCGGCAGGGAAAGTCTCATTTATTTCTCAGGCACGCTTTTTAGATCGTAAAGCCAGAGATCTCTACAATCTCGATGATAAAACAGAAATCAAATATTTACCCAATCCTATCGAGATCGATCATAATTTCGATGTAGAAGCACACCCGAAGAAAAATCACATTATCTTTCTGGGACGAATTGAGTCAGTCAAACGTGGTTGGTTATTTTGCGAGATAGCTAAACTGATGCCTGAATATGAATTTTTCATGCTAGGTCAGTCATTTAGGCAGTCAAAGAAAAATCAGTCCATCATGAATGACTACCTAAATATTCCCAACCTACATTTTGTAGGGCATGTAGAAGGCGATCGAAAAAACCAGCTAATCAAAGATGCTAAAATTTTAGTCAACACTTCAATTCACGAAGCTCTACCAATTTCTTTCTTAGAAGCGTTATCTTATGGCACCCTTCTCGTCAGTTGCCGTGACCCCGACGAGCTGACGAGTCAATTTGGCGTATTTACAGGTACAGTGCTCGGAGATGGTTTTGATAAAGTCGATTTATTTGTCGATGGTATACGCCATCTGATGGAAAACGAACAACTAAGACAAGAACTCGCGGTTAAGGCAGTTGACTACATCAAAGCAAACCACAGTATTGAAGATTTCCAGAAAAATATGCAAGAAATCATCTTTAAACTGGTTGAAGAAACGAAACTGCAAGGCTAACAAAATGGGCCGATATTTCAATATCGGCCCATAAGTAACGACAACTAGCTAAAACAACTTCCAATAACCTAGCTTGCGCCGCATCTTAAAATGGCGCAACAAGTTCAATGGTTTAGGTTTTAGCCAGTCTGTGCCTTTATCAATCAAAGCATCTGTTGCGGCTAAAACTCGCTGGCTAGATTGACCATCGCCCGTAGGGTGAATTTGATTGCAATAATCATGGATGTGCGCCATCAAATCATCAGGACGACTCAGTGCTCGCGTTAATGCAGATTCAATATCCTCAACCCGACTGATATCGATTAAATGATCTTTCGGTGACTGATTTTTAAAGGTCACCACTGGTTTTCGCTGCATTAAAAACATCAACAGAATCGATGAAGTGTCACACAACATCACATCCCCCGCCTGCAGCAAAGGGATCACATTATCAGTTTCAACAAACTGTAAATTCTCGTTTTCTAAAGCCTTGTACTGCTCAACAATTTTAGGGTTCATCTTTGGATGAAATTGCACGAGCCAGCGCCATTGGCTCTTTTGCGACAGGGCTTTAATCTGCTCAAATACCACTGGTGCGCAGGTCAAACTTGGGGAAAATGTTGAGCAAAAGAGTACTACTGGCCTTGGGTCATCAGCTTTGATATAGGGATTATCTTTATTCTCAAGAAATAGGGGGTCGAGCGCAGGCCATCCCGTTTCAACGACAGTAAAAGTACCAAACTTTTTCTCTAGTTTCAGAAAGGGCAGAGTCGTCGCAGGGCCTTGGGTACAATACAAATCAAAACAATCTCTGATTTCGAAGTGATCTTCTCGGCCCTTATGATTCATTTTCCCCGCATTAAATCCATGAAATACGCCCACTTTAACTCCAGGAATAAAACGAGGGACAACGTTCCCAGGGACGAATACCGCATCTGGTTTCCACGCTTTCACAGCATCGATGCTCTGCAAGCGCAGTTCATCGGTTTTTAAAAACTTAGGATCGACCTCATTTCCCTCTAAGAACCAGCTAACCTCATCACCTCTTTCCAAAATGACTTGTTGAAGTGGCCTTAACATCGCATAGGAATAGTTTTGCGCTATGTAAAATAAATAACGTCTTTTGGCTTGTTTGGCTTCTTCCACAAGCATGCTCCTAAAACACAAACGGATAAATTATTTTGCCAACGCTAAATATTGTTCGGCAATTAAGGTCGCATCGACTTTGGCCAAAATCTCAACCTGCTCGAGGGATGGCGGCAAGCTAACAACCTCGTCTATCATTTTAGCTAACGCTTTGGGATCACGACGCGGCACGAGATAAGGGACTAAATTTCCGGTTAAAATTTCACTAGGTCCATGTGGGCAATCAGTGCTCACAACAGGAGTCCCACAAGCTAAAGATTCAATCAAGACTGTCGGTAAACCTTCAAAATCAGAGCTGAGCACTAATGCCTTAGCCAGCTTAATCCATGGAAAAGGATTACTTTGAAAACCGGGAATAATTAATCGCTTTTCAATACCAAACTTTTTCGCTGCTTTTATCGCTTTTTTGTGGTTATGGCACAAGAGCACGACAGGAAGTTGATTTTGCGTGAGCTTGAGGGCTTCAAACAACACATCATGGCGCTTTTGCTTAGCAAAACGACCGACATGAATAAGATAATCTCCCTGAGGGATTTGCGGATTATCTTGCTGTGATTGAGATATGATTTCGTTAAATTCAAATGGATTATAGATAGTTTGCATAGATGCTGGATGCAAACGACCTTTATCTTTAATCTCCTTTGCTATGCCATTTGAGACAGTAATCAAATGCTGGCCATTGAGCGCTTTTTTGGATTTTAGCTTCTTGAAATAAGCAAACGGTCCCAGTTTAAATTGGCGGCTCAACTCTTCTTCTACAGAAGAATGGACTATGACATAAAGCGGTGAAACACCAGTTTTGGTCATCATTAAATTGGTTTTATCTAAATTTGATAAAAACAAATCAAACTTGCCCACTTGAGATTCAATTTCCGCGATTTTTGCGCAGAGTTTGTTAACCGAAGCATTCAATCGCCCAAAATGGTCGAAATCTTTATCCTTAGGGGCAAAACATTGATGAATGGGTAAGTCATCTGGGATTTCATAATAGCGATTATCTTCCATAACTAAAAAATGCGGCTCATGCCCTAAGCGAATAAATTGCTTGGCTAAGGTAATCATGACCTTTTCGGCTCCGCCACCCGCTAAACTGTCAATGGCAATGGCTATCCGCATGATTTATCTCCTAAACGATATTCTGAATACCCACCGCTAATGCAGCGATATTTCAAGAGTGCTGAACAAGAATGCACGATACTAACAAGCCTTAACTGAGTGTCTGCTGAACCACTAACTCAAACTTCTCAATCACGGCTTCAACACTGATCAAAGCCATCAAATGCTCGCCTTTGGCGCGAGTGCCCCACTTAACTTCGCCGCTATGTTGGGATGCTATCGCCTCATCATAGGCGCTCGCCACATATTGCTGCGATAGGTAAGGACCTGTGCGCCCAGGATTGGAATGGGCATATAAACCGATCACCGGAGTACCTTGGGTCACCGCCATATGTGCAGGGCCCGTATCAGGCGCTAACACTAAACTGGCGCGTTTTAGCAGCGCCAATAATTGCGTCAGACTGGTTTTGCCCACTAAATTATCGATTTTAGAGGGACAAGTCTGCAAGATTTGCTCTGCTAAATCCTTCTCAAGCTGCGTTGGACCACCGCACAGCATGACTCTAAACCCTTTCGCAATCGCATGGCTCGCAACGGCGGCATAGCGCTCTGGTAACCAGTTACGTTCAGCCTTACTGGCTGCAGCGCAAATGATAAAGACTTTTTCATTGTCTTTAATCTGCGTCTGGGCAAATTCAGTATCCGCAATTGGCACAGGAATATGCCATTGAGGAGTGAGATCGTTAACGCCAATCACCTTAGCGAATCCCATAAATCCTTCGAGCACATGGGGATTTGCCAAGGGCTCCACCCTGTGATTTGTCACTAGCCACTGACCTTCTTTAGCGCGGGCACGATCAAAGCCTATGCGCACCTTTGCCGAAATGGCTAATGAAGCCAAGGTTGCACGTAGCGCAACCTGCATATGCAGCAGCACGTCAAAACGTCGACCTTTTAAGGCCTTACGCAAATTAAAATAACTGCGCCATCCTTGAGATTTATCGAAAATAACAAACTCAATGCCGGGTAAATGCTTCAACAATTGATATTCGAGTTTACCGATCACCCATGTGATTTTGAGCTCGGGATATTGTCGCTGAATCGCCTGCACCATAGCCACGGCATGACAGACGTCACCGATAGCGGATAAGCGCAGCAAACAAAGAGAATTCATGGTATTGGGATTTAAACTCATTGGGATTGAAGCTAAAAGCTCTTAAGGTTATTTGGCGCAAGCTAAGGATCTTAATGTAGAATGGCCCTAGGTGCCACGCTTAAGTCAACAAATCTCCGATGAATGCTCAGATACAGCTCATAAAAACCGCCCAAGGTAACATTGCAGTTTGCCAAGATACGCCAACAGATATCGATCCCGCGTGGTTCACGGTGGATTTTTGGCGGGCTAAAAATGCTGTCGTCGGTTCATCCAAAGGCCGCTACACCACTTGGTTTGTGGCATTTGAGCACAGTCATTGGGTATTGCGTCATTATTGGCGTGGCGGCTTAATGGAGAAATTCAGCAAAGATGCTTACGTTTATACTGGCCTCGAAAATACCCGCGCCATGGGAGAGTTACGCTTATTAGACATTTTGTATCGCGAAGATTTTGCTGTACCTAAACCGATTGCCGCCAACATAGTGCGCGATGGATTATTTTACCGCGCCGATATCATTATCGAACGGGTCGAAGGTGCCGAAGATTTAGTCGCTAAACTCGGCAAAGGGGTAATGAGCACAGAGCAATGGCAGGCATTAGGGGCTTGCATCGCCCAATTCCACCAGCGCGGTGTGTACCACGCCGATCTCAATGCCAAGAATATTTTGTTCCAGCCCGCACAAACTGAACCCTTAACGCCAGAGCGGTTTTATCTTATCGATTTCGACCGCGGCGAGTTAAAAACACCGAGCCCGCAATGGCAGCAATCAAATCTAGACAGACTGTTACGTTCCTTTAATAAAGAACAAGCCAAGCTACCAAACCTTGCCTTCACCGCTGATAACTGGTCATCACTAATGCAAGGCTATCAAGCGGCGATGCAAAGCGCCTGATCCACTAAACGAATTATCCAGTTGAATTAAGCGGTTATTAAAGATTGCGCGAGAAGATATTGTTGTTGCAAGGCACCGCGATTTGCCTCAACCACAGCCAATCCCGCGTTCACCGCCTGCTGGCGTAACTCAGGTTTAGCAAAATACTCAATCAAGTTAGCGGCAAGTTCATCCGCCGAAGCGACAACCCTTAACCCACCAGCATCCGCCAACATCTGCGTAATCTGGGCAAAGTCCCAATGGTTCGGCCCCACCATAACAGGTACGCCCATAGCAACAGGCTCCAAGGGATTATGGCCACCATTATTGATCAGCGTGCCACCGACAAAAGCTTGATCCGCGGCGCCATAAAAGGTCAGAAGTTCACCCATGGTATCGCCTACCAGCACTTGAGTCGTTGCCGCCACAGGAAGATTACCGCTGCGGCGAACAAATTTAAAACCTTGGCTGGCAACAACCTCAGCAACGGCAGAAAACTGCTCAGGATGACGCGGCGCAATAATCAGCAAGGCATCGGGCCACTGAGCCAATAATTGCCTATGGGCGATGAGCATGGCGTCAAATTCTCCAGGATGCACACTGCCTGCGACCCAAATCGGCGAGGTTTCACGCCCCCAAGCTTGACGTAGCTGCTTGGCATTGGCTAAACGCTCAGGCGTAATACTGAGATCAAACTTCAAGCTACCGCATACTGTTACTCTGTCCTGCGATACACCTAACTCGATAAAACGCTGCGCTTCTACTTGAGTCTGCACCGCAATAACATCGAGTCGCTGCAACATAGGCCGACTGAGTTTAGGACGCTTAGCGTATTGCGCCGCCGATTTGACCGATAGGCGAGCATTGGCCAACATCAAGCGCACACCGCGTTTGGCCGCTAAGGCAACTAAGTTAGGCCACAGCTCGGTTTCCATAATGATGCAGGATTTAGGTGACACTTGGTGCAAGAAACGCCCCACACACCAAGGTAAGTCAAAGGGTAAATAACAATGTTGCACTGAGTCACCAAAGGCTTTACGCACCTGCGCAGACCCTGTTGGGCTGGTTGTGGTAACCGTAATGCTTAATTCAGGGTGTGATTGCATAATCAAACGGATCAATGGGATTGCCGCAAGCGTTTCACCCATAGACACAGAATGGACCAGTAAATCCGTCGATTTAAGTCGAGTTAATCCAAAACGCTCCCCCCAACGACCGCGGTAATCAGGGCTTTTAATAGCACGAAATGCTAAATAGACGACTAGCAAAGGGGATAATAAATATAAGATCGTGGAATAGAGAAAACGATTCATTAAAAACGTGCTTATGAGTTTTGCCTGATGAATAGCGGCAATGTTAGCATATGCACCAAATTAGGGATAATTTACCAGCAGTTCGGCGGTCGTTGGTTAGCTTTCTTTGATCAATTATGTGGCGTTCACTAGCAATTTGGATAACTTATGAAAACCCGCGACAAAATAATCTATGCCAGTCTTGAACTGTTCAACGAGCATGGCGAAAGAAACATCACCACCAATCACATTGCTGCTCACTTAAATATGAGTCCCGGGAATCTTTATTACCATTTTCGCAATAAAGAAGACATTATCCGCTGTATTTTCAGTCTATATGAGAATCATCTCGAATCGGGTTTCCAACCCTATGAAGATAAGCAAGTGGATGTAGAACTGTTAATCGGCTACTTCGATGCTATGTTCTATACCTTGTGGCAATTCCGCTTTATGTACGCCAATCTTGCGGATATTCTCGCCCGCGATGAAGAACTAAAAAAACGCTATTTGCACGCACAGCAGCAAGTATTAACGCGTTCAAGCCATGTGCTGCATAAACTCACACAAGATGGATTTCTGTGTGTCGATGCTGACAAAATCACGCCACTGGCGGATACCATTAAGATGATCGTCAGCTTTTGGATTGGTTATCAACTCACACAATCCAGCACGTCCACCATTACTAAAGCGACACTTTATGAAGGCGTTTTAAGGGTGCTGATGATTTTCAAAGCCTATGCAACCCCAACTTCCGTTGCGACTTTTACTCGCCTAGAGCAACATTACCACGCGCTAGCGAGTCAAGAATCCCTATAACATCATCCCAAACGCCTATGTTGGGAACTCGCATTCGGAACTAAACTCAAAGCAATTATAGTACTGAGTGCGAACCCGTTTTCGCTCTACAACGCTTAAAAGAATACTCAGTCAAACAGTGGCAAACTTATGTTGCACATTAGTTTTTATAATGTAAAAACCACTTTAACCCTAAACTCGTTTATCTTGCGAACCTGCATGAAAAAAAGGCTGTAGGCCGATTAGGTTTAGAGTTAGAATGCCGCCACTCCCAAAATCAGAATAAAGTTAACTAAGGAGATATCAGGTGGCCTCTACCTCATTCTACGCACAGATTAATCAACAGCTTGCAGACATCAAAGCCGAAGGCTTATATAAAAGCGAGCGTGTTATTGCCTCACCACAACAGACTGCCATTCAAGTTAATCACCAAGAAGTTATTAACTTTTGCGCGAATAATTACCTAGGCCTAGCGAATCACCCAGAGCTAATCAAAGCCGCGCAACAGGGATTAGACAGCCACGGCTTTGGTATGGCGTCGGTACGCTTTATTTGCGGCACCCAAGATATCCATAAAAAGCTAGAAGCTAGCCTGAGCGAATTCCTCGGCACTGAAGACACCATTCTTTACTCTTCATGTTTTGATGCGAACGCAGGTCTATTCGAAACCTTGTTAGATGCAGAAGATGCGATTATTTCCGATGCGTTAAACCATGCTTCTATCATCGACGGTGTACGTTTATGTAAAGCCAAGCGTTTCCGCTATGCCAACAACGACATGGCCGATTTAGAAACTCAGTTGATCGCCGCGAAAGCCGCTGGCGCCCGTAACATCTTGATCGCCACCGATGGCGTATTCTCGATGGACGGCGTGATTGCTAACCTTAAAGGCGTATGTGATTTAGCCGACAAATACGGCGCACTAGTGATGGTCGATGACTCTCACGCGGTGGGCTTTATCGGCGCAAACGGCCGTGGCACGCACGAATATTGCAATGTGATGGACAGAGTCGACATCATCACCGGCACCTTAGGCAAAGCCTTAGGCGGCGCATCGGGCGGTTTCACTTCGGGTAAAAAAGAAGTCATCGACTGGTTACGCCAGCGTTCACGTCCTTACCTGTTCTCTAACTCATTAGCGCCGTCAATCGTGACGGCATCTATCCATGTGTTAGAAATGCTCAAATCAGGCCAAGCCTTGCGCGAAGCCGTATGGGAAAACAGCCGTTATTTCCGTGAGCAAATGTCAGCCGCGGGCTTTACTTTGGGCGGCGCCGACCACGCGATTATCCCTGTGATGATTGGCGATGCGAAACTGGCGAGCGACTTTGCTAACCGCTTATTAACAGAGCATATTTATGTTATTGGCTTCTCGTTCCCAGTAGTTCCTAAGGGACAAGCCCGTATCCGTACGCAAATGTCAGCGGCACATACCCGTGAGCAACTCGACAAAGCGATCGCCGCCTTTACCCGTATTGCCAAAGAAATGGGCATTATTTAGGACTTAAGACAATGAAAGCACTAAGCAAGTTAAAAGCCGAAAAAGGTATTTGGTTAGTCGATGCGCCTAAGCCAGTGATGGGCCACAACGATCTGCTGATCAAAATTAAAAAAACGGCGATTTGTGGCACCGACATGCACATCTACAACTGGGACGAATGGTCACAAAAAACTATTCCAGTCCCTATGGTTGTTGGTCATGAATATGTAGGCGAAGTGGTTGATATAGGCCAAGAAGTTCGTGGTTTTAAGATTGGAGACCGCGTGTCTGGCGAAGGTCATATTACCTGTGGCCACTGCCGTAACTGCCGCGCAGGCCGTACCCATTTATGCCGTAACACCTCTGGCGTGGGTGTCAATCGTGAAGGTTCATTTGCGGAATACTTAGTTATCCCCGCCTTTAACGCCTTTAAAATCCCTGATGATATCAGCGATGATTTAGCCTCAATCTTTGACCCCTTTGGTAACGCTGTGCACACAGCATTATCCTTCGATTTAGTCGGTGAAGACGTGTTGATCACCGGCGCAGGTCCCATCGGCATCATGGCGGCTGCAGTATGTCGTCACGTAGGTGCTCGCCATGTGGTGATCACCGACGTCAACGAATACCGCTTAGAGCTGGCCCGAAAAATGGGCGCCACGCGCGCTGTGAACGTGTCAAAAGAAAACCTAAAAGACGTGATGAAAGAACTGGGCATGACCGAAGGTTTCGACGTTGGATTAGAAATGTCTGGCGTACCCTCAGCCTTCCACGCCATGTTAGATACCATGAACCACGGCGGCAAAGTCGCTATGCTCGGTATTCCAAGTGGTGAAATGGCCATCGACTGGAGCAAAGTGATCTTCAAAGGTTTGGTCATTAAAGGCATCTACGGCCGTGAAATGTTCGAAACTTGGTACAAGATGGCCAGTCTTATCCAATCAGGCTTAGATATTTCACCTATCATCACTCACCACTTCAAGATTGATGATTTCCAACAAGGTTTCGACGCTATGGGCTCGGGCCAATCGGGTAAAGTGATCCTCAGCTGGGATTAATCCTCCAGAGCATTACTTATGCCCAAATGACCTGAAGATGCAGGATTCGTATCTTCAGATAGCTTGGGTATAGATAGGGGCTGTACACTCGCAGCCCCTTGTTGCACACTTATCCCATCTTGATTTCCATCTCTTAGCTTTGTCAGGTTTTATTATGTCTTCCTTTAAACACTTAAGCGTTAATCAATTGCTGCAAATGACCGAAGCACAGCCAGTGCAAATCGTCGATATCCGCGATGGCAATAGCTTCACCAACGGCCATATTGCAGGTGCAACTAACCTGAATAACGAAAACCTAGCGCAATTTATTAGCCAAGCCGATATGGATAGCCCACTGGTGGTGGTTTGTTATCACGGCATGAGCAGCCAAAATGCGGCGCAATATTTATGCGAACAAGGTTTTGATGACGTTTACAGCCTAGACGGCGGCTATAGCGCTTGGCATGAGGCGAATGCATGATAGAAATTGGCAGACTCCCCAACAGCAGAGCCGCGCAGGCATTTGTCGATTACCTCAAAGGGGAAGACATTGACTGCCAAATTGAGCCGCTGGTTCAGGGTGTTGCCATTCTGGTTATCCATGACAAAGATGTGGAGCAAGCACGCAAAGAGTTTGCCCACTTTATTGCTCACCCTTACGACAATAAATATCTGCAAGCCTCATGGGAACACGGCGATACCCAAACCAAACTCGATTATGGTGCCCCTTCGCTGCAGTTGTTCACCCAATTTATTACTGGCGCAGGCCCAGTCACGCTGATCATATTTGCGGCTTGCGTACTCATTTTTGCAGCGATGAACTTAGGATTCGCCAACCAAACCTACAAAGCACTGTCCTATTTTGGGGCAGTACCTCATTCAGAGTTCAGCCAGTTCTGGCGTGTTTTTACACCGAGCCTGCTGCATTTTTCCGCCATGCACGTCATCTTTAATTTGCTCTGGTGGTGGTATTTAGGCGGTAAAATCGAAACCCGTATTGGTACTGCACCATTACTCATCCTGCTGTTTGTCGCAGGAACACTGCCAAACGTTATCCAATATTATGTCGGTGGACCTAACTTTGGCGGGCTGTCCGGCGTTGTGTATGCAGTGGTGGGTTACACTTGGATCATGGGTATACGTAAACCCGCAGCTGGAATAGATTTCCCACCATCATATATGGGCTTTATGATGATATGGTTGGCATTGGGATTCACAGATATTCTAGGGGTTTCGGTTGCTAATGGTGCCCACATTGGCGGCTTACTCATAGGTTTAGCCCAAGGTTTATTTGATAGCCGCAAATCCTCGAGCTCAATCTAATAACTCAATCTAATATAGTGAACCAAGATAAATCCTGAAATTTATCTTGGTTCAATGACTCGATTGACTCCTCTACAAACCGCTCAAACTAACTCTGATCAGTCATTTCTAGTAGCTTAACGACTAGCTTCTCGATGCCTGAATGCGCTTCAGCAATATTACCAGCCAACATATAAGCGGGAGTGCTGACAATGCGATTCGCTTCATCCACGACTATCTCATGTACTGTCGCAACTTGATGCTCACCGCCCATCAAATTAAACGCTGCGACAGTATCGCTATCATTACCGATAGTGCCTTTTACACCCTGGGGATATAAACGCGGGATCATCATAGGAGCAATACAGATAAAACCAACGGGCTTTTTCGCCAGAATGAACTCATTGATAAAATCAGTCACCAGCGGTTCCACTTCACACTCACTGCCATTCGTCGCAAAGTTACACAGATTTTTCGCCGCACCAAAGCCACCGGGAATGATCAAGGAATCAAATTCGGCGATATCTAATTCTGTGGTCGCTTTGACTTCGCCACGGGCGATACGTGCCGACTCCACCAGCACGTTACGACTTGCAGCAGCATCGACCTCACCAGTGAGATGATCTACTACATGCATCTGTTTGATATCTGGTGCAAAACACTGGTAGTGAGCCCCTGATCGGGATAAGCATAAAAGCGTTAAAACCGATTCATGTATCTCAGTTCCATCGAAAACACCACATCCACTCAGTAACACTGCGACTTTTTTCATTAAAAATATCCTTCTTATGTCATTAAGTTTTAACAAACCATAAACAAACTAGTTGATCTGATTAAAAATCGTGCTAACTTAATTCGTCGAATCTGACGAGTGCCGAAAATTAAGCCAATCCTTAGATGTATTTTACGGAGTCAATAAAAAATCCACAAATTGGGAAGATTTTTTAAGAAACAGTATTGAACTCACACAAATCTTTTATAAACATAAAAAACAACAACTTAAAAAAATCGCACTAAGCCGTAATCATCGCCATTATTCTCAGTTGACTTTTTCACTCACAGACTTATCCACAGGCTGGGAGTAATTTTGCCATGGCTGAAATAGTGCTTCTGTGGCATGCTTAGCGCCATCTAAGTCATCGATAAACGAAAAATACCTATGCCAACCGTCGCTAAAAACCCACTTGTGCTTGTGGATGGATCTTCTTATTTGTATCGCGCTTATTATGCGCCTCCTCACCTGACAAACTCAAAGGGCGAAGCAACGGGTGCCGTTTATGGCGTAGTGAATATGTTGCGCAGCTTGTTGACCCGTTATCAACCAAGCCATATCGCAGTCGTGTTCGATGCCAAGGGAAAAACCTTCCGCAATGACATGTACAGCGAATACAAAGCACAGCGCCCACCTATGCCTGATGATCTACGTTCGCAAATCGAACCCTTACATCGCATTATTCGCGCACTAGGTTTACCACTGATTTCAATTTCCGGCGTCGAAGCCGATGACGTGATTGGGACTATTGCCCGCCAAGCCAGCTTAGAAAACCGTGCCGTGCTTATCAGCACAGGCGATAAAGACATGGCGCAATTAGTGGATGAGAACGTTACGCTCATCAACACCATGACAGACACCATAATGGGCCCAGAAGAAGTCGTCACCAAATTTGGTGTCGGTCCAGACCGTATCATAGATTTACTCGCACTGATGGGCGACAAGGCTGACAATATTCCAGGCTTACCCGGCGTGGGAGAGAAAACGGCGCTCGCTATGCTCACGGGAGCCGGCAGTGTGAGTAACTTATTAGCGGAACCCGAAAAAGTCGCCGAGCTCGGCTTTAGAGGTTCTAAAACCATGGCGGCAAAAATCATTGAAAATGCCGACATGCTCAAGCTTTCTTACGAACTCGCCACCATCAAAACCGATGTCGAACTTGAGCAAGATTGGCACGAACTCACTCTCATGCCAGCAGACAAAGATGAACTGATCAAATGCTACGGCGAGATGGAGTTTAAACGTTGGTTAGCTGAAGTCTTAGATAATAAAATGACGGCAAATACCTCAATTGATGCGGCATCCACAGAAACACAAGAAGACTCATCTCCTGTCGAAGCGATTGAAACCCAGTACGACTGCATTCTCACCGAAACCGAATTAGACACTTGGATTGCTAAGCTTAAACAAGCCGACTTAATGGCAGTCGATACTGAGACCACCAGCTTAGATTACATGGTGGCCGAATTAGTCGGGATTTCCTTCGCCGTTGAGACAGGAAAAGCCGCTTATCTTCCTTTGACCCACGATTACGTTGGTGCACCGACTCAAATCGATAAAACTGTGGCGTTAGAAAAACTGCGTCCACTGCTTGAGGATCCAAAGATCAAGAAAGTCGGTCAAAATCTTAAGTACGACATCAGTATCTTAGCCAATGCAGGGATCAAACTACAGGGCGTCGCTTTCGACACTATGCTCGAATCCTATGTCTTCAACTCAGTGGCTTCGCGCCATGATATGGATGGCTTAGCGCTCAAGTACTTAGGCCATAAGAATATCAGCTTTGAAGAAATTGCTGGCAAAGGTACAAAACAGCTGACCTTCAACCAAATTCCACTGGAAACGGCTGCGCCTTATGCGGCCGAAGATGCCGACATCACACTGCGTTTACACCAACATTTATGGCCAAGACTCGAGAAAGAAGCCGAACTTGCCGCCATGTTTACCGAAGTCGAATTACCGCTAATCCAAGTGTTGTCGGACATTGAACGTCAAGGGGTATTAATCGACAGTATGTTACTCGGCCAACAGAGCGATGAGCTGGCGCGTAAAATCGATACCTTAGAAGAAAAAGCCTACGACATTGCTGGTGAAAAATTCAATCTTGGTTCACCTAAGCAGCTGCAAGTCTTGTTTTATGAAAAGCTAGGTTATCCGATCACCAAAAAGACCCCAAAGGGTGCGCCATCGACCGCGGAAGAAGTATTAGTCGAATTAGCCTTAGATTTCCCACTGCCAAAGGTGATCCTCGAGCATCGAAGCCTATCTAAGTTAAAGAGCACTTACACCGATAAGCTGCCACTGATGGTCAACGCCAAAACGGGTCGCGTACACACTAGCTATCATCAAGCTAATGCGGCAACAGGTCGCTTATCGTCAAGCGAACCTAACCTGCAAAATATTCCGATTCGCACCGAAGAAGGTCGCCGTATTCGCCAAGCCTTTATCGCCCCAGCAGGCCGTAAAATTTTGGCCGCCGACTACTCGCAAATCGAACTACGGATCATGGCCCATTTATCCCAAGATGCAGGCTTACTCAAAGCCTTCGCCGAGGGCAAAGACATTCATAGAGCCACTGCTGCAGAAGTATTTGGTACCGACTTTGATGAAGTAACCACAGAACAACGCCGCCGTGCCAAAGCGGTTAACTTCGGCTTAATTTATGGCATGTCAGCCTTTGGTTTGGCGCGTCAGCTTGATATCCCACGCCATGAAGCACAAACCTATATCGATACCTACTTTGCCCGTTATCCTGGCGTATTACGTTATATGGAAGAAACGCGCGCGGGTGCTGCTGACTTAGGTTATGTGTCGACTCTGTTTGGTCGTCGCCTCTACTTGCCCGAAATCCGTGATCGTAATGCGATGCGCCGCCAAGGTGCTGAACGTGCTGCGATTAACGCGCCAATGCAAGGTACGGCTGCTGACATCATCAAAAAGGCCATGATCAATATTGCCCAGTGGATCAAAACAGAAACCCAAGGCGAAATCACTATGATCATGCAGGTTCACGATGAATTAGTGTTTGAAGTCGATGCGGATAAAGCAGAGGCACTTAAAAAGACAATCTGCACCTTGATGGCGCAAGCAGCTAATCTCGATGTTGAACTGCTTGCCGAAGCAGGCATTGGTGATAACTGGGATGAAGCCCACTAATCTCAGTAATATCCAGAAGAACACTATCAATATGATTTAACTGAAAATAAAGCTAATCTGACTTCAATATTTTGAGCTCAGATTAGCTCTCTCCCGTCTTAATCGCCTCTAAGAACATCAATACAGAGTCCTTTTCATCACTCAGCATAAATAACCCTTTCACAATACAAATTAGCTCGTTAAGTTAGACAAACTTCATCGGCAGAAAATGATTCACTCACAGCCAAACAATCTTTACCTGATACATTTGGCAGTAGAGTTCATCGATACACTGCCACAGCAGATGGATATTAAAAGGTGTGATTTACTCGAATTGAAACTGCATTCAAGTCAGCCATATATGCTCAAGAATGCCATAACGGTTGTTCTCTCACGCGTACACCAAAATCTTAGGTCAGGATTAGAGTAAAAAATCAAATCTCAAATATTGATCACTTTTGTATATAAATTTCGATTTTTCTCTTTAAATCAGCCAATTAACCATTTTCACTGAAATTTTAGGATCAATTTGAGATGCTTTTTCACTCACAACCTGAGATCAAGCGCACATAATTACCTCTTTTTTGAAAAAACTGTTTTCCATTTAAAGATAAATAGAGTAATATTCTCTGCGTAGGGTACAGAGGTTAAGATGTTCTATCTTTCAGACCTTTATTTCACTTATAGTGATGAGCCAAATTCTGGCGCCTCAGCAACTTGTTTGCTGAGGCTTTTTTTTTGCTCTTTTTTCAGACTTTAAGTAAATTTTAGAGTATTTACTTTAATAAGGGATGAATTGGCTGTATGCTAGTTTCATTGAGAACCATTGAAGCTAATTTGATGGTGCTTGAGTCTTGTTGAATTTAGCTTCTCCCCAAAAGAGCTAATATTTTTGGCCGATGATAATATCATCGGCTATTTTTTTGCCTGAGATTAACGAATAACCGATGGGAATGAGACTGAACAAAAGAGAAAAAATTGCAGTAAAAACAAAGAGGAGGTATACACAGTCAAATTCTACCATGTACACCAAAACAGGCGATATTATTCAGCGTTATTCGCTGCATCTAACTCATCAGTCAACCACTGTGGATGACACCATTCATTAAGAATTGCCAACACTTTAGGCTTACCGGTTCCTTTAAGTGATGAGAAGGGTTCAACTTGCACCCAGTCGCCAAACTCACTTAGTGCGAGACGCACTTCATTTACGGTTTTCATCTTAGCACTTTGGGCTAATTTGTCTGATTTCGTTAGCAAAGCTAATACTGGAATTTCACTAGCAACTGCCCATTCAATCATCTGCATATCGAGATCTTTTAATGGATGACGAATATCCATCAAGACAACCACGCCACTTAAACAAGCGCGTTTTTGCAAATATTCACCCAATGCTTGCTGCCATTTATTTTTCAACGCAAGTGGGACTTGCGCAAAGCCATAACCAGGCAAGTCAACTAAACGACGCTGAGCATCTAACTCAAATACGTTAATTAGTTGAGTACGGCCCGGTGTTTTACTGGTTCTTGCTAAACTTTTTTGCTCAGTTAATGCATTGAGTGCACTAGACTTTCCAGCATTAGAGCGGCCAGCAAATGCAATCTCAACTCCAACATCGCCGGGCAGATATTGATCCAAATGTGCAATGTCAGGTGCACTGATTAAAAACTTTGCCCTACGAAAATCTATACGAGATTCAGTCACTATTTACTCCGAAATTTTTCTACGCAATACCATAATTTATGAAGAATTACTTACTTTCCCACGTTTTCGTGTAAAATATTACTCCGATCACATTAATCATATTTTACCACGCTTGCGGGTCACCCTAGTAAGCTCAGGATAATAATTTAACCAGAAGTTGGAACGCCATGAAAAAGCTAGCTCTTGCGCTGTCTGTTGTAATTGCCGCCATATCTTCACCTGCGATTGCTGAAGGTAATGCTGAAGCGGGAAAAACGAAAATCATTGTCTGTTCGGCCTGTCACGGTATGGACGGTAACAGTATGATCGATATGTACCCCAAAATTGCGGGCCAACACGCCACTTATCTCCAAAAGCAACTACATGATTTCCGTAGCGCAGCACAAACTGGCGGTAAAGATGGTCGTATGGATCCTATCATGAGTGGCATGGCAATGCCTCTAAGCGATCAGGATATTCTCGACATTAGCGCATATTTTTCTAGCCAAGCAATCCAAGTGGCTGAAGCAAAAGATGTTCCTGAGTTAGGTGCTAAACTTTACAAGGGTGGTGATGTTTCTCGTGGCATTACCGCTTGTATGGCATGTCATGGCCCAGATGGTAAAGGCGCTGAGCTTGCAGGTTTTCCAACGTTGGCAGGCCAACACGCCAACTATATCAAGATCCAGCTGACAAAATTCCGTGAAGCGGGCCGCCATAATGACTTGAATGGCATGATGCAAGATGTGGCTAAAAAACTAAATGATAGCGATATCGACGCGCTATCAAAGTATCTTTCTAGCCTGAAGTAATCTTCGCGAGTGAAAAGAAGGGTGTATTGCCACCCTTTTTTTACACCCTAAAGTTGACGTGGACGTAAACTGCAAAGATTCGTACTTGACATAGATCACAGATTTCGGTTTAATAAGCCCCGTACCGAGATAAACCCATCTGTTTGTACAAAAAAATTAATAATAACTTACAGGTTTCGGTATAATTAACGTTCAAGATATAAGAATAAAGATACTCAATAACAATAATATACTTAAGACCACTCTCTAATAATAACAAGAGTCGTGATTTCCACTTGAAATCCAGGTCAGCACAATTTTGTAAGGGATGGCCGATAACGCCAATTTGCTTCTAGCAAAACACCTTACACTCAGGGTAACTTGCCCCATCAGGACATAGTTTACATGATGTAAACTGTAGCAAAGGAAGCGATAAGCTTAGGATGCACTGGCTGGATGCTTGTTATCACAGGAAGGTACTTAAGTAACATGGATGGTTAACTCGACGTCAATGATGACGATGCTTTAAAAGATGTGTTGCGAGACCATCTACGGAAACTGTAGTCAGGATGGCGACAGAAAAAAATAAAGTGTCTGGAAGACCATTAACAAAAATAATGCAGGGAAAGCAGTAAAAAAAAGAAGGATACCGACCGGGAAAGTCGCATAGCAAGTATGGATACTTGGAATCAGGATAAGGTGCTAAAGCACCCTTTGTAAGGCGGCAGTTTAACTGCCGCCTTTTTTCTTTTGTAACACCCCATTAGTGTCTAAAATGTGCACTCAACCAATATAATTGGTACAATCAAAGCCTTAATAACCACTTCAGCAGACTCAATGCCCAGATGCCCTCTTTGTCATAACAGTCAGACACGACTCCTTCATCAAGATAAAAAGCGGAGTTTTTATGTTTGCAAGACATGTGAGTTAACCTTTGCGGATGCGAATAGCCATTTACCCCCCGCGGCAGAGAAGCAAAGATACGGTCGTTCACGCATAGCGTCGAAGCAAAAACAGTTATCGCAATTTATTTTGCCGCTGTTAGCGCAATTAGAGCAGCAACAAGCGGGCAGTTTATTAGGATTGAATTTTGGTCGCATACTCGATGATGAGAGCCTGACGACCATAGAAAATGCGGGCCACAAGTTAAATCAATATGATCCCTTTTTTGCCCCGAATCATGATGTGTTAAAGCTAGAGTATGATTTTATCTGCTGTTATCGGGTGTTTGAGCATTTTCAAAACCCTATAAAAGAGTGGACTTTGCTCTCTCGGCTACTGCATTCTGGTGGTTGGTTAGCGATAAGCACACCATTACTGACTGAATTAGATGGTTTTGCTAAGTGGCATTATAAGAACAACCTCACCCATGTGAGCTTTTATCAGCGACAAACCTTCGAGTACCTCGCAAACAATAGCGATTTTGAACTATTATTTGCCGCAAAGGACCTCGTTTTGATGCAAAAAACATCATAATCTGGTATAACACTCGGCCTAATTTCGCACCTTGTAGACAAGCTCACCCTTAGTCTGCAAGGCCATACGTTGTAAATAATTGAGAAGACCATGTCTCGTAGCAAGAAAACACGCAAGGGCGGCGAGAACAGCCCTAAGTTACAGCCAAGAGTGAAGAAGCAAGATCGCGCTGTAGCGACTGGCAAACGTAAAGATTCTGGCAATAAATCAGGTAGTCGTCATAACGAAAGCTTAATTTTAGCGCAAGCGCCGCAACAGCAGGCCGCTAAGAAAAAAGACCCGCGTCATGGCAGTAAAAAGCCTGTGGCTTTAGCAATTCCTGCGGCAGTGGTAACAGATAAAGCCGCTCAGCCAAAAGTGAAACAAGCTAAGCTGACTGACGAGCAAAAACTGCTGAAATTGGAAGAAGATCCAAGACTAAATCAGCTGTTAGATATGCTTGAAGAAGGCCGCGACCTCAACGAGGTTGACCAAAAGTGGTTAGATCAACAGCTAAATAAGATTGAAGCTCTGATGATTAAACTGGGCATTAGCGACGATATGGATGATGACACACCTTCATCACCTGCTAAGTCTTTGTCTGACGATGAGTTGTTCGACAAGTTCGAATCAGGCGCTGACTTACTAAAAGATTATCAAGACAAGTTCTAACCTCTCAGTGCTAAGGCATAGGGAACTCAGTTTTTAGCTGTGGCTCCTTATGCCATTCATATAAGGAGTCTCTGTGTCTACGACTATCATTATTCTCGGTTTTATCATCATAGTAGCGCTAAGTAGCTACGCCACCTTCTTAATCCTAAAACTCAAGCAGCAAAAAAAGCGTCAGCAGGCTGAACAAGCCGAGCGTGAAGTGACTGCGAACGCAAAACGTGCCCAAGTTTTAGATGATATCCGCTATATCGCCACCGCCATGATTGAAGACCGCTGTGAGATCTCTGAAGGCGTGGTCAGGATTGGGCGATTATTTGAAATCCTGTCATTAAGTGAGCGTGTGGCTCCCGATTACCCTTCATTATTCAAACACTTTGAGTTAATTAAAAATCATCCCATCATGGATGCTCGTCAAGCCTTGCCTAAGCAAGAAAGAATGAAGTTAGACTTGATCAGAATGAAGTCCGAAGCCGCATTAGAGCAAGGCATCAGTGATGATGCGAAAAAACTGGCGGATTACCAAGCCAAAGCGATGCATTAAACCAGCCCATTGCTATACCTCAAGACCACTTATATTGTGGTTTTGAGGTTATCTCGATAAAACCTGCACCAATCTTACCCTCCTTACTCCCGTGAGCCTGCGCACAAAATCGCCAAATATCGACAGACAAGCGTACTTTTTTGATAGATATTGCGTAACTTCTAAAAAGACAGACGTCATTTTTACAACCTAGATCAAGGTTATTTACTTAAGAACCTTGCATACTTCGCTTGTTGCTAATTTACCCACGGAGGACACGCCTTGAAGCAGCCCACTCAGATTAGCTGGGATCAGTCGATGATCGAAAAATATAACTACAGCGGTCCCCGTTATACCTCTTACCCAACGGCATTAGAGTTCGATGACACATTCACCGAACAAAACCTGCTGACGGCCATTGAAAATAGCAAAAGCGATAAACTGTCGCTGTATATTCATATCCCGTTCTGCGCCAAGCTTTGTTATTACTGCGGCTGTAATAAAGTCATCACCCGCCACCAACACAAAGCCGATCAGTACATTGAATATTTAAGCCAAGAAATTATTAAACGTGCCCCCCTGTTCAAACATTACAGTGTGACCCAAATGCATTGGGGCGGCGGTACACCCACTTTCTTAAATCCAGAGCAAATTTTAAAGCTGACATCATTGATTAAAGCCAACTTTAACTTTGCGGATGAAGGTGAGTTTTCAATTGAAGTCGATCCTCGCGAGATAGAACTGTCAATGCTCGACACGTTGAAAGAAGCGGGCTTTAACCGGATCTCCATCGGCGTACAAGATTTCAATAAAGAAGTGCAAATTGCCGTTAATCGCGAACAAGACGAGCAATTTATCTTCGACTTAATGGCCAAAGCGAAAGCCATGGGTTTTGTGTCGACCAACATAGATTTAATCTATGGTTTGCCACACCAAACGCCAGAAACCTTTGCCGTCACTATGCAGCGCGTTTTAGATTTATCGCCTGACCGTCTGTCGGTATTTAACTATGCTCACTTACCTGCGCGCTTTGCCGCTCAACGTAAGATCAAAGACGAGCATTTACCTTCGCCAAAACAAAAACTCGAAATGCTGCACCAAACTATCGAGACCTTAACTGGCGCAGGCTACCAATATATCGGTATGGACCACTTTGCTAAACCCGATGACGAGTTAGCCAAGTTACAGCGCGAAGGCAGACTGCACCGCAACTTCCAAGGTTATACCACCCAAGAAGAATGTGATTTGTTAGGTCTTGGCGTATCGTCCATCAGTCAGATTGGCGATTGCTATGCGCAAAACCAGAAAGATATCCGCCCTTACTATGAGGCCATAGATAAGGAAGGCCATGCTTTGTGGAAAGGTTGCAGCCTAAACCGTGACGATGAAATCCGCCGTGTAGTGATTAAACAGCTGATTTGCCACTTCGAACTGGATATGGCGAAAATTGATGAGAAACTGGGGATTAACTTCGAAACCTATTTCGCGGAAGATCTTAAGTTAATGCAGACATTTATCGATGATAAGTTAGTTGAAATCGTCGACAGACAGATCACTATCAGCCCTACTGGCCGTTTATTGATCCGCAATATCTGTATGTGCTTCGATCTTTACTATCGTCAAAAAGCGCGTCAGCAACAGTTCTCACGCGTGATCTAAACGCTTATTGCTGCACTCGCAAACGCTCACAAAAAATCCGACTCTAGAGTCGGATTTTTTATTCATTGCAATTTTTAGTAACGACTCAGAATCGACTTATGCCTTAGCGGCATAAAGTGCTTTGCGCTCACTGTCCGATAAAAATGCCATTTCAACGCCGTTACGTTGCACCTGCGCTAACTCAGCATCGGTTAACTTGAGTTCAGATTTGGCGATACGATACTCATGCTTAATATCGATAGCGCTCACACCGGGATCATCGGTATTTAGGCTTATCAACACGCCTGCATCCATAAAGGTTCTGAATGGATGCTCAGCGTAAGAAGCCACAGTAGAAGTATGCAAGTTACTGGTTGGGCAAGATTCGATGCCAATACGGTGCTTAGCAAGATATTCCATCAACTTAGGATCGTGAATCGCGTTCACCCCATGACCAATTCGAGTTGCGCCAAGTTCTTGAATCGCTTGCCACATACTTTGTGAACCCGCAGCTTCACCGGCGTGAGCCGTAATCGCAAGGCCAGCATCACGAACACGTTTAAAGTGATCGTTAAATAACTCGCCAGGGAAGCCCAATTCATCACCGGCTAAGTCCATAGCCACGAGATGTTGTTTATGGGCGAGTAAGCCCTCAAGTTCTTGAGTACAAGCCGCTTGACCGAATGAACGTGACATAATGCCAATCAAATTGATCTTCACGTTATAGTCTTTTAAGCCCGCTTTAACGCCATCAACGACCGCCTCAACTACGCCTTCAATCGGTAACTTATGGTTCATCGCCATATAGTAAGGACTAAAACGTAACTCAGCGTAATCTAAGCCAGACAACGCCGCATCGGCAACGTTTTCATAGGCGACGCGTTTAACCGCATCCAAATCTGCGAGTACAGCAACCATCCAATCGAGCTTCTTTAAGAAGGCGACTAAGCTAGTTTCTTTCCCCTGAATTTGCACAAAAGGTGCGAGAGTCTCTAAAGAATCGGCAGGTAGCGCAATGCCGTGTTGGTGTCCTAGTTCCCAAATGGTATTTACCCGCACATTACCGTCTAGGTGACGATGCAGATCCACCAATGGAATGGATGTATCAATCATATTTAACCCCTATTTGAACTACCCAGCCAATGCTTTTGTTATTTGGTCGCGGGCGGACACTAAGTTTAACACGCATTTTCAAGGGCATTTATGCGCCAACCGCATTTAAATTCACATTCAGTCACAATTCTGCTTAATATCCATACAAGGAACTGCCGTATTCATCAGGCATAATGACTTCAATAACAACGAAAATATCAGAGATCGACTATGCATAAACTCTTAACCCCCAGTTTATTGATATGCGCATTAAGCGCCTGCAGTACTACTCAAACCACAAAAAATAGTCAAATCGCAGCGCCACAGACAATATCGGCAGCACAGTCGCAAGTTGAGCCCATAGCTCCCGCACTGCAAGCGATCATCGACCAAAGCTGGCAATTACAACTCAGTGCGAGTCCTGAAATGGCTTACAGCATGGGCGATGCCAGTGCAGCAGGAAAATTAGCGGATCTCTCGCCAGCCGCGCTCGCTAAGCTTAATCAAGGTCAAATCGCAGTACTAGCGCAGCTCAAAGTACTCGACCGCAGCAGTTTGAGTAAAGAAGATAAGATTAACGCTCAAATACTGGAAGATCAGATCCAAAACGATGTCGACCTGTATCGCTTTAAAGATTATTACTTGCCCATTACCGCAGAAAGCGGCTTCCACGCTTATATCACCTCAATCGCACAGGGAAGATTCAACACCCTTGAGGATTACCGCAACTATATTGCCAAACTCAATGCACTCCCGACCTATTTCGCCCAGCAAACTCACTGGCTAAAAAAAGGACTCGCCGAGGGAATAACGCCGCCTAAAGTGACACTCAATGGCTTTGAAGACAGTATCAGTGCTTATATCGTCCCTGTTGAAAAGAGCAGTTATTTCAAACCTTTTACTCAATATCCCAACTATTTCACTGAGGCACAAAAAACTCAGCTGACCCAAGAAGGCCGCACTTTAGTTGAGCAAAAAGTTCTACCTCTGTACCAAAACTTTTATGATTTCATGACTAAAGAGTACATTCCCAATGCCCGGGAAAATATCGCGGCCAGTAGCTTACCTAACGGCGCAGAATTTTATGAGAATAGGGTACGTTACTACACGACGTTGAATATGACGTCGACGCAAGTGCATGAACTGGGCGTAAAAGAAGTACAACGTATCCGCCAAGAAATGGAACAAATCATCGCGTCAGTAGGTTTTAAAGGCAGCTTTGCCGACTTCTTACATTTCCTGCGGACCGATCCTCAGTTCTACACCACCAGTGCCGATCAGTTACTCAAAGAAGCGGCATTTATTGCCAAAAAAGCCGATGCCATGCTACCTAAGTACTTCGGCAAACTCCCACGCCAACCCTATGGTATAGCGCCAGTGCCTGCCGAAATTGCGCCGAAATACACCACAGGACGATATTCAGGATCGAACAGCGATGATGAACCCGGTTACTACTGGGTCAACACTTATGCATTGGATAAGCGCCCACTCTACGAGCTAGAAGCCTTAACCTTGCACGAAGCCGTACCCGGTCATCATCTGCAAATTTCACTCAACTCTGAGCTAACCTCACTCCCAGATTTCCGTCGTTATGGCTATATCTCTGCCTTTGGTGAAGGATGGGGGCTATATTGCGAATATTTAGGTTTAGAAGCGGGTTTCTACCAAGATCCATACAGTAACTTTGGTCGCTTAACCTATGAAATGTGGCGCGCGGCGCGTTTAGTCGTAGATACTGGCATGCACGCCCAAGGATGGAGTCGTCAACAAGCCATCGACTTTATGGCCAGCAATACCGCACTATCACTGCACAATGTCACTACCGAAATTGACCGCTATATTTCGTGGCCAGGACAAGCCTTATCCTACAAAATTGGTGAGTTAACAATCAAACGATTACGTGCCAAGGCAGAACAGGAACTCGGCGACAAATTTGATATTCGTGCCTTCCACGATGCTGTGCTCGAAAATGGCTCTGTACCTATGTCGATCCTCGAACAGCAAATCAATGATTTTATTGAAGCGAAAAAGGCGACACGCTAAGTTAATGAAATTCATGGGAGTCGGTATTTTCAGACTCCCATGGTTGTCTGTTACACTCTAACAAACCATTCAAGCCAAATGATTTGCGACTGAGTATGAGCCAAGCCAAAGCGACATTTTCGACTGAACACGATTTAAATACCTCAGAGCAGCAAGCCTTCTGGCAAAGCGTTGTTCAAGACACGCTAGCCTCTGCCGACGGCGTCACGCTGGCCTATATGATGGTCAAACATCCCCAAGCGCATACCGCAATCGTTCTCAGCAGTGGCCGAGTCGAGTCCTATTTAAAGTATCAAGAATTGGTCTTCGACTTATACCAACAAGGTTACTCTGTTTATGCCATAGATCACCGTGGCCAAGGGCTGTCGGATCGTATGACAATCAATCCACACATGGGCCATGTGCGAAGATTCAATGATTATATTGATGACTTTGCTCTATTTATGCAGAAGATAGTGTTACCACAAAACGACAAACAACTCATGCTACTTGGCCATTCAATGGGTGGCGCGATTGGCACTTTGTATCTCAAACAGCATCCCGATATTTTTACCGCCGCGGCATTTTCAGCGCCCATGTATGGCATTAAATTACCTATGCCAAAAGCGTTCGTACGCTGGTTAGCCAGTAAACTCGATACCACACTCAATGGCGGCGAGCCTAATTATGTACTTGCAGGACAAAACTATAAACCTGTTCCATTCAAAGGTAATGAGCTAACTCACAGCCAGACCCGATACCAAGCCTACCGAGAATTGTATGATGCTGCCCCTAAGTTACAACTCGGTTCACCCACTAACCGTTGGTTGACTGAATCTTTAGATGCGGCAGATACTTGCGTACTGGCAACGGCACAAATTCGCACTCCGATACTGATACTGCAAGCGAGTGAAGATAAGATTGTTGATAATGCGGCCCAGAATCTCGCCGTGAGTACCCATTGCCAATTGAAAGTAATCGCTGGGGCTGCCCATGAGATTTTTATGGAAAAAGACGCCTGCCGAAACCAAGCCTTAAACTATGCTCTCGACTTCTTTAAACGCTACGCAATAAAGGACGAGGACAAACAAGCTGGATAAAGTCCGCTTGGTTTAAAGCTCGACTGAATAAATAGCCCTGATAGCCATCACAGCCTAGTTCAACAAAAGCTTGATATTGTTGGGATGATTCGACACCTTTGGCGACAACGCTCAAATTGAATTGCCGCGCAGAGGTAATAAGTACATTCACTTTTGTTGGCATTGTGGTTAATGAATCGATACAACTCATATCCAATTTAACCGCAACTAATGGCTGATTAGCTAAGCAGCTCAAGGCACTCAAACCCGAACCGAAATGATCGAGGATGATGCCTACACCTGCTTCAACTAACTTAGAGACATGCTCATCGACAAACTGTGGTTGCATTAACAATGCGGCCTCATTGAGCTCAATACCCAGTTGATTAGCCACAATACCATGCTCCTTAACTAACCCAACGAATGCATCAACAAAATCAGCCTGACCAAATGAGAATGCACTGATATTGAGAGTCAAAGGAGGCAAACTCCTTCCTTGAGCCCGCGATTTCTGAATAAACAGACACACCCGCTTTGCCACCCAAAGATCAAGCTCAGCAATAATTCCCCCTTGTTCTGCTAACGCCACAAATTCAGCTGGCGGAATAAACTCTCCATCAGCACGATACCAACGCGTGAGCACTTCAGCCGAGACAAGTTCACTGGTCGCATTGATCACAGGCTGGAACATTAACGTTAAGCTATCTTGTTGTAATGCGGTTTGTAATTCCTGTTGCAACAGCTCATCACGGCTCTGGCGAAAGTCCATTTCAGCATGGTAAAAAGCGCACCCAGCTTGACCTGCTTGCTTAGCGCTTAACGTTGCCAACTCGGCACGACGCATGACTAAAGCAGGATCTAAGGTTTCTATACTATCGAGTAAACAGATCCCCACACACGCGCTCAGCTCAAAGTGATGATGACCGTAATGGAATGGTCGAGCAATCACTTGCCTTAACTCACTCGCAAGGGCTAAAGCACGACGAGCAACGGCTGACGCATCTGCCGCTAAATCTTTAGCAAGCAAAACGAAATTACCAGACTCTAATCGACCGACCGTTATATTTTCAGTGAAATAACTCGATAAACGGGCCGCGATTTGCGTTAACAAGCGCTCTAATTCATGGGAATGTAAAGTGGCGACCAATCCTAAGCGATCCACCTCAACGAGCAGCAATGCCCCCCATTGCCCCGAACTATTACCTTGGGTTAAAAATTGAGATAAACGCACCATAAAGACATCGGGCAACATCTTGCGACCGACAACAGATTGATCTACAAGCTCAGTAATTGCAGCATGGTTCTTCGCGCTTTCTGACACATCCATATGAATGCCTATCATGCGAGTCGGGCGCCCTTGGGGATCCCAATCAACTAACATACCGCGGTCTAATACCCACACATAATGGCCATCTCTATGGCGTAAGCGGTGAACACTTTCAAATTCTTTACTCTTTCCGCTAACGTATTCCTGCAAAGCATCTAACACAATCTGCTTATCATCGGGATGTAGCCGCGTCTCCCATGTCTGGAATACTCCAGCCAATTCATCAGGCGCATAACCAATCATCTCTTTCCAGCGATCAGAAAGAAAAACCTCCCCCGTACTGATGTCCCAATCCCAAATACCATTACGCGAACCTTCCACAGCAAATAACCAACGCAATTCACTGTCATTCAGCTGTTTAACTGCCCGACTTAAACGCTCATGTGCCTGCTGCAAACTGGCTTGCAAAGATAAAACTTCAGATGAACTCCAAGGTATCGATGTCGAAAAGGAAGAAGTGCCGACCTGCTTAGCGGCCTCGCTCAACATTTGGAATGGGCGGATCAACAGGAAATATAAAATAAAGGTAAAGCCAATCAGCAATAATCCGCCAAGGCCCCAAACCCGCATAAAACGTTGCTGCAACTTAGCAGAAGCTTCGGCCACTAAAGGGGCTAAATCGGCTTCAAGATAAATCAAATCAACAGCCCCACCATACTGGGGAAGAACGGGATAATATGCTTGAATAGTTAAACGGTCGAGATTAACGAGGATCTGCGGAAGAAAAGCTTGAACCACAGAGCGGTGAAGGTCTACATCATAACCATCGATGACTTGAGTCGCATTGCTATCTCGCCACACAGTATGATTAGCAAAACGAATACGGCTTTCAGCATCAACCAAGATATACACCATAGTGCCCATATCCAGCGCAGCTAAGGAAACTTCCTGCTCAATCCGCTCCACATCCTGTAAAGCTTGCGCCGATTGAACCACATTCTGCATGCGGAACAACTGTTGCTTTATCAAAGCCGACTGTCGCTGCGCAAGTTCAGCCCTAATTTGGTCACTTTCGAACAGGTACTCGCCTATGACCAACACTAAATATAGGGTCAGCATACAAAGAGGAAGCAGTACCGCGAGCGAAAGCTTACGAAGCATAGGCAACAGATGGCCGTTAACAAAAAAATTAATATTTTTGTATGCTAACGGGAAACTAACCACTAAGCAAAAGGACTTATCAAACTAAGCGAGATCTTCATGTAAATAATCAACTTAGAGTATAAAAGTCTGAAATAAAGGAAGGAAAAAACGTAAAGAGCTAGCAGAAGATGGCTAGATGAAGAACAGAGAGAAAAGCAGAAAAATCACTCCAATTAACAAATTGCAGACGCAAAAAAGCCAGCTTATTCAGCTGGCTTCGTTACATCTCAATGAGATAATTAGGCGCTTGGCGATGACCTACAAAACCCATCTGGGTTGTATGGTTAAGCCTCTCGAGTCATTAGTACATGTTAGCTCAACGCCTCACAACGCTTACACACCATGCCTATCAACGTCCTAGTCTCGAACGGCTCTTTAGAGGAATTAAATTCCTAGGGATGACTCATCTTAGGGCTCGCTTCCCGCTTAGATGCTTTCAGCGGTTATCGATTCCGAACGTAGCTACCGGGCAATGCCATTGGCATGACAACCCGAACACCAGCGGTTCGTCCACTCCGGTCCTCTCGTACTAGGAGCAGCTCCCTTCAATCATCCAACGCCCACGGCAGATAGGGACCGAACTGTCTCACGACGTTCTGAACCCAGCTCGCGTACCACTTTAAATGGCGAACAGCCATACCCTTGGGACCGACTTCAGCCCCAGGATGTGATGAGCCGACATCGAGGTGCCAAACACCGCCGTCGATATGAACTCTTGGGCGGTATCAGCCTGTTATCCCCGGAGTACCTTTTATCCGTTGAGCGATGGCCCTTCCATTCAGAACCACCGGATCACTATGACCTACTTTCGTACCTGCTCGACGTGTATGTCTCGCAGTTAAGCTGGCTTATGCCATTGCACTAACCGTACGATGTCCGACCGTACTTAGCCAACCTTCGTGCTCCTCCGTTACTCTTTGGGAGGAGACCGCCCCAGTCAAACTACCCACCAGGCACTGTCCCTAATCCCGATAAGGGACCTAGGTTAGAACATCAAAACTACAAGGGTGGTATTTCAAGGACGACTCCATCATGACTAGCGTCACAACTTCAWAGTCTCCCACCTATCCTACACATGTAGGTTCAATGTTCAGTGCCAAGCTATAGTAAAGGTTCACGGGGTCTTTCCGTCTAGCCGCGGGTATACGGCATCTTCACCGCAATTTCAACTTCACTGAGTCTCGGCTGGAGACAGCGTGGCCATCATTACGCCATTCGTGCAGGTCGGAACTTACCCGACAAGGAATTTCGCTACCTTAGGACCGTTATAGTTACGGCCGCCGTTTACCGGGGCTTCGATCATGAGCTTCTCTTGCGATAACCCAATCAATTAACCTTCCGGCACCGGGCAGGCGTCACACCGTATACTTCCTCTTGCGAGTTTGCACAGTGCTGTGTTTTTGATAAACAGTTGCAGCCACCTGGTATCTGCGACTCCCGTCAGCTTAGAGAGCAAGTCTCATCACCAACARGAGCGTACCTTCTCCCGAAGTTACGGTACCATTTTGCCTAGTTCCTTCAGCCGAGTTCTCTCAAGCGCCTTGGTATTCTCTACCCGACCACCTGTGTCGGTTTGGGGTACGATTCCCRCTAACCTGAAGCTTAGAAGATTTTCCTGGAAGCATGGCATCAACTACTTCAGTCCCTTAGGACYTCGTCATCAGCTCTCAGTGTGTACATTAAAGTACGTGTCCCCGGATTTGCCTAAGAACACCACCTACCACCTTAAACGCGGACTACCAACGCCGCGCTAGCCTAGCCTTCTCCGTCTCTCCATCGCAGTTAGCGGAAGTACAGAAATATTAATCTGTTTCCCATCGATTACGCCTTTCGGCCTCACCTTAGGGGTCGACTCACCCTGCCCCGATTAACGTTGGACAGGAACCCTTGGTCTTTCGGCGAGGGGGTTTTTCACCCCCTTTATCGTTACTCATGTCAGCATTCGCACTTCTGATACCTCCAGCGTGGGTTACCCCTTCACCTTCAACGGCTTACAGAACGCTCCTCTACCGCGCAACCCTAATGGGCTGCACCCGTAGCTTCGGTGACTAGCTTAGCCCCGTTACATCTTCCGCGCAGGCCGACTCGACTAGTGAGCTATTACGCTTTCTTTAAATGATGGCTGCTTCTAAGCCAACATCCTAGCTGTCTAAGCCTTCCCACATCGTTTCCCACTTAGCTAGTACTTTGGGACCTTAGCTGACGGTCTGGGTTGTTTCCCTTTTGACGACGGACGTTAGCACCCGCCGTCTGTCTCCCGAGTAGTACTCATTGGTATTCGGAGTTTGCAAAGGGTTGGTAAGTCGGGATGACCCCCTAGCCTTAACAGTGCTCTACCCCCAATGGTATTCGCTCGAGGCGCTACCTAAATAGCTTTCGAGGAGAACCAGATATCTCCCGGTTTGATTGGCCTTTCACCCCCAGCCACAAGTCATCCGCTAATTTTTCAACATTAGTCGGTTCGGTCCTCCAGTTGATGTTACTCAACCTTCAACCTGCCCATGGCTAGATCACCGGGTTTCGGGTCTACACCTTGCAACTAAACGCGCAGTTAACACTCGGTTTCCCTACGGCTCCGCTATTCGCTTAACCTCGCTACAAAATGTAAGTCGCTGACCCATTATACAAAAGGTACGCAGTCACGGTCTCAAGAACCGCTCCCACTGCTTGTACGTATACGGTTTCAGGTTCTATTTCACTCCCCTCACAGGGGTTCTTTTCGCCTTTCCCTCACGGTACTGGTTCACTATCGGTCAGTCAGGAGTATTTAGCCTTGGAGGATGGTCCCCCCATATTCAAACAGGATGTCACGTGTCCCGCCTTACTCGTTTTCATCAATGGTTAGTTTTCATGTACGGGGCTATCACCCTGTGCCGCTGYGCTTTCCAACRCATTCCACTAACACCCCACTGACTTAAGGGCTAATCCCCGTTCGCTCGCCGCTACTAGGGGAATCTCGGTTGATTTCTTTTCCTAAGGGTACTTAGATGTTTCAGTTCCCCTCGTTCGCCTCGCAACACTATGTATTCATGTTGCGATAACAGCTTATGCTGCTGGGTTCCCCCATTCGGACATCGTTAGCTCAAATGCTTGTTACTAGCTCGCCAACGCTTTTCGCAAGTTACTACGTCCTTCATCGCCTCTGACTGCCAAGGCATCCACCGTATACGCTTA
>NZ_JAKKRS010000011.1:0-172934 GCF_025654025.1 Shewanella sp. SM55 | reverse complement strand
TCTGGGCCGTGTCTCAGTCCCAGTGTGGCTGATCATCCTCTCAGAACAGCTAGGGATCGTCGCCTTGGTGAGCCATTACCTCACCAACTAGCTAATCCCACCTAGGTTCATCCAATCGCGGAAGGCCCGAAGGTCCCCTCCTTTCCCCCGTAGGGCGTATGCGGTATTAGCAGTCGTTTCCAACTGTTATCCCCCTCGACTGGGCAGATCCCTAGGCATTACTCACCCGTCCGCCGCTCGCCRCCTCAGGAGTAAACTCCCTTGYGCTGCCGCTCGACTTGCATGTGTTAGGCCTGCCGCCAGCGTTCAATCTGAGCCATGATCAAACTCTTCAATTAAAGTTTTGTTGCTTCCGTCTTGCGACTTCAGCGGCTCAATGAATTCTGATTTTTTGTTTCTAACTAAAGAAACAAACTGTACATATTACTATGAACACTCATTGTTACATTGATTTAAATTTTTGACTGCCAACCCGAAGGYTAAGCAGTTTCGATTAACTCAACACCTGTGAGTGTCCACACAGATTTCTTGTTTTATCTTGTTAAAGAGCAACTCAGTATTCGTAAGAGAACTTGAGTACCACACTGAGCGTCGAACGCTTCCAGTTGGCTAGGGCTGCGTATTCTACGCATTTCCCGTTTCGCGTCAAGGAGTTTTTGCAAACTTTCTTTTCGCTCATCAATCAGTAAACTCATCGATGAACTGTCATATCAGGCTGCTTAACGCTGTCTGCCGTGTCAGTGGATGCGCATTATAGGGAGCAGGAGATTTTGTGCAACCCCTATTTTAAGGAAATTTGCAGTTAATTCCAATTACCTAATCTAGCCACACCATATCCACCACTTACCCCCAAAGTTACCCACAATTCAGTCAAGACTACGCCCTTGTTTCGCATTATGCATAGCCAAAAGCCATCAGATGATTTGTTGATAGTTATGAAAATAGAAGACTTTCGTCTTTTAAAATGAAGATTAAACGGTGCTAAGCGTGAGATTGACCTACGGATCGGCTTAAATGGATTTGTTTTAATGGCGACAACGCGTGACCATTAGTAAGTAGCGAGTTTGTGATGTAAGGCCTAAAGCATGACTATGATAGGGTTCATTGGTGCATAATAGATGTAGAAATAAAACAAACCCACAAAAAAGCCAGCTTACGCTGGCTTTTTACATCAAGTTACCTTAACGGCAATCGATTACACTGCTGTCTGGAAGATCACTTCCGATGCTTTTTTTGTGTAAGACTCGATTTGATCGAAGTTCAAGTAACGGTATGTGTCAGCTGCAGTTGCGTCTAACTCTTTAGCGTATTCTTGATATTCTTCAGGTGACGGCAGACGACCTAACAGTGCAGCAACCGCTGCCAGCTCAGCAGAGGCTAAGTAAACGTTAGCACCTGTACCTAAACGGTTAGGGAAGTTACGGGTAGAAGTCGATACCACAGTTGAACCTTCAGCTACACGTGCTTGGTTACCCATACACAGTGAACAACCTGGGATCTCGATGCGCGCGCCTACACGACCAAAAATCGCGTAGTAGCCTTCTTCAGTCAGCTGATCTCTATCCATCTTAGTCGGTGGTGCAATCCACAGACGTGTTGGCAGGGTTTTAGCAAACTTGTCTAGCATCTTACCGGTTGCGCGGAAGTGACCGATGTTGGTCATACAAGAACCTACGAACACTTCATCAATCTTAGTTTGCGCAACAGATGACAGTAAAACGGCATCATCAGGATCGTTTGGCGCACACAGGATTGGCTCTTTGATGTCATTTAGGTCGATTTCGATTACTGCAGCGTACTCAGCATCTTTATCGGCGCTCATCAGCTCAGGATTGGCTAACCACTCTTGCATACCTTTGATACGACGTTCAATCGTACGACGATCGCCATAACCTTCAGCAATCATCCACTTGAGCATGATGATGTTTGAGTTCAGGTATTCAATGATAGGTTCTTTGTCTAACTTGATGGTACAACCGGCAGCAGAGCGCTCAGCTGAAGCATCAGACAGTTCGAAAGCTTGTTCAACTTTCAGTGATTCTAAGCCTTCGATTTCCAGTACGCGACCAGAGAAGATGTTTACTTTACCTTTCTTCTCAACGGTCAGCATGCCCAGTTCAATGGCTTTTAATGGGATAGCATGAACCAGATCACGCAGTGTGATACCCGGTTGCATTTTGCCCTTGAAGCGCACTAATACGGATTCAGGCATGTCGAGTGGCATAACGCCAGTCGCAGCAGCAAACGCTACTAAGCCTGAACCCGCTGGGAATGAAATACCAATTGGGAAACGCGTATGTGAGTCACCACCCGTACCAACTGTATCTGGTAGCAGCATACGGTTTAACCACGAGTGGATAACACCGTCACCTGGACGCAGTGATACACCGCCGCGGTTCATGATGAAATCAGGCAGAGTATGATGTGTGTTCACATCCACTGGCTTTGGATAAGCCGCAGTGTGGCAGAATGACTGCATAGTCAAATCAGCACTAAAACCTAAACAAGCTAAATCTTTCAGCTCATCACGGGTCATAGGACCAGTGGTATCTTGTGAACCGACAGACGTCATCTTAGGTTCGCAGTATTGACCAGGACGCACACCCGCTACGCCACAAGCTTTACCGACCATCTTTTGCGCAAGTGTATAACCTTTGCCAGTATCAGCGACATCTTGAGAACGTACAAAGACGTCAGATAACCCTAAGCCTAATACGTCACGGGCTTTGTCAGTTAAACCACGACCGATGATCAATGGAATACGACCACCAGCACGAACTTCGTCTAACAAGACTTCCGTTTTTAAGCTGAATTCTGAAATTACTTCGTCGCTATCGTGACGCTTAACCACACCGGCGTATGGGTAGATGTCAATCACATCGCCCATTTCCATCTTGTTCACATCAAGCTCGATTGGCAGTGCGCCCGCATCTTCCATAGTGTTGAAGAAAATCGGTGCAATTTTACCGCCAAGGCAGAAACCGCCAGCGCGCTTGTTAGGTACGAATGGAATATCATCGCCCATAAACCACAGTACTGAGTTAGTCGCAGATTTACGTGATGAACCCGTACCCACAACGTCACCCACATATACTAATGGATGACCTTGTGCTTTTAATGCTTCAATTTTTTTCACTGGGCCAACGGCACCAGCAACATCAGGCTCGATACCATCACGGGCGTTTTTCAGCATAGCTAACGCGTGCAATGGGATATCAGGACGTGACCATGCATCTGGTGCAGGTGACAAGTCATCGGTGTTGGTTTCACCAGAAACTTTAAATACTGTCAGAGTGACTTTGTCAGCCAGTTTTGGACGGCTTAAATACCAATCTGCATTCGCCCACGCTTCAACCACTTGCTTCGCAAACTCATTGCCCGCTTCCATCTTCTCAACCACATCGTGGAAAGAATCAAACATCAGCAGAGTGTGAGATAGCGCTTTAACAGCTAAAGGTGCTAACGCTGGATTATCCAGCTGCGCGATCAGAGGTTCGATGTTGTAGCCGCCTTGCATTGTGCCTAACAACTCAGTAGCACGCTCTGCAGACAGAATCGGTGATTTTTCAGTGCCTTTGGCAACCGCATCTAAAAAAGCAGCTTTAACATAAGCAGCTTCATCAACACCTGGGGGAATTCGATTTTCAAGCAGGTCGAGAACGAAAGCCTCTTCACCTGCGGGTGGATTTTGAACTAACTTAACCAGTTCAGCCACTTGATGTGCATCTAATGGCTTAGGGACTACGCCCTCTGCAGCACGTTCTGCGACGTGTTTACGATATGCTTCTAGCACGGCAACATTCCTCTTTGTTTGGCGCTCTAACAACGAAACTGCACGTCTTCTTAATTGAAGCTGACAGTCCGACATGATCGACCCGTATTTCCGGCCTGCAGTATACTACAGCTTTGCAAAAGTATGAATCAGGTCACACTCGGCAAAAAGCGAAATAAGGACTAAATCCGGCGGCGAATGCCAACTTACGGGAAGATTAAAACAAGTGAAATTAGACAATAGTTTGAAAACAGACAAAAAACCATACACTACAAATAGTTAACAATGTTTCATTAATTTTAAATCGAACAAGCAATTTTCCGTGTCAGAGAGCAAATAGGTATAAATTTTTCTCATCTTGCTGCATTTTGGCTTTTAAGATGCAGTGCGAGAACTTACACTCAGGCTTAATTTACTGCATATCTCAGTTATTTCCTTAGTCCATCGGAGTACCAATGACATCCCTTAGCATTCAAGCCGTTATTTTTGATATGGATGGCGTTTTAATCGATTCAGAACCCCTATGGCAACGAGTCGAGTATGAAGTGTTATCCGCACTCGGCGTGCCAGTGACGGTAGAGACGATTCAACAAACCACGGGCTTACGCATAGATCAATGCGTCGATTATTGGTACCACAAGGCACCTTGGCCACACTATGATAATGCCAAGGTCAGCCAAACGATTGTTGATAAAGTTGCAAATGAAATTCTGGTTAGCGGCGAAGCTATGCTGGGCGTTTACGAAACGATTGACCACTGCCAAGCGCTTGGCCTTAAAATCGGCTTAGCGACTTCATCCCCAAACACCATTATCCAAGCAGTATTAACGAAGTTAGATCTCAGTGAAAAGTTTATGGCGATAGAATCGGCTGAACACCTAATCTATGGTAAACCCCACCCAGAAGTTTATTTGAATTGCGCTAAGGCGTTAGATGTTGATCCCCGTTGTTGTCTTGCCATCGAAGATTCCTTTAACGGCTTAATTGCCGCCAGAGCAGCCAACATGCAAACGGTCGCGATCCCTGCGCCAGAACAAAGAGGCGATGCCAAGTGGATTATCGCCCATCATCAGGCCGAGAGTTTGTTGGCATTAACAACAATTTTGGCAAAATAACGTCACAACACACCGAGTTTCTGCTGGGCGGATAAGCTTAGTCTTTGCCCTACGGATAAATAGCACAATGGTGTATGCACCAGAAGGAATTCAATGTGAAGTACCTGTCCTTAATACTGCCCATGGGCTTAATACTCATGTCCACCTGTTTACCCGCTAGCGCAGGTGAGACCATGCACTGTAAACAACAAGTGATCAATACGGGCGATACTTTAACGACTGTGCAGGATAAATGCGGCTCGCCCAGTGATATTCGAGAATACAGTCTGCCCGCGACTTATCTCAACGCTAACGGAGACAGGGTGATCGATCCCAGCAAGTTGCCAACTGAGTATCAAGAATGGACCTATGACTTTGGACCAACACGCTTAATGCGTCGCCTGTATGCCACTGATAATAAAGTCACAAAAATTGAATCCTTAGGTTATGGACATTAATCGGCAGCATCATTGATTATTGTCATCAATAAAAAAGCCAGACATTGTCTGGCTTTTCTTATTTCAATCTACTGAATGTATTACCAAATTTTCACACGTTCATCTGGCGTTAAATACATTTTATCGCCTTCTTTCATCTCGAAAGCTTTATAGAAGGCTTCCACGTTACGCGGCGTACCCATGGCACGATAATGGCTCGGTGAATGCGGATCTGTCAGCAAACGACGGCTCAGCTCTTCATCACGGTAATTACGGCGCCATACTTGCGACCAACCCACAAAGAAGCGTTGCTCGCCCGTTAAACCATCGAGCACAGGTGCAGGTTTGCCGTTAAGGCTCATCAAATACGAACGTGCCGCAACGGTTAAACCACCTAAGTCGCCGATGTTTTCCCCTAAGGTCAAATCACCATTAACAAACTTGCCGGGCATTGCCTCATAACCTGAGTATTGCGCAGACAACTGCTTACCGCGTTTTTGGAACTCTTCTCTGTCTTTATCTGACCACCAATCACGCAGGTTGCCATCACCATCGTATTTAGCGCCTTGGTCATCAAAACCATGGCTAATTTCATGGCCGATCACGGCACCTATACCACCGTAGTTAACGGCATCATCGGCATCCATATTAAAGAATGGCGGTTGCAGAATCGCAGCAGGGAACACAATTTCGTTTTTCACTGGACTGTAATAAGCATTCACCGTTTGTGGTGTCATGCCCCATTCCGTACGATCAATTGGCTTGCCTAGCTTGTTAATCATGTCTTGATATTCAAACTGAGCGTAACGCATGTAGTTACCGACTAACTCGTCAGCCTTAATATCTAAACCTGAGTAATCTTTCCATTTATCTGGATAGCCAATTTTGTAAGTAAATTTAGCCAGTTTTTCTTGGGCGGCGACTTTGGTTTCTGGCGTCATCCACTCAAGTTCATTAATGCTGACTTCAAAACCTTTGATCAAGTTTTTGATCATAGTTTCCATGCGCGCTTTAGCTTCTGGCTTGAAGTATTGCTTAACATACTCTTCACCCACTAACTCACCAATCACTTGGTCAGCACCATCAACTGCTTTTTTCCAGCGTGGCTGCTGCTCTTCGATACCCATTAAGGTTTTGCTCTTAAAGGCGAAGTTCAAATCAACAAAGTTTTTACTCAGTAACTCGGCGTAGCTATCCACTAAGTGGAACGCAAGATAATCCTGCCAAGCCGATACTGGGAATGTCTCGAAACTGGCGCCGAGTTTTTCAAAATAAGAGGGCTGACGCACGATCACTTCAGTCACTTTATCGCCTAAGCCCGCACTCGCAGCAAAGGCATTAAAATCGAATTGACTGGTTAACTTTTGCAGTTCAGCACGATCTAACTTGTTGTATGCCTTGTTGGCATCACGGGATTCGACTCGGCTCCACTGACTTTTGGCGATCATCATTTCGATGTCAGCGACGTTTTTAGCCGCACGTTTAGCGTCCTTGTAACCTGCTTCAGTCAGTATCTCTGTCACATACTTCGCCATGGCTTGACGATTAGCGGCAAATTTAGGGTCATCTTTAAGGTAATAATCGCGATCCGGTAGCGTGAGGCCTGACTGGCTTAAATACACCGCATACTGAGTTGAGTTTTTAGCGTCATTATTGACGTAAAAACCAAAAGGAATACCAGAACCCTTCGTCAGTAATTTGCCCATCACAGCGGGTAAGTCAGCGTGCGTTTTTACGGCTGCGATATCTGCCAGCAAAGGCTTTAGTGGTGTAACACCTAAGGTTTCAAGTAAATCGGTATTCATGAAACTGGCATTGAAATCACCGATTTTCTGCTCATTCGAGCCTGCGGCAGGATTCTTTTTAGCGGCCGCTTCGTCGATAATTTTCTTCAATGCATCTTGGCTTTGGTCGTACAACACAGAAAACGCGCCATAGTTAGATTTGTCAGCAGGAATAGGCGTATTTGCCAACCATTTTCCGTTAACGCTGTAATAGAAATCATCTTGATGGCGAACTGAGGCATCAAAGTTTTGCAATTCAATACCAGACACCGCGACGGCTTCAGTTTTAGGCTCAGTACTACAAGCCGCTAAACCTAAACTCAAGGCGATACTCAGTGCCAGTGTGCTTATCTTCTTCATTGTTTTCCCCAGCTTCCGTTGAGAGTTATTATTTTTCCCGCAAAACCTTAGCATCTTGACACGCCTCACAGTAGTAAGATTTTGTAAAAGGATATGACACTTTAGCGACACTCTTAGCTATTTCGGCAAGATAACTTCCATGGGATAACGCTTATAGGTTTTCCATCGACCAAAAAATAAGGGCACAACCTCAGTCATGCCCTTAAGTTCTTTACACAAATCTCAAACTAGAAGTTTTTACCCACAAATAAATAGAAGGACTTATCGCCAAGATCTGTGATCCCAAAACCAAGTGCCGCGGGTCCCATGGAAGTATCTGTACCGATATAAAGACTCGATGCATAAATCAGATCGGTCAGGGTGACGTCAGTACGCTCGTCCCAGACATTCCCCGCCTCTAAGCTCCAACCTAGGTATAGAGGATAATCTGTCATACCTAGCGCATCACGCCCGAGATCATATTGATAAATAAAGGCCCCAAACACTTTATGTGCGCCCATAATGGAGTCTTTATGGTAACCAGACAGGTTTAAGAATCCTCCCAGCTCGGATAAATGCAGCGTATTGACACCATCATTATTGTTGGTAGCAATCGATGCCTTACCAACAAAAGCGTGGTTACCTACACTCAAGGCACCTTTCCAGTCGGCCTCTATTTGCACACTAAATTGGTTTTGATTATCGTCGATACTGTCATTGAAATCTTCATTGCGCACGTAGACGTTTAAGGTTACGCGATTACCTGATGTTGGAAAGCTAATGCTATCTAAGCTATCGTAACCGAACCTAAAGTAAGCACCATAGGAACTAAAATCTAAGTCCTGCGTTAGCCAAACATCATTGACTATCGACCCCTTCTCTGCGACTAAGCCTAACTCAATCATCCCTTGTAAGGTGTAGTTATAACCTATGCCTAATTCAATCGTATGGGTTTTCTTGTCGAAGGTTAAGATACGACTGTTATTATCGTATAAGTCCCAATCACGGGTATCGTATTGATAACGGGCACGGCTAAAGAACTGTTGGTCCCTGTCTAAAGGCTGATAGAACTCAGTTGCAAACAACTTTTCAATGCCGAGCTTCACCTCATTGCGCCACTCGCCACCATTAAAGGTCAAATCGGTCATGGTATAAGCCATATCAAAACTGATGGCAGATTCTGAATTAAAGTCATCCTCCCAATTAAAGCCCAGTTGGAAATAATTCGGCCCCCAAGACTTAGCCTTAGTGGTGACTGTGAGTATGCGGCCATCCTCACCTTCTACAAATTCAGCATCGACACGCTCAAATTTATTGAGGGAGTAAATACGCTTTAACGCCTCATTAAGCTCGTCTTTAGATACAGCTTGCCCAGGTTTAATATTCAAGGTTTCCGTCAAGAGATTCAAACTCACCTTAGATTGGTTTTCAAATACGATTTCATTAATGGGATGACGTACATCCGCCATTAATAATTTACCTTTGGCTTTTTTATCCTCGACGTAGGCGGCATATTCCTCGGGGCTCACGCTCATACTGCTCAACTTATAAAGCTGACCATTAGCGGCTTCTTTTCCAAGGGTTAATGCCAGCGGCATAATAGTGAAATCAGTGGTGCTGAGGGCGTCAATCGCGGGTCGGATCAATACATCTTTATCTGTCAGTAATTGTTTTTGTTTTTCAGTGCTGGCATTGGTCAAAAAATTAGAGAGCTGATCAAGCACTGCGATAGTACTGTCTAATTTATCTTTTTTAACCAGAGGCGAGCCAATATCGACGGCGATAATAATATCGGCTCCCATGGCCTTAACCACATCGACGGGCATGTTATTAGCAATACCACCATCGACCAATAACTTGCCTTCAATTTGTGCGGGCTGAAGTGCACCAGGTACAGTTGCAGACGCTTGCATGGCTTTAACCATACTGCCGTGACTAATCACCACAGGTAAGCTAGTTTCTAAGTCGGTTGCAACCGCTCGGTAGGGAATGGCTAAATCATCAAAATGACCAAATTGCTGTACCAGATCTGTCGACTGACGTAAAAGTTGTGACATAGTCTGTCCACGTAGCAGACCACTTGGCGCCCTCACTTGGCCTTCGTTATAGCCAATGTTTAACGGAATATTGTAACGGTCACGTAACTGTTTATCCCTGTAACTCAAAATATTGCGCGGTATGGTGTCCGAGTAACCACTGTCCCAGTTGACCCCCATCATGATAGCTTCCACTTCACTCGCACTGTAACCCAGTGAATACATGCCAGCGACATAGGCGCCTATACTGGTGCCCGCGATATAATCGACTGGGATGTTATGTTCTTCTAATATTTTGAGCACGCCCACGTGAGCGGCGCCTTTAGCACCACCACCACTGAGTACGACACCAATTTTAAGGCGCTCTGCAGCCAAAGACGGGGTAACACACAAACACAAAATAATAGAAGCGAGTAGTTGACGCATCATGTGAGGCTACTTTTTATGGGATAAAAATCCGAGTTATATTAACAAACTTATCGATTTAACCGTCAGTCATATTTTATCTGGACCGACTAGTGATAAGTTTGTGTACTCTTTATACAAACAGATGAAGTTTAATTGAATAAACCGCTAAACAAAATATCCATCACCACTGAAGACGATAACGTTTACATCTCAAGCTCACAGGCTTATATCGTGCAGACGATTGCCCATCAGCTGTACAAATATTAAGTATTCGCGAGCCAATAATAGACTATGTTTCTAGCTTAATGATCAATAGAGACGATTTTGTTATCTGTCTCTAAATAGCGCTCAAAATCATCAACGCACATAGGCTTAGCAAAATAATACCCTTGAATAATATAACAGCCACGGCTAAAGACTTGCTCTAACTGCTCAACCGTCTCAATCCCTTCAGCAACCACATTTAATTTAAGGTTACGGGCTAATTCAATAATACTGCTCACAATCGCCTGATCTGCGGTATTAGTGGCGATATCAATCAAAAAGGAGCGATCAATTTTTAGAGTATTGACCTCAAAATTACGCAAATAAGCAAGTGAAGAATACCCAGTACCAAAGTCATCGATGGCAACCTCGATCCCCAAAGATTTCAATCGAGTCAGATGGTCTTTAGCGACATGCAACTCCTTCATCAATACGCCTTCGGTGATTTCTAATCCTAAAGATGCTGTTGGCATTTGGGTTTCTTGTAAAATTCTTTGAATATCTTCAATAAAATCTGGCTGCCTAAAATGCACCGCCGAAATATTAACCGACAACTTAAAGCCCGAGCCATAGCGCTTAGTCCAATTGGCTCCCTGCACACAGGCTTGTCTTAATACCCAGCGGTCAATATCAACAATTAAACCGCAGGCCTCGGCGACTTTGATGAAAATATCGGGACGAATAAAGCCGTCCAGCGGATGTTTCCAGCGAATTAATGCCTCCATTCCTATGAGCTTATCGTTACGTAAAATATCAATTTGCGGCTGGTAATAAAGCTCGAACTCTTGCCGTTCTATGGCTTTGCGTAAATCGGCCTCAAGCCGTAAATGATAGAGGGCTTGAGCATTACGCTCCGAGGAATAATATTGGAAATTGCCTCGCCCTTCTTCTTTGGCATGGTACATAGCAAGATCGGCATTCTTGATAAAAGCCTCAGGCTGCACCGCATCGTCGGGCCAAATACTGATGCCTATGCTGGTCGAAATATAAAATTCCCGACCATATAACTTAAAAGGCGCGACAATTTGCTCCAACAGGCGCTCGGCGACATGGTTAATATCGTCAATGCTGTTTGCATTGCGGAGTAAAATCACAAATTCATCGCCACCAAAACGACAGAGTAAATGCTCGCTGGAAATACAAGATTGCAGTCGGCTTGATGCTTCGACCAGCAGTGCATCGCCCATGCTATGACCATAGGAATCATTAACATGCTTAAATCTATCGAGATCTAAAAACAATAGCGCCAGTTTCTCACCTGTTTGCTGCGCAGCTTGAATCGACTGTAATAAACGGCTAGAAAATAAGGAGCGATTTGGCAACCCAGTAAGTACATCGTAATTAGCCAAACGGCGTAAATCGGCTTCAGTACGTTTACGCTCCGTAATATCAGAAAATACCACCACATAGTGGGTTACTTTCCCGTTAATGCTTTGCATCACCGACACGTTTAGCCACACAGGACAAAGTTGCTGATTGGCGCGGATTAACTCCCGCTCTCCGGTCCAAGACTGACTATCACGGAGAAGTTGCTTAATCTCCGATGCTAACCCGTCATTCATCTGTACGAATTGTGCAAATGGTTGCCCAACTAAGTCGTCAGAATCTATACCAATAATTTGTTGCGCAGCGTAATTCGCAACGCGAATACCGCCTTCGACATCTAAAATCAACACACCCTCAGAGGTATTGCCAAACGCTTTCGCCAATAAATTAATTTCATCTTCTAGCTGGCGTTGCACAGTAATATCGCTATAAATACCCGCGACCCGTTCAATTTCATTTGAGTGCTTATTGCGAGCAACTGGCCGCCCTCTAACCCTCAGCCATCCCCAATTACCGTCTTTACGCTGATAGCGATATTCGGCCTCGAATCGGTCAATCTCACCCGCCATCATGTTGTCCCACTGAGCGAGAGCTTTCTCCCTATCCTGCGGATGCACAGGCAAATCCTCTAAGCTCACCACAATCTCATTGGCATGCGTACCAAGAACCGAACCGCGATTATCAAGGTGAAATGCCTGAGTATTTTTATGCCACTCCCAGAGATCTGAGTCACTGCCGCGCAAAGACTGCCTTAACCTGTCTTCACTCTCCGTTAATGCCAGATTCATCTGCTTAAATGTATTGATCTGTCGTTGTCGGTACCAAGCAAGACTTAAAGCAATAATAGAAAATAACAGCAGCAAAATACCTTTAAAACCTTGGGATAACCACCAATGCTGCTCAACATAGAAAGGGTAAGAAAACGGCTTATCTGACCATATTCCGTTAACTTGACTCAAAATATCTAGCACATAGCCACCCGCAGCTAATCCTGCGAGGTTGATCTGAGATTCCCCCTGCAACAAGACGTAATGGCTATCTTCATCCTGATAACGTAATCGGTATTTAAATTGAATTGGCGAATCATCGAGATAATCTAAGTTAGTGATTTGAAAACTCACCATATTCGCATCGGGTTTGATGGTCATCAGGTTACGCGGCAACAAGGATACTTCTGTCGTGTTGTTATAGTACACAGAGACAGATTCAAGCATCACATGGTCATCGGTTATACGATTGACCAGCCTATTGACATCGAGTCGCATCACACCTTCAGGTGTTCCTAAGTAAAAGCCTGTTTTTGGCGAATAAAAATAAGCGCCCTCGTTCATTTCATCGGAAATCAAACCATCGAGTTGATTAAACATGGCGATATTGCCAGTTTGAATATCCTGACGAATCAAAGAATCAGCACAACCCACAAGATTTGACTTAGGGGTCTTTTGAATAAAAAACACTGAACTACAATTTAATTGCCATTCGGAAGTCAGTGAAACTAACGATTCCGCCTGCTGATGATATTCAAACAAACCTTTTTCATAGGAACCAAACCAGATAATTCCCGGGGACATTTCTTCAATATGGCTAATCGTTGGTTGTGCCGCAAAAGCATTAAATAAGTGCCGTTGATCATGAAACTCGTTTTGACTGTCTATGTAACCAAAGACTTTTTTACCGCCAACCCAAAGACGACCGTCAGAGGTACGATAAATCGTGCGGATCACTGGCCGCTTGGGGCCATCAAATTCGTTCGATGACTTATCAATATCAAATGGCTGGGGCTCATAGAGTCCCATTTCCCAAAAATAGAGTCCCGTGGTAGTCGCAATCCAGACGCGTCCTTTCAGTTTGGGATCCCGATAAGTTTTATATATGAGCTTATTTTTAAAGTCATCCTGACCGTGAGTCCATTTAGAAAAACTGCTGCCTTGCAAGGTCTCTTTATCAATAACAAAAAGACCACTGGTTGTTGAGATCAGTAAATAATGGTCCTCAAACTCACTAATATCATAAATACTTTCGTGGGGATTAAACCCCTCAATCGGAATGTTAACCGCTTTTTTACTGCCCTTAGCAACAAAATCTAAACTGGAAGAACCGAGCCAAACCCCTTCATCACTGGCATGTACAGACCAAGTCATGGCATCGCTCAGCTGATAGGGTTCATCTGCCGCATAAGTATCAAGAATGAAATCAGGCGGTGACGCTAACAATGCCAATCCATCACCAGAGCCTCCAACCCACATCAAGCCTGCATCATCAAACAACATGGCTTTCAGCGTTTCCATGTTGGCCTCAGCCTTCAACTCTTGCTGATAATTCTCAATCAACCGCGTCTCAGGCGACCATTTTAACAAGCCAATACGACTGGCAAACCACAAATACCCTTTAGCATCTTCAATGATCGCTGTGCTCCAATCGGGTAATTCTGGCACAGGTGTAATTTGATGAGCGATTTGATCTAATTGATAAACACCACGCCCTGTCGCAATCCAGATCCTATGTTGAGTATCCTCCAACATATCGAGAATACTGCCCATAGATTCGGTCCAAGGGTATTGGAACAGCCGTTCGCCCTTGTTATCGAGGAGCTCTAGTTGCAACTGCCCCGCAACCAACATGTGTCCATTGGGCATAAGCAATAACTTGCGCCAAGGAAGGTCGCGATTAACAGCTAATTGAGTGATAAGGCGAAGTTCTGACTTTGAAGGGGAAAACTCATAGATCTGACCATTATCAATTAATAATCGCCATGTTTTGCTATTCTTGCGGGCTGCCGATATCAGCGCACCACCTGGAAACTGCGGGAATAGATAGGGAGAACCAAATGCGGTAAATTGATTTTGCACTATATCGTAAAGGTAAATCGCGGCATTGGTGCTGACCAATAACTTGTCTCGGTCGATGTTCACCACTGTCGTTAAAAAGTCATCCGCAAGCCGTGATTCCGTGCCAATTTTATCAATGCGCCGCACCTTAGAATTACTGACCCGATACAAGCCCTGCTCAGTCGCTGCCCATACAAAACCGTAGTCATCTAAGGCTAAACCTCGGATGCTGGTGACAGCTAAACCGTCTCTATCGGTAAAAACACGCTGCACAAAGCCGCCCGCCCAAGCCGAATGGACGCTAATCAGTGAAAGGATGAAACATGTCAGAATTGTTCTAATTATTTTTGTTTGCATGTGACAACTTACCGCATACCATAACTGTACTGTAGCAGCTCAATCCCTTCAATTCACCCGCTTGTTTACATAAAAGTTACAAAAAAATACAGGCAATAAAAAAGCGCTCAAGTGAGCGCTTTTTTAATCGACAGCTAAATTACTTTTTCTTTGCCTTTGGGTTTGGCAAATCAGTAATAGAACCTTCGTACATTTCAGCCGCTAAGCCTACTGATTCGTGCAGTGTTGGGTGAGCGTGAATGGTTAATGCTAAATCTTCAGCATCACAACCCATTTCAATCGCTAGACCTATTTCGCCCAACAGCTCGCCGCCGTTAACACCCACAATAGCACCACCGATCACGCGGTGAGTGTCTTTGTCGAAAATCAGCTTAGTCATGCCCTCAGAGCAATCAGACGCGATAGCACGACCACTTGCAGCCCATGGGAAAGTTGCGGTTTCGTAAGCAATACCTTGCTCTTTCGCTTCTTTCTCAGTCAAACCAACCCAAGCTACTTCAGGGTCAGTGTAAGCAATTGATGGGATGACTTTTGGATCGAAGTAGTGCTTCATGCCAGCGATAACTTCAGCCGCTACATGGCCTTCGTGCACGCCTTTGTGAGCCAACATAGGTTGACCAACGATGTCGCCGATAGCATAAATGTGCGGTACGTTAGTACGCAGTTGCTTATCAACCTTGATAAAGCCACGTTCATCAACGTTAACACCTGCTTTTTCAGCATCTAACGACTTGCCATTAGGTGCACGGCCAATAGCCACTAATACAGCATCGTAACGAACTGCTTCAGTTGGCGCGCTCTTACCTTCCATAGAAACATAGATACCGTCTTCACGGGCTTCGACCGCTGTGACTTTAGTTTCAAGGATCAGGTTGAATTTCTTCTTGATTTGCTTAGTAAATACGCGAACCACATCTTTATCAGCCGCAGGGATCACTTGGTCGAACATCTCAACCACGTCGATTTGGCTGCCTAAAGAAGCGTACACAGTACCCATTTCTAGACCGATAATACCGCCGCCCATCACTAACAACTTGCCTGGAACTTCTTTCAGTTCTAATGCGTCAGTCGAATCCCAAATACGTGGATCTTCATGCGGAATAAATGGCAGTTTGATTGGGCGAGAACCCGCTGCAATGATCGCTTGCTCGAAAGTCACTTTAGTCACAGTGCCATCTTCAGCAACCACTTCTAGCGTGTTAGGGCCAGTGAATTTACCAAAACCGTTAACCACGTTAACTTTACGCATTTTGGACATGCCGCCCAATCCGCCAGTTAATTGGCCAATGACTTTTTCTTTAAAGCCACGTAACTTATCTAAATCGATAGTTGGCTCGCCGAAGACCACGCCGTGAGCGGCAACCGCTTTGGCTTCTTCGATAACTTTAGCAACGTGCAGTAAGGCTTTAGATGGGATACAACCCACGTTAAGACACACGCCACCTAAAGTGCTAAAACGTTCAACTATGATGGTTTCCAGACCTAAGTCAGCAGCACGGAAAGCCGCAGAATAACCTGCAGGACCTGCACCTAATACCACTACCTGAGTTTTGATTTCGTTACTCATGTTTTCCTCTAATTCTCATTCAATCCGTTGGAGGAGCTATCCTGCCAACCGAAAATGCGCCAGCGCGTAAGGTGGGCGCATTTTAACCTGTGTTTGATACTGATCACAATAAACAAAAGGCTACTCAAGATGAGCAGCCTTATATGCTTACAGAACCAAAGTACGAATATCGGACAGAATTCCTGACAGCGTTACACTAAAACGTGCAGCCATGGCACCATCGATCACGCGGTGATCGTATGATAGTGACAGCGGCAACATCAATTTAGGTTCGAACTCTTTACCATTCCACTTAGGCTTAATTTCAGATTTAGACACACCTAAAATCGCCACATCTGGGTAGTTCACGATAGGCGTAAACGCCGTACCGCCAATACCACCTAAACTTGAAATGGTGAAACAGCTACCTTGCATATCAGCAGATTTCAGCTTGCCATCACGGGCACGGATAGAGATATCAGCCAGTTCACGAGATAACTCGATAATGCCTTTCTTATCCACGTCACGCACGACTGGCACAACCAAACCGTTTGGCGTATCAACCGCCACACCGATGTGGAAATACTTTTTCTGGATCAGTGATTCGCCATCAGAGCTTAAGCTCGAGTTGAACACAGGGAACTGTTGCAACGTTTTAGCCACAGCTTTCAGCATAAACACTAAAGGCGTGATCTTGTAATCGGCTTTTTTCTTCGCCGCTACATCGTTTTGCTGCTTGCGGAACTCTTCCATTTCAGTGATATCAGCTTCATCGAACTGAGTCACGTGAGGGATAGTCACCCAGTTGCGGTGTAAGTTAGGGCCAGAAATCTTCTGGATACGGCTTAATGGAATCTCTTCCACTTCACCAAACTTACTGAAATCAACTTTAGGTGCTGCAATCACTTGCAGACCGCCGCCATTACCTGAACCAACAGAAGTTGCCGCAGTCGCTTTCGGACGCGACAGTTCGTATTTCACATACGCCTGTACGTCTTCTTTCATGATGCGACCTTTACGGCCAGAACCTGTCACTTGGGTCAAGTCGACACCAAACTCACGGGCTAAACGACGTACCGCAGGAGACGCATGTACCGCACCAGTAGACACAGGTGTACCTGCGCTTGGGTGATGGGGTACTGGTGGACGGCTTGCAGGTGTTGGGGCTGCAACGGGTGCAGCGCTCACTGGAGCTGGAACAGCAGCTTGAGCTACCGCTGCTGGAGCTGCACCCGCACTTACTGTTGCAACAGAAGTAGTCTCAATCGTCGCAATGACGCTACCTTGAGAAACCTTGTCACCCACTTTAACAGTCAAAGACAGCAGTTTACCGGCAAATGGCGCTGGCACTTCCATGGTGGCTTTGTCAGTTTCAAGGGTGATCAAACCTTGGTCGGCAGTGATTTCATCACCGACAGACACGAGCACTTCAATCACATCGACATTGCTGGCATCGCCAATATCCGGCACTTGAATTTCTTTTACCGCAACCACACTTGCCGCTGGTGCAGCTGGTGCTGCGGCGACTGGCGCTACCGTAGTGGCAGGAGCCGCTTGGGCAGCAACGGTTGGCGCTGCTGCAGGTGCAGCGCCGCCCACTTCAAGCATGATAACTAAAGAGCCTTGCGACACTTTATCGCCAACCGCAACTTTAACGTCTTTAACCACACCCGCGAAAGGTGATGGCACGTCCATCGTCGCTTTGTCTGTTTCTAGGGTAATTAAACCGCTATCAACTTCAATCTTGTCACCGACAGCAACCAAGACTTCGATAACCGATACATCAGTGTCGCCACCGATATCAGGTACAGTGACTTCAACCACTTTGGTTGCGCCCGTCGCAGGAGCAGCAGCCACAGGGGCTGGAGCCGCTTGAACCGGTGCAGATGCTGGTGCCGCCTGAGCGGGTGCTGCAACTGGAGCCGGAGCGGCAGCTGCCGCGCCCGCCGCTTGCATCATAGCAATCAAAGTACCTTCAGATACTTTATCGCCCACAGCCACTTTCAATTCGGCTAAAACACCGGCGAAAGGCGCTGGAATATCCATAGTCGCCTTGTCGCTTTCGACGGTAAGAATCGATTCTTCTGCCGCTAGGGTATCACCCACAGCTACACAAATTTCGATCACTTGCACTTCATCGCCGCCGATATCAGGAACAAAAACTTCTTTTAATTCAGCCATTTTTATTGCCTCTTACGCGTACTGTGGATTGATCTTGTCAGCGTCGATACCATATTCTTTAATGGCTTTTGCTAACACATCGACAGGCAGCTCTTTGCGATCAACCAGTGATTTCAGTGCCGCAATAACGATGAACTTAGCATCCACTTCGAAGTGGTGACGCAGATTCTCGCGGCTGTCTGAACGACCGAAACCGTCAGTACCTAACACTTTGTAATCGGTAGGAATATAAGCACGTAACTGTTCGCCGTAAATCTTCATATAGTCAGTCGCGACGATTGCAGGTGCATCACTTGAAATCACTTGGCTGATATAGGCTTGTTTTGGCGTTTCGGTTGGGTGCAGCATGTTCCAACGTTCAGCAGCTTGACCATCGCGAGTCAATTCGTTAAAGCTGGTCACACTGAATACGTCGGCAGTAATACCAAAGTCTTTCGCCAGTGCTTGCGCCGCTTTACGGGTTTGTTCAAGGATAGTGCCACAGCTCATTAACTGAACTTTGCCTTTACCTGAACCCGCAACCGTTTCTAACTTGTAGATACCTTTCACTATGCCCACTTCCGCACCTTCTGGCATGGCTGGTTGCTCATAGTTTTCGTTCATTGTGGTCAAGTAGTAGAAGATATCTTCTTGATTCTCGCCGTACATACGACGGATACCATCTTGTACCACAACGGCAATTTCGTAGCCGTAGGTTGGATCGTAAGTAATACAGTTAGGGATAGTGTTCGCCAATACGTGGCTGTGACCATCTTGATGCTGTAAACCTTCGCCGTTAAGCGTTGTACGGCCTGAAGTACCGCCCACTAAGAAGCCACGAGCACGCATGTCACCCGCAGCCCAAGCCATGTCGCCAATACGTTGGAAACCGAACATTGAGTAGTAGATGTAGAACGGAATCATAGGTGTATCGTTGACTGAGTAGCTCGTCGCTGCTGATACCCATGAAGACATAGCGCCGAGTTCGTTAATCCCTTCTTGCAATACTTGGCCGGTTTTATCTTCACGGTAGTAAGCAACTTGGTCAGAATCCTGCGGAATATATTTTTGGCCTTCGTGAGCATAAATACCCACTTGACGGAACAAACCTTCCATGCCGAAAGTACGGGCTTCGTCAGGAATAATTGGCACAATGTTTTTGCCAATTTTCTTGTCTTTCAGCAATGCTGTCAGCACGCGAACGAATGCCATAGTCGATGAAATTTCACGGCCGTTTGAGCCCTGTAAAATCGAATCGAAAATCTTCAGTGACGGCACTTCCATCTCTTCGGTGAACTTTTGACGACGTTGTGGCACGCTACCATGCAGCGCTTCACGACGGCTCATCATGTACTTCACTTCTTCAGAATCTGGACCTGGGTGATAGAAAGGCAGATCTTCTAACTGGTCATCTGGGATCGGAATATTGAAGCGATCGCGGAAATAACGGATAGACTCGATACCCATTTTCTTCACGTTGTGAGCGATGTTTTTACCTTCACCCGCATCACCTAAGCCGTAACCTTTTACTGTCTTAGCTAAAATCACCGTTGGGCGACCTTTGGTTTTTTGTGCATGATCTAAGGCAGCGTACACTTTCACTGGATCATGACCGCCACGGTTTAAGCGCCAAATGTCATCATCTGACATGTTAGCCACCATTTCGGCCGTTTCAGGATACTTACCAAAGAAGTGTTCGCGTGTATAAGCGCCACCTTTGGCTTTACAGTTTTGGTATTCACCGTCAACGGTTTCTTCCATTAACTGCAGTAACTTACCACTTGTATCACGGGCTAATAATGGATCCCAGTAACGACCCCAAATCACTTTAACCACTTCCCAGCCTGCGCCGCGGAATTCGCCTTCAAGTTCTTGGATGATCTTACCGTTACCACGTACAGGGCCATCAAGACGCTGTAAGTTACAGTTAACGATGAAGACTAAGTTATCTAATTCTTCACGGGCCGCTAAACCAATCGCACCTAAGGCTTCTGGCTCGTCACACTCACCGTCACCTAAGAAACAGTAAACGGTTTGTGCTGAACAATCTTTCAGACCACGGTCAGTCAGATATTTCAGGAAACGCGCCTGATAAATCGCTTGGATAGGACCTAAGCCCATAGAAACGGTTGGGAATTGCCAGTAATCCGGCATCAGTTTTGGATGTGGGTATGAAGACAGACCCTTGCCATCCACTTCTTGACGGAAGTTAGCCAGTTGGTCTTCGCTTAAACGACCTTCTAAGAATGAACGCGCATAAATACCAGGGGCGATATGGCCTTGGAAATACACTAAATCGCCACCGTCTTTTTCATTGGGTGCGCGGAAGAAGTGGTTAAAACATACGTCATAAATAGTCGCGCTTGAGGCGAAGCTTGAAATATGGCCGCCTAATTCTAAATCTTTCTTAGAACCACGAAGCACCATAGCTAAAGCGTTCCAACGGATGATGGCGCGAATGCGACGTTCCATCTCTTGGTTGCCAGGCATGTGCGGCTCTTGACCCGCAGGGATAGTGTTCAGGTAAGCCGTTGTGGCGTTATAAGGCAAGTGAGTGCCATTACGACGCGCTTTATCGATCAGCTTTTCTAATAAAAAATGCGCGCGCTCTGGGCCTTCCTGTTCCAACACGGCTTGCAGGGCATCAACCCATTCCTGAGTCTCTAACGGATCTACGTCTTGTAGCATATCTTCAGACATGACACTGTCCTTCTCTATATACATGATAATGAATGGTGTTTGCGGCATATTCCGATTTAGCTGGCAGCTAAATCACAGAACTTAAGCGCCACTCTTTAAACGGCGCAAGCTTCGCTGCAACCGGCTATCTTCTTCCCGCACAGATAACATCACCTCTTCGATGTAACTTAAGTGTTCATTCGAGGCTTCTCTGGCGGCGTCGGGATCACGACGAACGATGGCAGCGAGCAAGGCCCGTCTGTGATCGTTAGCCATAGTAGAAGCTTCTTCGCGGCGGCTTAAAAGCTCCAGGTTTTGCGCCACATTTTGATGCAGCACAGGGGTTAAACTAAGAACGAGGTGTAACATAGCCACGTTATGTGACGCTTCCGCCACAGCACGATAAAAACGCACAATCGCAGCAGCTTTTTGTTCGATATCGGTGGCGGCTTCCACCTCGAGGATCATACGCTTGATATTTTGCATATCGGCGTCGGTACCACGCAGCGCCGCAAAATAGGCCATCATGCCTTCGGTGGCATGGCGGAACTCCAGTAAGTCGTACTGACTCTCTGGATCTGAATTCATCAGTTCAACAATAGGATCGGCAAGGGTCTGCCAGAGTTGTTCTTTGACATAAGTACCACCGCCTTGGCGGCGCATTAACAGTCCTTTTGCCTCAAGCTTTTGAATAGCTTCACGCAAAGAAGGTCGAGACACTTCAAACTGGATCGCCAGTTCGCGTTCAGGCGGTAACTTCTGACCGGGCTGTAAACTACCCTCTAAGATCATTTGCTCTAATTGCGCCATGATCACGTCAGAAATTTTTGGCTGATTAATTTTACTATAGGCCATCAGGCGCTCAGCTCCGTTGTAAATTGGTCTTACCAATTTTTTTGAGTGAGCGCACTTTATCAAATCAGCGTTTTGATGTCCAGATTGAAGATCACTCCTTAAAAGCGATCTCGATCAAAAGCACCCACGAAGAGAGAGCATAGCGGAAAAAAATGTTTATGGGGTCAGACCATTTGACAAAAGCACGGGCTTCGCCCTACTAGGCGCTACAAAAAGCGCAGCGGATAGATGCTAGGCTCTAGATTCTAGACTAGAAGGAGCACTGCGACGCCCTAGCAGCGAAGCGTTCTCGATTCTCGCTGCGAAGCGTCCTTCTTTTAACTCACCAATCCAAAAATGGTCAGTAATGAAAGTACTGCAACAATAAGTGTAAAGTTACGTTTACTGAGTACTAATAATGCTAAAGTTGATTGTACACATATAGGTGCACTTGCGACCTCAGGTAAAGGTTGTGCCGCTAATACCGTTTCAGCAACGACAGTGCGAGCGCTCGCATTTAAGGTCAATCCATTACGGCGCCACGCCGCTAAACCTTCACTAAATTGACCACTTAAAGCATAACCAAAGGCGAAAATCCGGCTCGGTAACCAATCCAGTATCGTAATCACTTCGTTGACTAAGGGTAGCTCTAGAGATTTACGGGCATTCTCTTCGGCATAAAAACGTACCGTGCAATACAGTACAGCACCGACTGGACCTAAAAAAATGAAAAACAACGCCACGGCACCATAATAACGATAGTTAATCCAAGCAACACTTTGACCCACTTTGGCACCAAGGTCTTTCTCGGATACAGCATCTAAACACTCACTACAATCGAGTTCGGCGGCATAATGGTAACAAGCTTGGACATCTGAGCGACAAGCCGCTTGCATATATTTTTTGAAAATATCACGCTGTTTCTGATGGTTAAAACAAACCACTGCCACAACAATCCATAGGGCTAAACTTAATAAGCCCCAAAACATTCCCGCCACTAACCAAGATAAAACATATACCAACAAGGCTGGCAGCACTAACGCCAACGCCATCATCACGCTTGTCAGTGACGCTTTATCACCAAAAAATGTTGTCTGATAGGATTGCAGTAAACGATCAAATTGCCATGATGAAGGAAGAAATTTAAGTCGCTCCACTAAAATGGCGACCAAGAGTGAAAATAATGCCATGGGCTGTACCTCTATAATTTGTCCATAAATAGTCTAGGTTTATATGGAATACGTCTAAAATCCAAAAAGTTAAGTGATTAACTAAGAGCGCAACGCCTGAGTATATTCCTTTAACTTGCCTAAATATCCTTCCCAATCAAAACTTTGCCCTGGGTCCGTTTTCCGCATTGGCGCAATATCACAATGACCCACAATCCGTTCAATACTCAGCAATGGATATTCTACCAGTAGGGCTTGTGTTAACTCGATGAGTGACTGATATTGCTCAGGAGTGTAAGGCTCAGTATCAGTGCCTTCCAGTTCAATACCAATGGAAAAATCATTACAATTCTCTCTCTCGCCATAATGAGACACCCCAGCATGCCAAGCCCTGTCATTACAGCTTACATATTGGACACGCTCGCCATTGCGGCGGATCAAAAAGTGCGCCGACACTTGCAAGCCCAGCAACGGTGCAAAGCTGGAATCGGCATTAGTATCTAAACACCCTTGAAATAATTGATCAATGTAAGGTAATCCAAAGCAGCCTGCGGGCAGACTAATATTGTGGATCACTAACAAACTCACTTCATTCAAGGGACGTTGATTAAAATGTGGCGACTCACAACGCCTCGCACTATCACACCAACCCGAATCAAACCGCATTATGAGCTTATCCTCTATGCCACATATACTGGCTTACTCTAACAGTATTCCTCCAAGCAAAGAAGAAACCCTGCGCACGGAACTTACTGACTGAGCTATCTTTTAACATTGAGATCATGGAGCAAACCATCCACTCTCAATTTAAATAAGGCTGCAGCTTACTCCTTTTGCTCAATCTGCCAACCTGTTCCGTGAGACCTAAGGCCGTGGTAATCTTAACCTAAAATGCAAGTAGGCCGTAATGCAAGGACTCCGCTTATGTTAGAAAACGATATCCGCCAATCAGTAAAATCAGCCCTCAGTGAAGACTTAGGTGGCACCGAAATCAACGATCAAACCAAAGCCATCGCTTATGGCGACATCACAGCAATGTTGATCCCCGCCGATAAGTACGCTGAAGCCACTTTAATCACCCGTGAAGAAGGCGTTTTTTGTGGTAAAGCATGGGCAGAGCAGGTTTTTAACCAACTCGGTGGTGAAGTCGCACTACATTGGCATGTGGATGATGGCGATCTAGTATTACCCAACCAGCTATTATGTGAATTATCAGGTCCTGCGCGCGCTATTCTCACAGGCGAACGCACGGCAATGAACTTTATCCAAACACTTTCTGGCGTAGCTACCTTAACCAAACATTATGTCGATAAACTGGCGGGGACTCACACTCGCTTGTTAGATACTCGCAAGACAATTCCAGGCCTACGCACGGCACAAAAGTATGCCGTCACCTGCGGTGGCGGAAAAAACCATCGTATTGGTTTATATGATGCTTTTTTGATTAAAGAAAACCACATTATGGCCTGTGGCGGTATTCGCCAAGCCGTAGATACCGCCCGCAACTTGTACCCGAATAAACCCGTTGAAGTCGAAGTGGAGTCACTCGAAGAACTCGCCTTAGCACTCGACTCTGGCACAGATATCATAATGTTAGATAACTTCGACATCACTAAGATGGTCGAAGCGGTTGAAATGAACAATCAATATAAAGCTAAAGGCGCCGGCGCTAAGCTTGAAGTCTCTGGTAATGTCACCTTAGATACCCTAGCCGAATTCGCCAAAACAGGGGTGGATTATATCTCAGTTGGCGCACTCACTAAGCATGTTCGCGCCTTAGATTTATCACTCAGATTAAAAGCTTAAAACCGCTGGATGTTAGCTGGTAGTGGAATGTTCTCGCAAAGTACCGTAAGCACATTCCACTCATAAAATATTAAGGCGAAGTGCATTTGTTTTGTAGGGCTCCTGCAAACCAAATGCAAAATCACGCCTGCACTATCATACTCAGCATTCACCCTCACGAAGCACCCAACCCGCCACCATTTCATGTCACCAATTTGACGACATAGAGAGACACGCCAGCTAAACTGATATTGTCAAAAAGTTGTTATAACCTAACATGTCGATAAGTTAGCCTTTTATACAAAAACAACACTTTATTAGTACTTTATACTTAATTTTTGTTTCCTTTTACCTAACTTTGTACTAACTTTTACCAAGGCGAGATGGCCGTTTGGTCAACCTCACCTAAGGTCAGCACTGGGATTCTTTTTAAAATTGCCTAGTTCACGTTTTTTGAGAGGCATATTTTTGAAAACGTTAGCCTAAGGTGCGGTTGCCGAAACAATTTATTCAAACAAGCGCTAACCCAGCATTAACTTAGTGCTAATTTAGCAAAGCTAGCTTGGATAAATCAGCATGAGTCATTACACATGGGTCATTCAAGATCATCGGTGTACTGTTAATGTTACATAGATCATATAAATGATTTTATTGACATAAATGAGTTATAAAGTTTGATGAGATAACACAATTTATAGAGTAAAACAGCAGTTAGGTTAAACACTCTATTCAACCACAGTAAGTCACTAAATAGTTAGCTGGAGAGAAAAAATGAAGGCCATGAATTTAAACAAAGCATTAAATAAAAAAGCTCAGGGTTTTACTCTGATCGAACTAATGATCGTAGTCGCCATTATCGGTATTTTAGCCGCGATCGCACTTCCTGCGTATAAGGATTATGTGAATAAAGGTAAAGTTAACTCATGCTTATCAGAAGCTGCTTCATTCGAAAAAGCATATGCTGCTGCAGTTATTGGTGAAATCACCCCTTTACCAGTGTACTCTGCATCAGCTTGTGCTAGCGGCCCGGTTGCTGCAGCTGCTGACACAACAAGAGTTTATGTACCGAAATCAGATCCTGTCAAAAATATTACATGTACTATGGCAACTGCTTCATGTGTAGCTGCTAGCTAATTTCTTTTTATAAAGAACACCTTGTTAGCAAGGTGTTCTTTTTTAGAAAAATGCTATAGGTTGTAGATAGTCAGAGCCAGTCTTAAAAAGTATTTTTCTTAGAAAATTTGTAGTATCACACATCTGTCAACATCAAACATATTTACAACTTAATAGCTAATCAATCCATTCACCCACATTCTAGGAAATAAGGCAGGGAGCAACTCTTCATTCTTGTAAGTGTTCAATAACACAAACGCCATAACACTCACGACTAAAAACAATAACATCCTGACTACGACACTTGCTTTATAGCCACGACATGTACCATATTGCACTTGCATGGCGACCACAAAAACCAGCATCAACTGTGCCAATGGCATGACAACAACACCGCTAAACAAAGAATAACAAAGCCCAGATAGCAGAGCATAAATAATAGGAATGACCTCGACGTCGTTTGCTAGATATAAATATCGTAATCTCTTATAAATTCGACTCAATACCCAAGCTATGCAAACGATACTGCAGATAACACCGTACTCATAAAGTAATTGCATCACTGAATTATGTGGATGAGCATGTGGTAATGGTTTACCTTCAGCCCAAGTAAAGCTCATCGGCCCAAAACCCAACCACAAACGTTCTGGAATAGATTTAAGAACATACAGCCATAAATCTAACCTTCCAGAACTCCCCGTTCTAATCTGAAAACTTGAACTGTCCATCAGCCAGTACGGAATTATGATGATAAATACTAGCCACAGGCAGATACCAAATAACATGGTTTGCAACATGGTCGAAATAAATTGTTTGCGGGTATTTGCATCTACAAAAAAAAACAGCACGACTGACGCTAAAATGAGCGAGAGCATAGCTCCCCGGGCTTCAGTCTGTAACAACACAGCCCAATGTAGTGCAACAAAAACTATGGAGACTCGTTTGAACTTAGCTAAACTTTGAACAAAAAAAGGCAAAAAAAGCAGAGGTGTCACCATTACTTGCAGTTGGTTAAAAAAGCGGACATTCACATAACCCGTAAGTAAGCCATGAATATCGAAGCTTTGTGCATCCGCATAAGAAAAGAATAAAAATAAAATATATTTAGCAAACGTCAATACAGAAAAGAATAAAACTCCCGCATAAACGGCAAAATACAAGATGCTGCGCTTCATCGAATTAATACTCAAAGCAAACAAGTAAAATGCTATTATGAGTATTCCGATATTAGTTATTTCAACCATTCCCCAAAAGGGATGTTTACTGAAAAAAGCAGATACAATAGCCAATACAAAAAAAATCGTTAAAGACACCTTGGTCAACCTTGAAAGCCTTATGAACTCAACATCCTTAACAAAACATAACCCCAACGAAGCAAGCCAAATAAAGCCAATAACAAGAAAACGCTTTAGATCATACTCACTGTCGATACCAACAAGATAAGAAAAATTAAAATAAAATACAGTCCCAAGCAGGAAAATACATGCAAATGTAATTAATAGTCCCCAAGAATAAGCTCCCAATTGCATATACAGACTTCCTCAAATAATTAATGGCTATAACGTTATAATTTACTAATTATCATACAAATTTATGTTAAGTCACCTCCATAACGTTCACCTAAGACTATAAAAGTTTGCAACTTCTTCTTTTTATTAAAACTTTAAAAATCCAAAATTTTTAATGTTTTTCTGCTAAAAATAAAATTTGATTTCATACGGTACATCTCGGAAGTTCCTTGCTATACGTATGCTCCTAGACTTACGATGACCGCAACGTTCAAAACCAACAACAAGCAATTGAAAATAAAGTAAATAATGCTTTCAATCTCACGACATCAATGAACTTCCGCACACATAAATTTGTTTGTTCCAAGGATAACTTTTTCATTAGACTAAATATGACAAAATGCTATAAAGACGTTATTATTTCAACACTTGTTTACAACTGGAGTCTCTATGCCATCTACAGGCCTGCATTTAGGGTTATCGACCCTCTTTATCCGTAAAGGTCTGCTAAATGAAGAGCAGATGGCGAATGCCATCACAAAATCCCGTCAGAATAAGCAAGCGTTAGTAAGCACTTTAGTTCAAAGTAAACTGGTTTCAGCACGTGCCATTGCTGAGATGTGCTATGAGGAATATGGCACGCCACTACTCGATCTCAATGAATTTGATCTTGCCTCGATTCCTGAGGACTTCCTCAATAAAAAACTCATTGAAAAACACCGCTGCTTACCCCTGTTTAAACGTGGTAATCGCCTCTATATAGGCACATCCGACCCGACCAATATTGCCGCCCTCGAAGATTTCCAATTTAGTGCAGGCCTGCACGCCGAAGCGATTCTGGTTGAAGAAGATAAATTGGCTAAAGCGCTAGAAAAAATCCTCGAAGAAGACATCAGCGGCCTAGATTTAGGCGGCATGGATGAAGCGGCACTGGCGAGCATTGAAATTACCGACACTGACAGACGTAATGAAGAGTCCGCAGGCGAGGCCAGCGATGATGCACCTATTGTTATCTATATCAATAAAATTCTAACCGATGCCATTCGTAAAGGAGCCTCGGATTTACACTTTGAACCCTATGAAAAGCGCTACCGCATTCGTTTTCGCATCGACGGTATCCTCCACGAAGTCTCTGAACCGCCTATAAGCCTTGCGGGTCGTTTATCAGCGCGCCTAAAAGTAATGTCAAAACTTGATATCGCCGAACGCCGCGTGCCACAAGACGGCCGAATCAAGATGAAACTTTCCCGCACTAAGTCCATCGACTTTCGGGTCAGCACTCTACCGACCTTATGGGGCGAAAAAATTGTAATGCGGATCTTGGATTCTTCCTCCGCACAATTGGGCATTGAAAAGCTCGGCTACGAACCCGACCAAGAAAAACTTTACCTTGAGATGTTAGCAAAACCCCAAGGGATGATTTTAGTGACCGGCCCAACAGGCTCAGGTAAAACAGTCTCCCTCTATACAGGATTAAATATTCTCAATACCGAAGAGCGCAATATTTCTACCGCCGAAGATCCGGTAGAAATAAACCTTGAGGGTGTAAACCAAGTTCACATAAACTTAAAAGCCGGTCTCACTTTCGCCTCTGCTTTACGCTCATTCCTGCGCCAAGACCCAGATGTGGTGATGGTGGGCGAAATTCGCGATCTTGAAACCGCCGAAATTGCCATTAAAGCAGCACAAACGGGTCACTTAGTGTTATCGACCCTACACACTAACTCGGCAGCCGAAACCTTGACCCGTTTAATCAATATGGGCGTGCCAGGTTATAACATCGCCAGCTCAGTTAACCTGATTATTGCCCAGCGTTTAGCACGTCGACTTTGCCCCGAATGTAAGCAAGCTGAAATCATCCCTGAGCATGAACTATTACGTTTAGGTTTTTCTCAAACACAAATTACCCACGGCTTTACTACCTTTAAACCTGTAGGCTGTGAACATTGCTCTGCAGGCTACAAAGGCCGGGTTGGTATTTACGAAGTGATGAAGATGTCCGATGAGATAGCGCGTACTATCATGGAAGGCGGTAACTCCTTACAAATCGCCTCCCAAGCTAAAGCGCAAGGGATGCGGGATTTGCGTCAGTCAGGATTATTGAAAGTAATTCATGGCGTAACTAGTATTGCAGAAGTCAATCGCGTAACCAGTTTTGGCTAAATCCAATCTTTTATATCTAAAATTTAGGCAATACCGTATTACTACTCGTATATTTGAATCTTAGAGTCCAAACTATTTCACAAGCACAGCGTTCAGTTAACTAGAAATCTAGAACGATTTATTTACAGGGATAATTTATGGCTACGGCAACGACAACAAGAAAGTCTCGAACTAAGAAAGCCGAGCAAAAAAGCCAGCCCAAAATCTATACCTTCGAATGGAAAGGCGTTAACCGCGATGGCAAAAAAACGGCAGGAGAGCTTAGAGGTGCTACCGCAGCCGAAATCCGTAGCCAGCTTAAATCACAAGGAGTAAACCCTAAGAGCGTTCGTAAGCAGTCCTCTCCGCTATTTAAGTTAGGTGAAGCCAATATCACCCCTATGGATATAGCCATGATGACCCGTCAAGTCGCGACTATGTTGGCGGCAGGCGTTCCTTTGGTAACGACATTTGAACTACTCGGCCGTGGCCATAAAAAAGCTAAAATGCGGGAATTACTGGGTACTATTTTAACCGAAATTCAATCGGGTATTCCCTTATCCGATGCTATGCGCCCCCATAGGCGTTACTTCGACGAACTATATGTTGACTTAGTCGCCGCGGGTGAGCATTCAGGTTCACTCGATTTGGTTTTCGATCGAGTCGCAACCTACAGAGAAAAAACGGAAGCGCTCAAATCAAAAATTAAGAAGGCCATGTTTTATCCTGCTGCAGTTGTAATTGTCGCTATTTTAGTTACGGTTTTGTTACTTCTTTTTGTGGTGCCACAGTTTGAAGATATTTTTAAAGGCTTTGGTGCAGAACTGCCCGCTTTTACGCAACTGGTACTGCATATTTCCCGCGGCTTACAATCTTCTTGGTATATCTTTTTAGCTGCCATTGTCGGCGGTGTATTTTTATTTGTACGCGCACATCGAAACTCGCAAATTTTACGGGATAGAGTCGATGAAGCCGTGCTTAAAATCCCAGCCATTGGACCGATTTTACACAAAGGTGCCATGGCACGTTTCGCCCGCACCTTAGCCACCACCTTTGCCGCAGGTGTGCCATTAATTGATGGCTTAGAGTCCGCCGCTGGCGCATCGGGTAATGCAGTTTATCGCAAAGCCATATTGAATATTCGCCAAGAGGTCATGGCGGGGATGCAGATGAATGTCGCGATGCAAACCACTGGTCTTTTTCCCGATATGTTAGTGCAGATGGTGATGATAGGCGAAGAATCCGGCTCACTAGATAACATGCTCAATAAAGTATCAACCATCTACGAAATGCAAGTCGATGATGCCGTCGATGGCTTATCAAGTCTGATAGAACCGATTATGATGGTGGTTATCGGTACTGTTGTGGGTGGTTTGATTGTTGCCATGTATTTACCTATCTTCCAGATGGGTAATATTGTTGGCGGCTAGTTATTACGCCTCACTTCCACAAATAATATATAAGAAATTGAATGACTGAATTTATCTCTCTTTTGGGCCACTCTTTTGATCAGAGTCCTTGGCTCTTTATTACGCTAAGCTTTATTTTTGCCGCCACCATAGGCAGTTTTTTAAACGTAGTGATCCACAGATTTCCTGTGATGATGAAACGGGAATGGCAGCAAGAATGTAATCAGTATTTGCAGGAATACCACTCAGAGATAGTCACACAAATCGGTATTGATAAACTCAATAAACCTATAGATAGCTTCCCCGAAAAATATAATCTTGTAGTGCCGTGCTCTGCTTGCCCTAAGTGCAAAACGGCGATTAAACCTTGGCATAATTTACCTGTATTCGGCTGGTTAATGCTCAAGGGAAAATGCGCCGCCTGTCACGCACCAATTTCCGCCCGCTACCCTATTATTGAATTCATCACAGGGCTGCTTATAGCGACTTTAGCGTGGCACTTTGGTCCAAGCTGGCAATTTGTCTTTGCGAGCATACTGACATTTGTACTTGTCGCCCTTACTGGTATCGATCTTGATGAGATGCTGCTGCCTGACCAAATGACGTTACCGTTACTTTGGCTCGGCTTGATCATCAATCTAAATCATACATTTGCGAGTCCAACCGATGCCATTATCGGTGCGGCAGCTGGCTATTTAAGCTTGTGGTCCATTTTTTGGCTATTTAAGATCCTCACAGGCAAGGAAGGCATGGGGTATGGGGACTTTAAACTGCTCGCCGTTTTCGGTGCTTGGCTCGGCTGGCAAATGCTGCCGCTGGTCATTTTACTTTCGTCCTTAGTCGGAGCACTGGTCGGCATCACTATGATTGTCAGTAAACGCCTCAAGCAAGGTAATCCCATCCCATTTGGGCCTTATATTGCTGCCGCAGGCTGGATAGCCCTAATATGGGGTCAACCTATAGTGGATTGGTACTTAAGTACGTTATAGAACAGGCTTCACTTAAGGATAACGGAACGTTCGCAAGCTTACTCACTGAACGCTTCGCTTACCGTAAGGGCGAAGCCCGTTCCGTAGACTGCAAGGACAAAGTCCGTCCTAGCAGCGTAGCGTCCTTCATAGCTTTTAAGAGAGTTTTATGTCCAAATTTGTTGTTGGTTTAACGGGTGGGATTGGTAGCGGTAAAACGACTGTTGCCAATTTATTCGCCGCAGAAGGCATTACCTTAGTCGACGCCGATATCGTTGCCCGCGACGTTGTAGCTCAGGGTTCAAAAGGACTTGAGGCCATCGTTAGCCATTTTGGCATTGAGATGTTAACGCCTGAGGGTGAACTCGATCGCGCCAAACTGCGGCAACGGATATTTAGCCACCCTGAAGAACGTGAATGGTTAAACCGGCTATTGCACCCCATGATCCGCCAAGAAATGCTAGAGCAGGTAGAAAAAGCAACCTCAGCCTATGTAATTATGGTCGTGCCCTTGCTATTTGAGAACGGGTTAGATAGGTTAGTCAATCGGACTTTAGTGGTGGATATTTCGCCAGAGTTGCAAATCAGCCGCACCATAAAAAGGGACAATGTTGATGTATCTCAAGTAAATAACATCATTAATAGCCAATTGAGCCGCAGCGAAAAACTCGCCCGAGCCGACGACATTATTGATAATCAGGGAGAGATATCAACCTTAAAACGAGAGGTGCTAGCATTGCACCAACGCTATTTACAACTATCTGGTACTCATAACGCCCATGACTGAATTAGTTTACGAACAGCCCCTAAACGAGAAAATTCGCAGCTACTTGCGGCTCGAATACCTCGATAAACAGCTGCAAAGTAACCTAAGCAATGACCACCAACATAGATGTTTTTATCCGCTGTTTTCCCTCTGTGAATTGTCTGAACGCTGCGATTATCGCAATGAAGTATTAAAAGATATTGAGCGGCACTTGCTGCAACTGAACAAATGGCAAGAATTAGATCACGTCGACCACCAGCAAATCAATATCTATATCAACGCCCTCACCCAAGCCCGCGAACCGTTACAAAAGCCTGAACGCTTCGGCAGCCAATTAAAACAAGACAAATTTATTTCCGCACTACGACAACGCTTCGGCATGCCAGGTGCTTGCTGTAACTTCGACCTACCACAACTGCATTATTGGCTATCTAAACCTTGGGAAGAAAAACAGCACGATTATCGCTCTTGGATAGCGCATTTCGAACCTTTACTTACCCCGATCACGTTACTACTTCAACTTACTCGTAGCACGTCCCATTACGACAATGCCGTTGCCCACGCAGGCTTTTATCAAGGTGACAGTGCCCAAGCACTTGCTTTGGTAAGGGTTAAAGTCGATGCTTCCCACGGGTGTTATCCTACGATTAGCGGCCATAAAAACCGTTTCGCTATCCATTTTGTGCAATTTGAACAACAACGCCACTCCGACCGTTCAATTGATTTCTTACTGGCTACCTGTGCATGAAGCCTTTACACTAATGGCCTGAAAGACATTCGTATTGGCGGCCGCTTTATCGCCGTTAACCAAGAGAACAATTATGCCATTGACCGTTAACTGCCCTATTTGTAAAGCCCCTGTCGAGTGGGTGCCACAATCTGCATTTAAACCTTTTTGCAGCGAACGCTGTAAGTTGATCGACCTCGGCGATTGGGCGTCAGAAAAACACGTCATCCCAGTCAAAGCCGAATTTGATCCAGAAGCATTTGATGAATTTGATCTCGATGAAGGCGATTTTTTTAAAGAGTAATTTGTGGGTTTACACACGAATAACTCAGCTCAAGCCTTTAATGCACTTACTTTTACCCACTCATTAATCGATAAATATTATGACTAAACGCATCCATGTTGCCGTCGGCATTATTACTAACTCGGCCGGTGAAATTCTGTTGGCAAAACGCCCAGATCATTTACATCAAGGTGGAAAATGGGAATTTCCTGGTGGTAAAGTTGAGACTGGCGAAACTGTCACTCAGGCATTGATCCGTGAACTCAAAGAGGAAGTCGCGCTCAATGTCACTGATAGTCAGCCATTTATGGCGTTGAGTTTCGATTATCCCGATAAACAAGTGCTACTCGATATCCATTCAGTCACAGAATTTAACGGCACAGCTCAAGGCCTTGAAGGTCAGCTTATCGCTTGGGTCACTAAAACCGACTTAACCAATTACGACTTCCCCGAGGCTAATAAGCCTATTTTAGAAAAAATTCTCGCTCAGTAATCGAGCCATTTAGCTTATTATTTCAATACACTCTATCCCCGAATCGCGGTTCGGGGATGTGCTGTTTCAATGCCTTAACTCCAGAAACTATGCAATTATGTGATCGTTAAGCTGATAGATATTAGCAATGCGTGATCTTGCTTGCAGCAAATCAATTAATCGCTTTAATCGCATCCAGAATAATGTTTGAATCGAATTTCATTCTTTCTCTTCGATTTCGAGGTCGCATCATGCACAATAACGTTAAGGCATTCCTAGCCACTACCGCCTTATTTTTTAGTTGTCAGGTACTGGCCAATGGTGGCTGTGGATTTGAAGAACAACAACAGGGTTTAATTGCGACCTGCAGTGAGGAGAAACAAGAAGTGATTTTAACTGGCATAGTAGAAGCACAAAATTTAGTCACAGATCTCAATGAGTTTGCTGAAGGGTATAAAACCTATCAAGTCGATACCACAGCAATCACCCCGCTTAAAAGCATCACTGAACCTACAGAAATTGTAGTGATCATTGGTACTTGGTGCCCAGATTGTCACCGGGAAACGCCGCGCTTTATCCGTATTATGGAAGAAGTCGCTAATCCCAATATTAAAGTGACCTATATTGGTGTCGACCGAACGAAAAAAGATCCCGAAGGCTTAGCCGCAAAATACGACTTTACCCGCATTCCAACCTTTATTGTACTGCAGCAAGGTAAAGAAGTTGGCCGCATCGTAGAGCGCCCAACAGTTTCCTTAGAAAAAGATCTCGCCGATTTATTGAAATAATCGACACAGTACAAAGAATATACAAACAATAAAGGCCGCATCGCGGCCTTTAGTTTTTATCATGTTTTAATAAAATATTAGCCGACTTCGTCAATAATCCGCTGAGCTAACATCACTAAAACACCTTCACGTAATGCGCCGCCAGATAAGGCTAAATGCTCGATCCCCAGCAACTCAAACAAAGCCAATAGAATAGCGACACCCGCAGCAAAAGTCGGTGCTCGCTCACTGCAAAGCCCAACAATCCCCATTAAGCTAATATCTTCTTGAGCGAGGATCTCAGCTTTCAACTGAGTAAGCACATCGAGTGTGATAGTTTCAGATAACCCTCGGTATAGTAACACTTCTACCACGGACTGTACAGCCCCGGAGGCACCAACGACACAATGCCAACCAAGATCACGTAGGGTTTGTCTATGCTCTGCTAATGCGATTAGTACTTGCTGCTTAGCATCATCGAAATCTAACTGCTGCAGCGGCAAACTGCTGAAAAATTGGCGATTATAAGTCACGCTACCAAAGGGTAAACTGGTTTTGAACAGCACTTGATGCCCATCGCCAATGATGAACTCTGTACTCGCCCCACCGATATCAATAACCAAGCGACGGCCTTGACCACAAGTGGTCGCCACCATACCTTGATAGATAAGCTCTGCTTCACGCATTCCAGAGATAATTTCGATCGGATGACCTAAGAGTGGCAATGCACGCTGATTAAACTCATCAGCATTGCTAATACTGCGAAGAGTTGCAGTTGCAATCACAGCAACATGGTTTGCTTCAATCTTATGTTGCACCAACATCTGGGCAAACATACTCAAACAGTCGAGGCCGCGCTGCATGACATCGGGGCTTAATTTGCCATCGTTGCCTATGCCTTCGGCGAGCCTCACCTTGCGTTTATATTTCGCAATAATATGCGGCTGACCACCACGCGTTTTGGCGATCAGCATATTAAAACTATTTGAGCCTAATGTTATAGCGGCATAAGCGGGTGTTGGCATTTACGAATGTCTACGTGTCCTATCATGACGAGGAGGGCGAGCACCACTGCGTTGAGCACCTGGACGGCTTGCCCCTGAACGATCACGCAAGTTTCGAGTGCCGCTAGGGTGTTTACGGTGGATCTTCGCTGGCGTAGGAATATCGGCCAGTAAAGCTTCACTGTCGTAGTTACTTACTGGAATCGAATGATTGATGTAGCTTTCGATTGCAGGCAAGTTCAATGCGTACTCTTCACAGGCAAAGCTTATCGACATGCCTTTGTTACCCGCACGACCCGTACGACCGATTCGGTGAACATAGTCTTCGCAATCATCAGGTAAATCATAGTTATACACGTGTGAAACGTCAGAAATATGTAAACCACGAGCCGCTACATCGGTAGCAACCAATATATCTAATTGACCACTGGTAAATTGCTCAAGGATACGAATACGCTTTTTCTGTGGCACATCACCCGTTAATAAACCCACACGATGTCCGTCACCTTCAAGCCAAGACCAAAGCGTTTCACAACTGTGCTTAGTGTTGGAGAAAACGATGGCTTTTTCTGGCCAATCTTCTTCAATCAAGGTCAACAGCAAACGCATCTTCTCTTCTTGGGAAGGATAGAAGATTTCTTCTTTGATGTTTTTGGAGGTTTTTTCTTCGGGGGCGATTTCAACTTTAACGGGCTCATTCATATGATCATAAGCCAGCTCTTGTACTTTCATGGACAAGGTTGCCGAAAATAACATATTAAGACGTTGATTTGCCTCAGGCATACGTCTAAATAAGAAGCGGATATCTTTAATAAAACCAAGATCAAACATACGATCGGCTTCATCAAGTACCACAGCCTGAATTGAATTCAAGCCAATAATACCTTGGCGAACGTAGTCGATAATTCGACCCGTTGTACCAATCAAGATATCAACACCTTGATCTAATACTTTACGCTGCACATCGTAACTTTCACCGCCATAAACAATACCCACTTTTAAGTGTGTGTGCTTAGCGAGTAAAATCGCATCTTTGGCAATCTGAATCGCCAGTTCGCGAGTCGGGGCCATAATGATGGCGCGGGGCTGATTAATCAGTCGACCTTCAGGTATGGGAGTCGATAATAAATGATTAAACGTGGCGACCAAAAAGGCCATTGTCTTACCAGTGCCCGTTTGTGCTTGGCCTGCGATATCTTTTGATTGGAGTAATACAGGCAGTGATAACGCCTGGATCGGCGTACAAAATTCGAAGCCGTTCTCGGCAAGGGCCTGTTTAACCTCAGGATGTAGAGGTAGGTCGGCAAACCTTTGGGTAGATAGATGTGTTTCGCTCATAGCGCAAGCTTACCTGTTGAGGTTGCAATAAGATACTCGATCGTTTGAAATAGCCACATTGTAAAAAGGTAACTTGAAAAGCTATTTTTCAGCCCCAATATACATGGTAAGCCATTAACAAACCAGCAATGGCACCCAAACTGGAGAACATCATGAGCGATAAAATTATATACCTGAGTGACGACAGCTTCGAAAACGACGTATTAAAGTCTGATTTGCCAGTATTGGTAGACTTCTGGGCCGAGTGGTGTGGTCCTTGTAAAATGATCGCTCCAATTTTAGACGATGTGTCTGAAGAATATGCAGGTCGCTTGACTATCGCTAAATTAAACGTTGACCAAAACAATGTTTCTCCAGCGAAATATGGCGTTCGTGGCATCCCAACTTTACTGCTATTCAAGAACGGCGAATTAGCCGCGACTAAAGTTGGCGCACTCTCAAAAACGCAATTGAAAGAGTTTATTGACGCTCAAATCTAATTTGACGTCGTAATGAGTGACCTCCGGCACAAGCTATAAATTAATTGTGCCGGAATTGCCCTAAATTTCTGGACGCCCCGCTTTGTTAGTGCTACTTTAATAACCAGATTCTTTCTAATAACCTCTTCTCGCTCGTCAATCACTATCCTGAATTACATCCTTACTGATTGATCGCGGTAAGCTTTGTCGCGTAACACAAGACCCCCAAAATGAACTTAACTGAATTAAAAGACACGCCGATTTCTGACCTAGTCTCGCTAGCTGAAAATATGAAGCTCGAAAATATGGCCCGCGCTCGCAAGCAGGACATTATTTTCTCAATCCTTAAAGCCCACGCAAAAAGTGGAGAAGACATTTTCGGTGGTGGGGTATTAGAAATACTCCAAGACGGTTTCGGCTTCTTACGCAGCTCAGACGGTTCTTATTTAGCTGGTCCAGATGACATCTATGTCTCACCAAGCCAAATTCGCCGCTTCAACATGCGAACGGGTGATACCATTTTTGGTAAAATTCGCCCACCAAAAGAAGGCGAGCGTTATTTTGCTCTATTGAAAGTCAACGAAGTTAACTTCGATAAACCAGAAAACTCCCGTAATAAAATCCTCTTTGAAAACTTAACCCCACTCCACGCAGAAGAACGTATGCGTATGGAGCGCGGCAACGGCTCAACTGAAGATATTACCGCACGTATTCTGGATTTATGCTCACCGATTGGTAAAGGTCAACGTGGTTTGATCGTTGCACCACCAAAGGCCGGTAAAACGCTATTACTCCAAGGTATTGCTCAAAGCATCAGCTACAACAACCCAGAAGTGGTGTTGATGGTTCTGCTGATCGACGAACGCCCAGAAGAAGTAACAGAGATGCAGCGCCTCGTTAAAGGCGAAGTTATCGCATCAACCTTCGATGAGCCAGCCAGCCGCCACGTTCAAGTTGCCGAAATGGTGATTGAAAAAGCAAAACGTTTGGTTGAGCACAAGAAAGACGTCGTTATCTTACTCGATTCGATTACTCGTTTAGCCCGTGCTTATAACACTGTTATCCCGTCATCGGGCAAAGTGTTAACGGGTGGTGTAGATGCCAACGCCCTGCACCGTCCAAAACGCTTCTTCGGTGCGGCACGTAACATCGAACACGGCGGCAGCTTGACCATTATCGCCACAGCCTTAGTTGATACGGGTTCTAAGATGGACGAAGTGATCTACGAAGAATTTAAAGGTACAGGTAACCAAGAGCTACATTTGTCACGTAAAGCGGCAGAAAAGCGTGTGTTCCCAGCCATTGACTTCAACCGCAGCGGTACCCGTCGTGAAGAAAAACTCACGACTCAAGAAGAACTGCAAAAAATGTGGATCCTGCGTAAGATCCTCAATCCTATGGATGAAGTCAGCGCAATGGAATTCTTAATCGATAAATTGGCGATGACCAAGACTAACGAAGAGTTCTTTACCGCCATGAAACGCACTAAGTCTTAAATCTCACTCAGTGAGTCTCTAAACTAAAAGCCGCATTATGCGGCTTTTTTGTTATCTAAGATTTTTTCACTGCTAATATTTTACTCAAGTTTTTACTCAAAGCCTGTGTTCGCTGCCGGAGCATTTCCCGCAGTAAGAGCACGACAGGCGTGACATGTTCACGTCCTGGGCACACTAAATACAAATCGACGGGCTCCCCCTGATACTCAGGCAACAAACGTACTAATCGCCCTGAGATTAAGTCATCGGCCAGATCTAGACTCGACTTAAAGACCAACCCTTTGCCAGCCACAGCCCAACGGCGGGCAATCTCGGCATCATTAGCACTACGATTGCCCGTGACACGCACTTTGAATTCTTGACCATCACGCCTAAATAGCCATTGATCGTGGGTGCGATCATCTAACTTATAAAACAAGCAATTATGCTCAACTAATTGTTCTAATGAATCAAGCGCACCAAACTTGGCGAGATATTCAGGTGAGGCGCACAAGACACGATCAACACTGCAGATAGGAAAAGCCACTTGGTTAGAATCCTGCGGTTTTCCATAGCGCACGGCGACATCAATTTTATCGTGGTAAAAACTGCTGATATTGTCACCAAGGTGCAAGCGCACTTGCAGTTGAGGAAAATCGAGCAAAAAATCGTCGAGCCAAGGCACAAACAAATTACGACCAAAGTCTGAAGAAACCGACAGGCTTAAAGTGCCAGATATTTTACCTTTATCACTGGCGATAGCCTGTTCGCCAAGCGCTAAATCGCTTAGTGCACGTCGGCAATGAATAAGATAACGTTCACCTTGCACAGTCAAACGTAAGCTGCGTGTCGTGCGGATAAATAAACTAGTATCAAGCTGTTTCTCAAGCCGTTTTATTGCAGCGCTGGCAGAAGCAGCCGAGATATCCATCTCGGCTGCTGCGGCAGATATATTGCCGCAATCAGCGACTCGCACGAACAAAGCTAAATCATTAATTAGCATGATTATCAAAAATCCTTTGAAAAAATTACAAACTTTATCCTGTTTATCTCTTAGCTAATATTCCACACAATGGCTACACGATACAAGTACACTCAAACAAGTAAACTCCAGCAAGTACACCCAGAGGAATAAACATGAAAGCCATTGGTTACCAGACAGCAGGTGCAATCACAGCGCCCAATGCATTAGAAAACATCACGCTAGCCGAGCCAACTGCGACAGGTTTTGACCTTTTAGTGGAAATCAAAGCCATTTCTGTCAATCCGGTTGATACAAAAATCCGTGCATCTAGCTCTGCACCTGCAGGCGAATACAAAATTATCGGCTGGGATGCGGTCGGTGTCGTCAAAGCCGTTGGTGAGAAAGTCAGTCTTTTCAACGTTGGCGATGAAGTGTGGTATGCGGGCGATATCAGTCGCAGCGGAAGTTATGCAGAATATCAATTGGTTGATGAGCGAATTGTCGGCCATAAACCTAAAAGTTTAACCTATACCCAAGCCGCGGCATTACCTTTAACGGGGATTACGGCATGGGAGATTTTATTCGACCGTTTAGCTTTACCCCAAGATGGTTCGGCAACTGACGCCCGTATTTTAATTATCGGTGCGGCCGGCGGTGTGGGTTCAATCATCACTCAACTTGCAGTAAAACTCACAGGTGCAGAAGTGATAGGCACTGCATCTCGTCCAGAATCCGCCGCTTGGGTGCATAAGCTTGGTGCCGATGCTGTTATCGACCACACCAAGCCACTTTCACAGGAACTTGCCAATATTGGCATTACTAATGTGACCCATGTGATTAGCTTAACCCAAACCGATCAGCATTTTGATGAAATAGTACAAGTGCTTAAGCCACAAGGAAAACTAGCATTAATCGATGATCCTAAGGGGCCATTAGATGTGATGAAACTTAAGCGTAAAAGCTTATCCTTACACTGGGAACTGATGTTTACCCGCAGCCTATATCAGACCGAGGATATGATTGCGCAACATCACTTACTCAACCGCTTAAGCGCCCTTATCGATACAGGCGAGTTACAGAGTACGTTCGGTGAGCACTACGGCACCATTAATGCCCAAAACTTAATCAAAGCTCACGCTCAGATAGAGTCTGGCAAAGCGATCGGTAAAATTGTTTTAGAAGGTTTTAACCAATGAAAATAACAGTATTTGCTCAAATCATAGCGAATCAAGGCCAAAGCGATACGCTATTTAAGATACTCAAGCAACTCGTGACAGACACTCATACCGAGGCTGGCTGTATCGAATACAAACTGCATCACTCATTAGATGATGAAAATATCTTCTGGATGTACGAAATTTGGCAATCCCAAGCTGCACTGGATGAACATATGGCGAGTACGCACTTTCAAGCATTCGTCGCTCAAACCGCAGACATAATCAATCGAGCTGACATTCACAAATGCTACGCCTGCTAATCAGCAAAAAAGCGCCAAACACGTTGGCGCTTTTCATCATTTATCACTCATCAAATCAAAGTCATGGCCATCTTACGGCGTAAATACGCAATTTGCTGCATGTGTGGCAAATCCTTAGGACAGTTGTCTTGGCAGCCGAGTAAAGTCATACAACCAAATACGCCATCCTGATTGCCAATCACATGGTAAAAATCCTCAGCAGTACGAGCGTCACGGCTATCCATCTCAAAACGAGCTATTTTCATCATACCCACAGCGCCGACAAAAGTTTCACGCATTTGTTTAGTCGCACAGGCGGAAACACACACGCCACATTCAACGCAGCGCTCTAGCTCATACAAACGCGCAGCTTCATCTGGATCCATAGGATCTTCAAGCCGATGCACGCTTATATCATTGGCCTTAGGGTGTAACCACAGCTTTAAGCGTTCGGCCAGTTCCCGCATAAACTTACCAGTGTTAACCGAGAGATCACCAATCAACTCAAAACCTGGCAGCGGCATTAAGGTGATTTCGCCCTTAGGATATTTGGCCGTTAAGGTGCGGCAAGCTAGCGTCGGGAAACCGTTGATCACCATAGCGCAGCTACCACAGATACCAGCACGACAGACAAAGTCGAACTGCAATGAAGTGTCTTGTTCTTCCCTGAGTTTATTAAGGGCGATAAATACCGTCATCCCCGGCGTTTCGGTGAGCTGATAACGCACCATTTTCGGCTTATCGTTTGGCTCCTGCGGATCATAACGAAAGATATTAAAGGTTAACTGACGACCTTGGCTCATTATGATTTTTCTCCTAACGCATTGGCAGATGGACTTTTTAAAGTATCACTTAAACGTTCGTTATTAGGTTGTAAGCTCTCGGGTAATTCAAAGGGCATAAGAGCCCGCTGCCTTTGATAACGGTCAGCATCATCACCTAGCTCAGCTAAAATCTCGGCAATTTGCTGTTCACGCTTTTCGGTATCGGGATGCACTATGGCGTTGTTGATGCCATAACCACGATAACCCGGCGGGAGTTCCATCTTCATCACATCGAGTGCTTCGTAGTTAAGCACAGGTTCGAGTGCCTCGGGATCAGGCCAGCTGGCCAGGGTGCGATTCAGCCAGTCTCGATCATTTCGCTGCGGATAATCCTCGCGAGCATGGGCACCACGACTCTCTGTTCGCGCTGCGGCCCCGCAGGCTACGGTTAGCGCCACTTTTAGCATACGCTTGACCCGCAGGGCTTCAACTAACTCGGGATTGGCGTGACGCTTTTTACACTTAAGTCCGAGTTTACGCGAACGCTCGAGCAACACTTTTAGCTCGGCAACCGCTTTTTCAAGCTCGGGGCCATTACGGAAAATCCCCACATAATCCATCATGATGCGCTGCATTTCGCGCTTGAGTTCAAAGGCGCTCTCGTGACCATCACCCTCGACCAGCACATCGATTTCACTCTGCACCTGCTGCATAAACCGTTCAGCAAGCTGAGTGTCGATCTCAAGGCTATTGTTCTCACAAAAATCGGCGACATATTTACCAATAATCATGCCGCCAACCACGGTTTCGGCCAACGAATTACCGCCTAAACGGTTAAAGCCGTGCATGTCCCAACAGGCCGCCTCACCTACGCTAAATAAGCCTTTAAGCTGCGGACTTTCACCTGTGGCATTAGTCCGAATACCGCCCATAGAATAATGCTGAGTTGGGCGTACAGGGATCCAATCTTTAGCGGGATCGATGCCAAGGAAATTCTCACAAATTTCCTGCACTTCCCTAAGATTCGTTTCAATATGCTTGCGACCTAAAAGGGTTATATCTAGCCACAAATGCGGGCCATAAGGGCTATCGACGCCCTTACCTTTACGTATATGTTCGGTCATGCGACGCGATACGACATCCCGCGATGCCAACTCCTTTTTATCGGGCTCATAGTCAGGCATAAAGCGATAACCGTCTTTATCGCGCAATAAGCCGCCATCACCACGGCACCCTTCCGTTGTTAAAATACCCACGGGAACAATGGCAGTGGGATGGAATTGTACCGCCTCCATATTGCCAAGCCTTGCCACGCCCGTTTCCAATGCCAACGCTTGGCCAATACCTTCGCAGATAATCGCATTGGTCGACACTTCATAAATTCGGCCATAACCGCCAGTGGCTATCGTAGTGGACTTAGCCACATAGGCTCTAAGTTCACCCGTAATCAAACAACGAGCAATTACGCCATGGCAACGCTTACCATCGTGAATAAGTGCCAAGGCTTCGATACGTTCATGGACGGGAATATCCATGGAAATCGCTTTGTTATCCATAGCGTATAACAGCGAATGCCCCGTACCATCGGCGGTATAACAAGTGCGCCATTTTTTAGTCCCGCCAAAATCACGGGCGTTGATAAGACCATGGGCTTCTTGGGCCTCATGTAGCGTGACTTTTTGCGCATTGACTATCACTTCTCTCGGGCCAGCAGTCACCCGAGACCAAGGCACGCCCCAATTGGCCAACTCACGTACTGCCTTAGGTGCACAATGGGCAAACATTCGTGCGACATCTTGATCGCAGCCCCAGTCGGAACCTTTTACCGTATCTTGAAAATGCACATCCTCATCATCGCCCATTCCCTTAACGGCATTGCCTAAACTCGCCTGCATCCCTCCTTGAGCGGCAGCAGAGTGGGAACGTTTTGCAGGAATGAGTGACAGAACTAAAGTGTCAAGCCCACGCTCTTTCGAAGCGATAGCGACCCTTAAGCCCGCGAGCCCAGCTCCTACCACCAATGAATCGGTATAAATCAGTTTCACGCCTGCTCCTTAATGGGGTCTATTGTTTTGTGCTGTTTTTTTATGTTCGACATTCTATTCACTGATTAACTTAATCATTGATTAAAAGCGGAATTAACTCGCGTAGGGTAAAAATGCCAGAAGTGAGGCGACGCCAACAGTGACAAATAGCACACTCACTATGGTCTTGATCTTACGTAATCGACTGCGGTTGTTGAGATCCCGCGCCGCGCCCCATTTCAAAGCCACACGGTAAATACCAATTGCTGCATGTAACTCCACAGTGAGCAGTAAAGGCAGATAAACCATCCAGACACCTTGATTCCAAATACGATCGGCGCTTCCCTGAGGGCCAATGGTTTCGGGAGCCGAGCCAATAAGCCACAAATGCACAGGCAACAGCAGTAAAATCACTACACCAGTAATGGCTTGCCAGCGCCACAAGCGAGTATCGCTGTGGTTGATCACTTGCATTTGTTGGCGTAGCGCCCTTTGCTGACGCAGACTCATGGGTAATTTTTGCAATGCCACTAACACGTGCACTAACGTCAAAATGGCAATACCAATGGCAATACAAGTCACTACCCAAGGATAACCGTGTCCATCAGCGGACAGAAAACTCAGCTCCATGGTGCGTGCCACCCAACTCATGGCATCCGCACCCAATAAAATCGATGACACTAACACTAAGTGGGTCCACAAAAAGACTGCGAGTATTACCCCTGACAAACTCTGGCTTAAATCCAGCCAAGCACTCCATTTTTTAATATTTAATTTGATCGCCATCCTATCGCCTCACGCCGTTGACCTTATCGAGCCAATCTCATTAAGTCTTATCGCAAACTAATATCGCTCACACATCCACACGAAAACGTGAGCCAGATCAATTGAGTGCTGAATAATTAACCAAATGCTTAATAATAGCAGTGAAACAAAATCCTGCTGCTGGCTTAAAGCCTACTCAGGTACGAAGGGCTGCACAGGAATACCGAGCTCGCTACCGATAAATAGATATGAAACAAGGCTCGCAGTACCAAGGCATAGCAAGTAAATAATCAGCACCTTAGCGAATTTTCGCAGACCTGAGCGCTGAGTGGTTATGCCCCACTTTACCGCCACGCGATAGAGACCAATCATGGCGTGTACCACTACAGCAGGAAGTAACAGCGCATACAGCAACCAAGCATTATCGTGATAAACCCGCTCAGCTGATAAATGCGGGCCAATTTCGGGATTCAAAATCATAGTGAAGAGGTGAACAGGAACGAGGAAAAATAAGATAAAGCCAGTGATCAGTTGCCAAAACCACGCATGGGTATCCTTATGCTTGATATTCCCCATGTGCGAACGCAGGGCTCGCCATTGCCCTAGCTGCGCCGGAAAACGCCGTAGCGCCATCGCGGCATGTACTATCACCACCAATAGCATAAACACTGAAAACACTTTAGTGACTATAGGAAAACCATGTCCTGTGCTGCTAAACATTCCACCTTCAAGCAACTGAACGACCCGATAAAAAGCCTCTTTACCCAGCAAAATACTCGATTCAAAATGCATGTGTAATAGTAAAAAGCTACCAAGCATAATCCCTGTCGCACTCTGCAGCCTATCAGCCTTAGCCGACCAAGGATGACCTAGCGGTGTACTCACCCTATTGTGAACTCGAGTTATGCTTGTCATCTTGAATTAACCTATGTCGTTTATCGTTGGCACCTCTTGGCAAACTACACCATAGCAGCAACTCAAATCAGGCTTCAGTGTCACAGATTTAAAGCGTGAGCCAACTCACCTGACGGAGTTAAACTCTTAGAAGATGATCACAAAAAACGTATCAAAACCAAACAAAGGTAAAACCAATTAACCAATATTTTTCATAGTGTTATATCAAATAATAAAACTGACAATTCGTTTTTTAACACCAATCCATACCCGCCAGCTAACGCCTTGTCTGTATAGACAAAAGCGTAATACCAGGATAGCCAGTCGTCGAACCTAAAGCCTAGTGATAACCAAACGACCTTACCTAAAGCGCTTTAAATTCCCGCTACATCCTGCATTTTGGGATAGTTTGGGTATACAATACCGCGATATTTTGAACCCTTAGTTTATGAACACTCAGTCACAGGATGCCCCCATGCCTTGGATCCAACTCCGTATAAACACCAATAGCGATGACGCTGAAACCATCAGCGACTTGCTCATGGAAGAAGGTTCAGTCTCTATCACCTTCGAAGACGGTAAAGATACCCCTATTTTTGAACCTAAATTGGGCGAAACCCCACTGTGGCGCGATACCGTGGTAGTGGCCTTATTCGATGCAGAAACCGATCTGACACCGACCATCGCCATGCTGAAAACCTTGCCTTTCCTCGGTGAGAACTTCAGCCATAAAGTCGAACAAATTGAAGATAAAGACTGGGTACGCGAATGGATGGATAACTTCCACCCAATCCAATTCGGCACACGCTTATGGATCTGCCCAAGCTGGCGCGAAATTCCTGATCCAACCGCGGTTAATGTGATCTTAGATCCGGGTCTTGCCTTCGGTACTGGCACTCATCCCACTACAGCACTGTGTTTAGAGTGGCTAGACAGCTTAGATTTAAGCGATGAAGAAGTGATCGATTTTGGCTGTGGTTCAGGCATCTTAGCCGTAGCCGCACTGAAACTGGGCGCGAAAAAAGTCACAGGTATCGATATCGACTATCAAGCCATCGACGCCTCGCGTGCCAACGCCGAGCGCAATGATGTCGCTGACAAGCTGGCGTTGTACTTACCAGAAGACCAACCCGCCGATCTCAAAGCCGACGTACTGGTCGCTAACATTCTTGCAGGCCCTCTGCGTGAATTAGCGCCTTTGATCGCAGAACGCGTAAAAACCGGTGGCAAACTTGCCCTTTCCGGCCTCCTCAAAGAACAAGCCCAAGAAATCTCTGACTTTTATAGCCAATGGTTCGATATGGACGCAGCGGCTCACAAAGAAGATTGGAGCCGCTTGACAGGTAAGCGTAAATAGCGCTAAAGGGTGGCGCAACATGCGCCACCGCTGGCTTCCAACAATTTAGCCTCTGACTTCTCGTCGATTAAAAGTCAAGAAAAAAAATTACCTCTAGGTCATTTATTGACCTTTTCACGGCCAACAAAAAGGGCTACTATAGCGCCCCTTTGAAGAGCTAAGGTGAAACATAAAATGCAGATTGGACCCTATCAACTGAACAATCAGCTGATCGTGGCACCAATGGCAGGTGTCACCGATCAAGCCTTCCGCAATCTTTGTCTTCGTTATGGCGCAGCCTTAGCGGTTTCCGAGATGCTTTCATCCAATCCCGAGGTTTGGGATACAGATAAAAGCCGCCAGCGCATGACGCATTCTGGCGAGGAAGGCATCCGCTCAGTGCAAATTGCAGGGGCTGATCCTGATTTAATGGCGCAAGCCGCCTTGTTCAATGTCGAACAAGGTGCTCACATCATTGATATCAACATGGGTTGCCCGGCGAAAAAAGTGAATAAAAAGCTGGCAGGCTCGGCGCTAATGCAAAATCCACCGCTGGTAAAAGAGATTTTACAAGCCGTGGTCGCCGCAGTGAACGTGCCTGTCACGTTAAAGATTCGCACCGGCTGGGAGCCAGAGCACAAGAATGGTGTTCAAATCGCCCAGATTGCAGAGGATTGTGGCATAGCCTCGCTCGCCGTTCACGGCCGCACGAGACAATGTATGTACAGAGGCAACGCCGAGTACGACACGATCAAAGCAATCAAACAGAATGTCTCGATTCCTGTTGTCGCCAATGGGGACATCGACAGTCCGGAGAAAGCCCGCTTTGTGCTGGAATACACCGGTGCCGATGCCTTGATGATAGGACGGGGTGCTCAAGGACGGCCTTGGATTTTCAGAGAAATCCAGCACTACTTGGAAACGGGTAATAAGCTAGCGCCCATTGAGGTTGCCGAACAGCGTCAAGTGATGCTGGAACACCTCACCAAACTGTATGACTTATATGGTGAATACAAGGGTATCCGCTTCGCCAGAAAACATATGGGATGGTACCTAGACCAAGAAGCTCAGCGCCAATTTAGGGCTGACTTTAATCGGCTGGAAACCGCTGCAGAACAGTATTCCCTCGTGGAATGTTATTTTGATGAATTAGTACAGAATTAATAAAGAGCAGAATAGAATGTTTGATCAGACAACTAACACAGAAGTTCACCAGCTTACCGTTGGCAAAATCGAAACCGCAAACGGCACTATCAAGCCCCAGTTATTACGTGACGCCGTCAAGCGTGCCGTAACTAACTTCTTCGCACAGTTGGACGGTCAGGAAGCACAAGAAGTTTATGAAATGGTGCTAAGCGAAGTTGAAGCGCCTCTGCTTGACATCATCATGCAACACACTCGTGGCAACCAAACCCGCGCAGCAAACATGCTAGGTATCAACCGTGGTACTCTGCGTAAAAAATTGAAAAAATACGGCATGAATTAATCCGCAAGGATTAAGCTGTTGTATTGAAAAAAAGAAAAGGCCTGAAGAGATTCAGGCTTTTTTGCTTTCTGATACACCATTTTCTAATGTAAACCTTTCTAATGCGCGCCCTTCTTATGCACATAGTTACACAGTTACCATCATGCTTGGTTTGCCACGCCTCTCACGCCAACTAAGACATCATTCACCAATACAATGCACTTAGCTGCTCTAGAGACCAAAATCAATAAATAATCCATACAGCCCATAGCACAACCTTAACACGAGCCATCGGGTTTTAAGTTATAATGCATTTATAAATCAGTCTGTTAATTCTAAAACTTTTTAGCCGTAGGTTTTACATTGTCATTGAATCACTCTGAACAAGATATCAAACACAGTTGGTTTGGCCGTTTCTTTATTGGCAAAGCTGATGCGGTAAAACTCACCACGAGTGGTATTAGCATTAATCGCACTAAAGGCGGCTTTTTTGCTCACTCTCGCAGCGCTAACAAAGTAGAAGCTGACGAATGTTTTACCTGGCAACAGCTCGATTCCCCACCATTTTTTACCTTAAGTCCACTAGGTTATCTACTCGGTTTCACGGTATTAGGCAAAGCCTATCAACTGCCGTTTCTCAGCTATTTTGCACAACATCAATTTAGCTATCAAATCGCACAGTATTGGGCAAATGCCAATGGGCCGCGCGTTGCTGAGTTAATGGCGAAAGTGGATAAGACACTGACACACACTTATTTACGTGAATCACGGGTGGAAATGATACAAGCCAGAGTCGCGCGCGAATATCAGCGTTGGTTCCCTTGGTGTGAAAACCTGCCATTGTCTGCACATTTACACACAGTGTTAGCGAGGCTTAAGCAAATCCACCGCTGGACTCGTGCCGATATAAAGCAACTGCGTGAAGATTATATTCAGTCGCAGCTCATTAAATTTGCTGACTATTTTGAGCATGTAGAATCTAATCCCTTAACCGAAAAACAGCGCCGAGCTTGTATTATCGATGATAACAATAACTTGTTATTAGCAGGCGCAGGCACGGGAAAGACCAGTGTGATGGTTGGTCGAGCAGGATATTTGCTTAAGAGTGGTCAAGCAAAAGCCGATGAAATATTGCTATTAGCCTATGGCCGTAAAGCGGCTGACGAGATGGATGAGCGGATTAAAAACAGGCTCGGTACGGATGATATCAAGGCGAGCACCTTCCACAGTTTAGGCTCAAAAATTATCGCCGACGTTGAGCGAGCAAAACCGAGTTTGTCCCCTTTAGCGGAGGATGACAAAACCAAAGAGCTGTGGGTGCACAATACCCTTGAGACTTTGATTGAAAATGAGGCTTACCGTAAACAGCTTTTCGAGTACTTCAGTCGTTTCTATTATGTTGAAAAAAGCCCATTCGAGTTCGATATGGAAGGCGAGTATTTTCAATACTTGAATGATAACGATATTCGCAGTCTTAAAGGTGAGCGAGTCAAAAGCTTTGGTGAGCTCTACATTGCCAACTGGCTATTTAGCAATGGCATCGAATATGTCTATGAAGCTAAGTACGAGCATGATGTGCGCAGTATTGATTTTCGTCAGTATCAACCCGATTTCTATCTACCTGAATACCAAATTTATCTTGAATACTATGGTATTGATGAACACCAGCATACCGCTCCTTATATCGATAACCAGAAATACTTGGAATCGATGGCATGGAAACGCCAGCTACATCAACAGCATGGCACTAAGTGTGTTGAGCTATTTTATTACCAACATAAAAAAGGGTTGTTAATCAGTAAGCTTGAGCAAGCTTTACAGGTCTTTAAAGTACAATATGCGCCCTTACCCGATGAAGCCATACTAGCAACCCTACATGAACTTGGCCGCGTGACCGAATTGGCAAAAATGTTTAGTCAGCTGATAGGGCTGTATAAAGCGGCTTGCCTTGATGAACATGGGCTTGAGGGTGTATTTGCTCGCGCCGCCGATGCTCAGCAGACCCGCAAGGCATTCGAACTGCTTGAGCCTATACTCATGCGCTATGAGCAGCATTTAGCAATAAATGGCGACATTGATTTTGAGGACATGATAGGTAAAGCGTTGACGTATTTACAACGCGGGCAATTTATTAGCCCGTGGCGTTTTATTATGGTGGATGAGTTCCAAGATATTTCAGAACCACGTGCCCGCTTAGTGCGTGCCTTGAGGGATTCCTGTGCGCCCCATTCTAAAGCGTTGGCGTCTTTATTTTGTGTCGGGGATGACTGGCAGGCAATTTATCGTTTTAGCGGTGCAGATGTAAGTTTAACCACGCAATTTAGCCAATATTTTGGCCCAACAGCCCAAAGCTACTTGGATCTGACTTTTAGGTTTAACAGTAGTATTGGGCAAGTCGCCACTCAGTTTGTTACCCAGAATCCCACGCAATTGAGGAAGGACATTCGCTCCCTCATGCAGGTAGCCTACCCTGCAGTCTCAATATTACGCCGCGGAGAAAACGAGCAGTCAAGCCTAAATGAACCAAGCCCAAATGCACTGGAACAAGCATTAACGGCCATTAGTGCAAGGATAAGCGCTAGAAGTGACAAACTTAACAGCGTAGCAAGCGTCTATTTACTGGCACGTTTTTGGTTTCAGTTACCCGATAACATCCAAGTTAACCAACTTAAAGCTAAATATCCCAACTTGAAGATTGAGTGCCAATCTTTTCATGCTTCGAAAGGGAAAGAAGCCGATTATGTGGTGATCATGGGGATGAAAACGGGAATGCATGGCTTCCCTTCAATGAAAATCACTCCTCCGATACTAGATGCATTTTTACCAAAAACGGAAGCGTTTGAATTTGCAGAAGAACGTCGACTGTTTTATGTCGCGTTAACGCGGGCAAAACACCGCGCCTATGTGATTGCCGATATGACAGACGTGAGCCCATTCGTCACCGAACTGCTTACAAAAGGCTACGCAATTGAACAAGATGAGTTCAGCACCTCTTTAGTACAAAGGTTATTTGAAGACATAAAATGCGTGCGTTGTAGCACGGGAACGCTTAAGCCTAGAACGGGAAAATTTAAATCGTTTTATTCCTGCTCACATTTTCCCCTTTGCGATCACAAGGAAGAAGGTTGTGAGCTCTGTGCTAGCCCAATGACCCGCACACGCTTTGCTGGCTTTAAGGTATGTTTGAATGAGAACTGTGGTCATATAGCACCACTTTGTAGCCTCTGTGGTGGCGATATGCTGTTAAAGGATGGTCGATTCGGTCCCTTTTGGGCTTGTCGCAATTACCGCGGGCAAAACCTACCCAGCTGCGTGAATATTCTAAACAAGGCCAAGTTGTCGCTCCCATGCGAGCGACCCACAAAGCATGTGAGCTAGATGCAAGAATGCTCAACAAAAGCCTATAACAATGAGTCGCAACTCATTTTTATAGGCAGGGGATTTAGAGTAAAAAGAAGAAATAAACAACGAGGAAAAAGGAGCTGAGTGCGCCAATAACCACTGGGTAAATGAGATAAGCATCTTGCGCTCTGGCAGCACGAATAAAACATAAATGAGCCAGAAAATAATTATAGATAAAAATCATAATTGAAATCATAACACCATGGCTAAAGCGTAATGTATTCATATTGAGTGCAACAATAATAAGCAATAGCCAATTCAGCAGAATAAGATACAGAAAGACCTTCTGTAATTTATCCGAGCCGTTTCGATGAAAAGATGCAGCCATTGCATATCCTATATTTTCGCCCGAAGTCTAATTGCATCAATCAAGTTCTGGACTTCAGCTTTATCACGATAAATCCAGCGAGCGCCTAAGAACTTCAATCGACCTTTAATCGTGTGTTCTCGAGTTACCTCACATAAGACTCGTGTTTGCTCAAGTTCAATATAGAATCTCCTCCCTACTGATAGTGGTTCATTGCACAAAATCCCAACACCGCCAATGCTAATATCTTTTATATTTGCAGTTCCAATCGGTGTAATAACAAACCAGCGAGTTGTTGATAAATTTACTGTCAGGCCATCGCATGCAAATGCGAGTGGCGCTCTTTTATTTCGTCTCAGGCTAAATCTTTGATGAGTTCGACGATTATCAAATTCAATAATCTGATACTCAGGGGTCGCTTCAACTTCATCCTCAGAATGTACAAACTCTTCATACAGATTCATAGTCATCCCTAACAAATGAGAGCAGGTATTAACACTAGCGAGTGTTTGCTTGGCGCTTAATTTCGTTGATTGTAACGCCACTTGGGACTGTATCGATCGGAGCGCCAATCATGCCTCTTAATAACTGTTCAGCAGAGGAGGTTAAAATAAGCGCCTCAATCCGACGATTAGCCGCCGCAGCAGTATCCGAAGTGATGTAAGGAACCTGATCAGCCATACCCGTCACCTGAATAACCTGATCGCGTTTAACACCGCCACGCTCAAGCACTCTTCGTGCTAATAGTGCTCTTTCACTCGATAATTCCCAATTAGTAAATAAACTGCCCGCATAAGGCGTTGAATCCGTATGACCAGAAATAACCATGCTATTAGTTATATTTTTTAAAATAGGCCCTAAAGATAAAAGTAATTCTTCAAAATAGGGCTGCATCTGTGCACTGCCCCGCGTGAACATAAATTGATTCACATTATCGTGAATTAAGATGCGTATGCCTTGAGGCACAATCGTCACGGCAATGTTTTCAGCCATGCTCGAGCTTTGCACGACTCGATTCAATTCTCTGGCGAGCACAGTTAATTGCGCCTGAGTATCAAATTGCCCAGGGATGAGCGCACCTTCCTCTAATCCTTCTGACTCCGAACCTCTAGGCATAGAATTGGAAGGTATGATTGGAGGAGCAATAGACATATTTCCTTCTAAATCAATAATCGAAGATGACTGACTTAGCTCAAATGGATTCATTGGACCAGTGGGATTCATATCACCACGTAAATACTGCACTATCATGGTTCGCTCTTTTTGATCAGCGATTTGCATGATCCACAGCACCATAAAGAGCGCCATCATAGCAAGCGTGAAATCGGCAAAAGCGACTTTCCACGCACCACCATGCCCATGATTACGCTTTCCTCGCTTTCGCCGCTTGATAATAATCGGCTCATTTTTATGGAGCATTAGCTTCTCTGCCCTTCCATCCAACGTTCTAACTCGATAAATGAAGGACGATTTTCACTTTGTATTTGTTTCCGTCCCGCATCAATAGCCATCATTGGTGGTTTACCTTTTGAAAAGGTCACTAAAATAGCGGCTATGCACCGAAGCTGTGCCGATTTACGATCAACTAGATGTTCTAATGCCTTTGACATTGGGTCAAAGAAACAATAACACGCGAAAATACCGATAAATGTACCGACTAATGCCGCGGCAACTTTGACACCAATCATAGTAATTGGGCCATCAATATTAGACATAGTAATGATAATACCGAGAACAGCAGCTAAAATACCAAAGCCAGGCATAGCCTCTCCCACCTTACTAAAAGCTTCCGATGGTCGTAATCTGTCCTCTTCTATTCGATGAATCTCTTCTTCTAGGATATGCTCTAAGTCATGGGGAGATATTTTCCCAATAGACTGCACTCGTAAGTTATCAATTAAAAACTGTAAAACATTTGGGTGATTAAGCACGGCTGGGTACATTAGAAAAATAGAGCTCTGATGAGGATTTTCTAAATGTTCATCGAGCACTTTTAAGCCTTGAGATTGGATCTGAGCCATTAAAGTGCCCATCAAAGGAAATAACTGAGGATATAATTCAGGATCTTCCTTGCCCTTATTAAATAATTCTTTTAACTGCTCAAGCATTTCTTTTAATACTGATTGTGGGTTAGCAATAATGAGCGCTCCAACTCCGGCCCCCATAATGATTAAAATTTCAGCAGGCTGCCACAATGCAGACAAAGCTCCACCCGCCCAAACATATCCACCAAACACAGAAGCTAAAATGATTAACAGCCCAACTAGTTTACTCATTACGATCTTCTCACTTTTAAACTTTAGCGCTGCAATATTGTTTTTAACTGTGAAATAGCTGATTTATGCAGTTGGCAAATACGCGTTTCAGTCAATCCCAATGCCATAGCTATCTCTTTTAAATTCAGCTCATGATGATAGTAAAGCGACAGAATTAGCTGTTCTCTTTCATTTAATTTTGAAATAACTTTGATCAAAGTTTGCTTCAGTATTAACCGCTCAACATCATTACTTCTGTCTACTGGATGATCACCGCCCAATAGCAACTCATCTAAGCTTTTCATCGACTCAGCTTGCGTCGAGTATAAACGTTCCCGATAATCCTCCGCGCTCAGCCCAAGCGCACTGGCCACTTCAAGATCGCTTGGTTCACGTCCCATCTCTCGACTCAAACGTCTAACAACATCATTAAGCTCATGGGCCTGCTGTCTAACAGGTCTAGGACGCCAATCCTGCCGCCTCAACTCGTCGAGTATGGCACCGCGAATCCGTTGCCCAGCGAAGGAAATAAATCCATTATCCAGCTCGCCAGGATACCGACGTGATGACTCAAGCAAGGCCATCATGCCAATTTGCTCCATATCCTCGAGTGATAACATCACGCCGCAGTGACTGCGCATCTGCGAGACTATACGTTTGATTAATGGCAAGTATTGTCGAATAATCTGTTGTTCAGATTGACGCTCTTCGACTGGATAATCACAGGTTTGTTGATATGCGAGTTGGCCCGCTGCTGTCATGATAAGGCCTCTTACTGGATCACCATGCGAGTAAAGAGTACTTCATCAATATCTGATGGTAATTGGTTATCTGACAGCACTTTAACCATCAATATCAACGCTTCTGATTGTAAACTGTCAAGCTGATCTAAGTGGTTCAACTGCTCAAATGTTTTACGTGAGAACATCTTCATCATAGCGTTTCGTATAAGTGGATCTGACTCCAGCAACACCGCTTTCATATTGGGATTACGGCTTTTTAATGACATTTCAAGCAGCATGTAATGGGGATACTTATCCCCGGGAATCGATATCACAAACTTTTCTAACGGGTAAAACTTTGCAACTGGTATAGGTTCGACTTCCGGTTCCGATGCAAAAAGCTCTGCTAGCTTCCAATCTCCACTACTTGTTCCAATCCAGAATGCACCTGCGGTCGAACTAATGAGCACAAGTAACGCTACGATAATCTTTACTAAACGAGATTTTAAAATTGCCATTAAACGACTCCGGCACTTAAGCCAATAAATCTAATTGGGATTTCTCTCTCGCCATCACATCGACTACATTATCCGTTGTAGTCTCAGCCGCTATCGAAGAGGAGAATAATGCAGTTTCCTGTTGATGCTGTTGCGATTCACCTTGACCAATATCGACATCAATTTGACCGCCATGATCCATTGCTAAATCCACTCTCAAACGATCCAAACCATTGAGTAATGCATCTCGAATTGCCGGATTTACTGCATGCATTTGCACCTGTAAACGATCGCCCTCTAAACGGATATTGAGCTCAATCTTGCCCAGCTCTGGCGGATCTAACCTTAATTCGGCTTTCTTAATATGTTGATCGACTTGGAAACGAAGATGCTCTCTTAAGGGAGTAAGGATCTCCTGAGAGTGCTGCGCTAAAGAAGCCATGGGAGTGATAGATACCGGGCCCCATTGAGTAGCACTTGCAGCCTGCGTACCCGCAACCTGCTGAGATCCTATCGCATTAATATCTTTAACTTCATGCCCCCTAAGTTCTGCCAACACACGCTGAAACACTGACGAGTCAGATTTCAAATGCTCAAAATCCCCAGAGAAAGTTGCCAGCGTTGAATCCTGCGTAAATACGCCGCTCATTTTCAAGGATTCGCCACTCATGCCCACTGGCTGAGTACTGCTTCCTGCAAGAGCCATAGATGAGGTCATACCTGAACTAAATAGCGTTCCTCTTTGATCTGTGGCTGAGAGCCCAATTAAAGACGCAGGAGTTCGACCTATCGGATCAGTTTTAATAGCTTCCGCGGGAAAAATCACAGGAACAAACGGCGCTACAGCAGTCGGTGAAACGAGACTAGCCTGAAGCGTGGCGGCTAAGCCATCTTGAATAATAGGCGCTGAGTTAATCTCAGTATTTAACAGTGGCTGAGACAATACTGGTACAACAGGAACAAAAGATACTGAGTCAGATAAATTGCTATTAACATATTGATTTAAAAAAGTATCAGCATCTCTTTCTAAAGCATGTTCGGCATTCTGAGTCCACTGAGTCCCCTCTAACGGGAGAGGCGCTGCAGACAATCCGACTGGCAACCCCAACAAGGTAAATGACTCTGATTTATCTTGATCAACTGCACTTGCCACTTTAGTCGTCAAGCTGGTATTTGTGCCAACAGGACGAGTTGAAAGAAGATCAGAGATCATCCAAAGCTCCACTTACTTGTGTTAATTGATAGGCGGCTAAACCTGGTTGTTGCGCCTTAAAGCGACCCATTTCAGCGGCTAATTCATCACGAGCCAAGATCAACTCTTGTAGCACTTGGGAATGAACCCGCTTTAATTCTGCACGTGCCAATTTCTGCTCAATATCATGAGCCTCACCAGCCTGTTGCAGTGCTTTGATCAAAGCGATGTTCACTTTTCGGACGCTTTCCCAATCCTGAGCATCTGCATATTGGCGTAAAGCATTCGCAAAACGCGCCCACTGCTTAATTGAGATTTGTCCATCCTTCTCTGACATTAGTAATCACCTGAGTCACTGGAACTAGCGCTTCAGCACTGTTTTCAACACTGGCGCTGACAAGCTGACGGCTACAAAAGTCATAGAGACGATGTAAGCTCACGGCAACCTCACCACCATTTTCAAGGTCAAGCATAGAGTCCAAGCCATGCACGATATTAAGGCACTTATGGATACTCATTCCTTTCGCCTCAAACCTTTGGTATTCCATATGGCCAGCGGTCCGCTCTAGTTCTTCCAATAAACCATCAAGTAGCATACGCACCATGTCATGGGTTGTTGCTGCCGCTACTTGTGCATCTAAAGCGGTTTGCTTGTAGGCATTAAATGGATCGTACTCATTTAACATTTTTTACTGCTTCCTATGAAAACAACTGACTTGCGGAATTAAATTGATTAATGGTGGATTCCATTGCCGTAAACTGGGTTAAATAAATCTGATACTTTTGATTCATCTGATAATCATGGCGCGCCATACTGTCATTCACACTTTTAATCTGCTTATTTAGCGCTTCCTGCTTTTGATCGATATAGCCATTAAACTGTGTAAAAGGTTTTAGGGTCTTTTCTATGCTTTTGATATAACTGTCAGGACCAGTAAACATGGCTTGTACTTTTTCTGGATCACTTTTAAAGCTATCGGTCAGCTTAGCATCATCAATTTTTAGTTTTCCGTCTCGTCCAATCTCAATCCCGATATCAGACAAACGCATGCCATTAGCAGCCGTTGCAAATACAGAATCACGTAATTTAGACTGGAGAAGGCGAATAGAGGTATCCCCCTTCAACACTCCAATTTGCGCTTCACTCACTGCAGTGGTTTTGTCTTCCTTATCTTTATCGGAAGAGCCAGAATCAGAGGTTTTAACGCCCATAGAACGAGTTAATTGATTAATTTGCGTCATTAAAGAATTAAATGAATCGACAAAATCCTTAACCGCTTTCTTATTCGCTTCAAAATCGTCTGTGACTTTAATCATGCTGCTTTCACCAGCCGCATGCACCTTGACTAATTCGAGGCTGACACCATCAACAACATTTTCTAGATAGTTACTACTGCTGGTAATACTGATACCGTTTAATGTGAGTTCCGCATCTTGTGCTGCACGACGTTCTGTCATGCCCCAATCGGCACCGTTAAACTCTACCTTCACTTGATTCGCGACACCCGATTCCTTTGAAGACAGCATAAATTCGATTTGGTTACCTGTGCGCACTAATGACGCTTGTACACCAGGATTACCCACTTGTTTATTGATCACATCGCGTAACTGAGACACAGAAATAGCCGCACCGCCATTAACCGTTGCCAAATCAATTTCCATACGCTTAGTCGGATCACTACCGACTTGAATACTGATAATACCCGACGTTGGCAACAATTCACTTTCAGAGGAATAGGCTTTAGTCAGTTGATGCGCTTGCGCAAGTTTATGCACACTCAAATCATAGTTGCCCTTAGGCGCATCAGATTTAACTGTCGCGGTCGCATTCTCGCCCGTAACCGTAGCAATTTTGCCTTTAGCTGCATCGCCACCCATTTCACTCAGCTTAGTGGCCATCTTCTTCATATTATTTTCGAGCAACGTATAAGCATCTAACTGTGTTTTGCTGGCAGTTAGCTTGCCTTTGTAAAGCGTATCTTTACCTGCGCGGTCTGCGCCAATCAGTTGCTGAGCAAATTGTGCTGCATTCATACCTGAAATCATGACTACCTCCACTCGTTCTAGAGCAAAACGCATGCCAAAAACAAGCTACTGTTTTTAAATGAATTTAAATAATTAACTGGCCCAAAAACAGCTAAATACTTCCGCATGAACACTTAAACAGGAAAACCATCTTCCACTTTGTGTTATCGAAAATTACCCCCTAAAACATGAACCTTATAGGTTTCAATCTCGGGTTTAGCGACTATCGACCAATACATAAACCGTGGCTAAAATAAAAATGCCAGTCAGCGCAACTAACTGGCATTTTAGCCGTGACCAATGACATCACTTGCTCAATAACATTAACGCAATAAACCCATGACTAAGCCCGTGTTCTGGTTAGCAGAGGACAGTACTGTTGTACCCGCCTGAACTAATAATTGATTACGTGTCATATTGGCAGATTCAACCGCGAAATCGGCATCCATAATACGGCCGGCAGCGGCTTTAGTATTTTCAGTTACACTGGCAAGGTTAGCCGCAGTATGGCCAAGACGGTTAATGTTGGCACCTAAGGTTGAACGTTCTGTCCCCACTTTAGCCAAGAAGGTATCAACAGCCCCGATAGCCGTATTGGCGGCTGCAGAAGTCAACAAATCACCAGTAACAGTCTTATCAATAGCACCTAAGGTAACTGACATTTGCTCTGCTCCATCCGAGCCAATCTGAAAGGTCACACCTTTGACGAGTACACCATCAGTAGCATCTTTAAATAAGTTATTACCCGCATAGGTTGTATTTTCTACAATACGGGTAATTTCTGCATTTAATTGCTTAAATTCATCATCCAACGCTTTTAAATCTGCTGTAGAGTTAACGCCGTTTGATGCTTGAGTCGCCAATTCTTTCTGGCGGTTAGCAATAGTCGTTAATTCTTCTAACGCACCATCTGCGGTTTGCAGCATAGAGGTCGCATCAGAAATATTGCGTGAAGCCGTTTCCATGCCCTTTACGTTAGCGCTCATGCGGTTAGCAATTTGCAAACCCGCTGCATCATCAGATGCGCTATTGATACGTAAACCCGTCGACAAACGCTCCATAGCATTAGTTAATAGATTATTACTTTTATTAACAGCACCTTGTGCAACAATTGACGCGTAATTAGTGTGAACACCTAACATATCAGCTCTCCTAGAAAAAACAGTTATCTTGGCTATGCCTGAATCCCGGTATAGCTCCATAACTAAGTAAGGCGACAGCAACAGCGCAAAACTAAAACTTATTTAAAAATAGATGGGATCACCTCTATAAAAACAGACTTAAATGGCATCCACAAAACGCCATAAAAAATGCCAGCAAGCTAAGCTTACTGGCACTTAAAACTAACTCAACTCAGCGTAATTAACGCAGTAGCCCCATCACTAAACCTGTATTTTGGTTAGCAGAAGACAGTACCGTTGTACCCGCTTGAACTAATAATTGATTGCGGGTCATATTGGCAGATTCAACCGCGAAATCGGCATCCATAATACGTCCAGCGGCGGCTTTGGTATTTTCAGTCACACTGGCAAGGTTAGCTGCAGTATGTCCAAGACGGTTAATGTTGGCACCTAGGGTAGAACGTTCTGTACCGACTGCAGCGATGAAAGTATCAACAAGGGCAATTGCCGCATTCGCGCCAGTAGTTAAATCACCAGCAGCCAGCGCTGCATCATCTATGGCTGTTGTTGTAACAACCAATTTTTCACCCGTTCCGGCACCAATTTGGAAGGTAACACCAGCCTCCAACTTGGTGAATAAGTTATTACCGGCATAAGTTGTATTATCGAGAATACGGGTAATTTCGGTGTTTAATTGAGTAAACTCATCATTCAGAGCCGTTAAATCATCAGCAGAGTTAACACCGTTTGCCGCTTGAGTGGCGAGTTCTTTCTGGCGATTAGCAATGGTCGTTAATTCTTCTAACGCACCATCAGCAGTTTGTAGCATAGAGGTCGCATCAGAAATATTACGTGAAGCGGTTTCCATACCTTTAACGTTAGCGCTCATGCGGTTAGCAATTTGCAAACCAGCAGCATCATCAGATGCGCTATTGATACGTAAACCTGTCGATAAACGCTCCATTGCATTAGTCAATAGGTTATTGCTTTTGTTAACAGCACCTTGAGCAACAATTGAAGCGTAATTAGTGTGAACACCTAACATATATAGTTCTCCATTAAATAACGAGTAGCGGGGTTAGACCTGAGTTCAGGGATAACTAACTAAAGCGACCACACAAGCGCTTAACTAAAACCTATTTAAAAATAGAGTGTATGACACTATAAAAACTAGACTGAAATGGCATGCACAAACACCATAAAAATGCCAGCAAGCTAAGCTTACTGGCATTAAAACTAACACTGACTAATTGAATAAAATTAGCGCAGTAAGCCCATCACTAAACCCGTATTTTGGTTAGCTGAAGACAGTACCGTTGTACCTGCTTGAACTAATAATTGATTGCGGGTCATATTGGCAGATTCAACCGCAAAGTCAGCATCCATAATACGGCCAGCAGCGGCTTTAGTATTTTCGGTAACGCTCGCTAAGTTAGCAGCAGTATGGCCAAGACGGTTAATGTTGGCACCTAAGGTAGAACGCTCAGTACCCACAGCGGCTAAGAAGGTATCCACAAGGGCAATTGCAGCATTGGCGGTACCACCAGTTAAAGTACCTGCGACAGTTTTAGGAATTGCGCCTAATTTAACATCCATTGTTTCCGTTGTTCCGGCGCCAATTTGAAATTTCACGCCCGTACCAGAGGTCAATACACCAGTATCGAATAATTTATTACCGGCATAAGTGGTATTTTCTACAATACGCGTTATTTCGGCGTTCAATTGCGTGAACTCATCATTTAATGCCGTTAAATCAGCCGCAGAGTTAACGCCGTTAGAGGCTTGAGTAGCCAATTCTTTCTGGCGATTAGCAATGGTCGTTAATTCTTCTAACGCACCATCAGCGGTTTGCAGCATAGAGGTAGCATCAGAAATATTGCGTGAAGCCGTTTCCATACCTTTTACGTTAGCGCTCATGCGGTTAGCAATTTGCAGACCAGCAGCATCATCAGATGCACTATTAATACGTAAACCCGTCGACAAACGCTCCATAGCATTAGTTAAAAGGTTATTGCTTTTATTTACAGCACCCTGCGCAACGATTGAAGCGTAATTAGTATGAACACCTAACATAGTAGTTCTCCAGAAAATAACGATTGTTTTGGTTAGGCCTGAATCCAGGCATAACTCATTAAGGCGACATGAAAAGCTCATCACTGAAGCCAAATAGCTTATTTTCAAAAATTAAATAATCACACTTAGGGTTCGCTTCAAAAATTAGAGCAGCAGAGCGCTAACCTGTTCGCGGTTCGTATTTCCCTGCGCCATCAAAGATGTTACTTGATAGGCAAAAGGATAGGGTTGCATAAATTTATGCAAATGCTGGAGTTCAAATTTGGGCTGACTAGATGCGGTCAATTGCTTAACCTTCACCAGTAGTAAACGGTGGGATGCTTTAATATCATCAATTTGCACTGTGACTTTTTTATCTACCTTTGACACTTTAGCCAATGTCATTTTTAACTTTTCAGTATCCGTAAAATTCCATTCACGGGGATCCTGCCAACTAAATTTCTCTTCTAATGGTATATTCCTCGGCTCACCCGCGGGCAATCTTTGCCCTTCGCCCACCATTAAAATCCCCCCATTGAGCTTCATCCAAGTCTCATGCTGTGCAGTAAACACTGTGTCATTGCTCGATAAGCGGTCGATACTTATCCCTATCGAAGCTAAAACAGGCTCTATGATATCTTGTAGCTCTAAGCGATTTTTATTGGCAGGCAAAAGCAAATGCAATGTTTGCTTCTCAGTAAAAAGCGTAATCCGCTCATCGCGGTTCTTAGGTGATGTGAGATCGACTCGTCGGAACCTAAAACAATGTAATGCCGCAGGCTGAGATGCTGAAATCAAATTCAAATGATGATCGAGTAAACGCTTTCCTTGGTAATAAGGCCTAATCTCGATTAATTGTCTTCGACACTCTTCCGCTTTATGTAATGCATCTTCAACAACTGTGTTTTTACTGAACAAGCAGGTTTGTAGCTGTTTGTTTAGTTGACCTAGGATACTTTTGGCTGAAATCAAGCTCTGTAACACCACTTGCGATGCACTAATATTATGTTGCTCTTGAGTCACCTTGGCCCAACGTCCGTAGGCTTCCAATCTATGCTTAGGTATGGGCCTCGCTTTCGGTGCACTGCGGGGCGCACCTGATATCGGAGCAACATAATGAGACGTTACCGTCTGACTTTGACGTAACTGACTAAGTGACTCACCTATCCCTTTGATCATTTAACTCATTACCTACATATGATTGAAAAGGGACAGCTGGCTTATCTGTACAAAAGTTTGCTGGGTAATTTTTAATGCGGTTAATTTGACATTGAACTCGGCAGTGGCTGCGGCATAATCGAGTTCCTGCGTTTCACCTATCACTTGTTTACTAAACAACACCATTTCTTCATGGGAGCTTTTAACTAAAGCGAGATTATTTTGTTTGCCACCAAAATCGGTAATAGCCGCACCTATGCTATCTAAGGTTTCACTTAACGCTGTTTGTATTCCACTCGCGGCTGCACTAAAAGCAGGATCGCTTGGTGATAAGCTTGGATCATTTAATACGTTAATATAGTCCATTGCTTGATTTAAAATATCTTGACCAGCATTGGAGAACAAGACTTTTTCGGCGGTGACATTAGCCGTAGTCCATGAAGAGTTAGACGTTTGTACCGTTCTCTCGCTAGTATCACCTTGGTAGACGTATCGCCCAGCCGCATCCTTAACTACCGCAGCTTTCTCAATCGCATTACCGGAAAAGAGATAATTACCCGACTCATCGGTGGCGTTAATATTATCCACTAACCCCTTTAAGAGTTCTTCCATTTCAGAAGCATAGGATGCTCTATCCTCTTTCGAGAGATTCGAACTATTAGTCGCAATACTGATTTCTTTCATCCGCTGCTGCGTCTCAACCATGCTGGATAAATAGGTTTCAGCACGGCTCATATTGGTACTTAAGGAATCGATATTTTTAATGTATTGCTGTACTAGTGCTAAATCGCGTTGGTTATCCATTACCCGAACAACACCAATAGGATCATCCGAAGGCGATAGTATTGAAACACCTTTAGAGAGCATTTGATTCAAACGTGCCACATCATAGGTCGTGTTCTGCAAACTGTTTAAATTGTTAGTGTATAAATTTTGCATTGTTACACGCATGAATAAAGTCCTTAAAAGCTACTAAGCATAGTTTGAAACAGTTGATCTGCGGTGGAAATCACCTTCGCATTTGCCATATATGACTGCTGATAGATGATCAAATTAATCCCTTCTTCATCGGGATTCACACCACTGGTACTCGCCCATTGGGACTGCGCATCTTTTTGCAAATCTACACTGGTTTTAGCAAATGAAATCGCTTGGCGAGAAGCAGAACCTAACTGGCCAACCTTGCTGGAAAAGGATTCCGCTAAGCTTGTATTACTGCCAAGACTAGTAAAACTCAGTTCTTTATTCGCTAGCTGTACTAAAGCTTTTAAATTTGCGTTATCGCCTTGGGTGCCATCTTTACCAAAGGCAAGTTTATCAGGCGTAAAACCGGCCGTTAGAGATAAGCTTCCTCCTGGGTTATTAGCTTGATAAGTAAATAAATCCTGTGACGGTGTCGCACCATTTAAGTCAGTGCCAGAAGCAAGAATAGAATTAAACTCGGTCGCTAACATGACCGCTAATTCATCTATGTACTGTTGCGAATCCGCAAGCTGCACATCACGGTACGTAAGCAAGGCACCTAAACTGCCACCAGCGGTTTCATCAACATTAAACTGGCTAGCACCAAATTGGATAGTCACCAAATCGTTCTTAGGATTGGTGGGATCGGGATTACTCGTTAACTTAGCGGCAGTATTTCCCGTCAATAGTGGCTCACCTCGGGCCAGCGAGATATTGACCATGCCTTGGCTATCTTCAACAACCCGAATATCTAAAATCGCCGCTAAGTCATCAATCGCAGCATCTCGACTATCTTGCAGTGCAGGGGGAATCGTTCCTGTCACACTTGCCGCCTGAATGTCGCGGTTGAAACTGGCAATAATATTTAGTTGTGAGTTGATCTCTTTTACGGACGAACCAAGCTGTCCATTGATCTGATTACGTTGCGAATCAATATTGTCGTTGATTGCATTCACTCTTTGGGCAACGGCTTTAGCCTCATTAAGTACACCTTGTCGGTAGGCAATGAGATTAGGTTGTTCCATAGATGAATTTAGGGCGGCGAATAATTGATCTAGGCCTTTGGAGATATTATTCCCTTCGGCACCAAATACTTGTTCAGCCTGACGCAAATAACTACTTTGCACTTTAGAAAAACCAACAGCACTCGTGGTTTGCCATAACTGCGCAACTTCGTATTGATCAGAGATCCGTCTAACACCATCAACAAACACGCCCGCGCCGGAGCCATAAGCACCGCCACCAACCGAACTTAACATCACCTGCTGACGTGAATAGCCTGCAACCATAGCATTAGCAACGTTATTTGAGGTTGCATTCAATGCGGCCATGCTTGCCAATAAGCCAGACTTACCAATGTTCAACATGCTCATTTAAAATCCTTCACAACGGGCCGCATAATAAGTGCAGGCTGCATCGCTGTTGTTGTCATCTGTTGAGGATCAAAGGCGACCGGATCTTTCTCAGACTGAAATGAACGTGATAGCTGCTTAGTCATCACGTCAGCCAAGCCCATACCATTGACTTGGCTTAAACGACTTGCCAATTCCGCATCATGTAAATCTTGATAAAGGCCATTATTGCTTTTGGAGGTTAAAGGATTATCTTCATCGGCCATAGCGTCAGTGGCTGAGCGCATTTGCTTAAGTACCGTTTGCAGGAACTGCGCCTCAAATTGTTGACTGACTAATTTAAGTGCACCTTGCTCGCCATTCGCCTTAATCAAATCATCAGCATTCAGCTTATTTAAGTAACCGCCCGTATTTTCAACTTTCATTAAATCACCACCAAATCAGCTTCTAAAGAGCCCGCTTCCGCCAAAGCTTCTAGAATTGCCATTAAGTCCATTGGTGTCGCACCTAAGCTATTTACGGCACGCACGATTTCTTCAATTGCCGTGCCCTCAGGCCAAACAAACATACGTTTGTTACCTTGTTCAACCAATACTTGGCTATCATTAGTCACCACGGTTTCCCCTGCGGCATTACCAAGATAAGCGCCATTAGGCTGACTCACGTTTTCCCGTTCAACAATAGTCACTGTCAGATTGCCATGGCTCACAGCGGCTTTACGAACCACAACATCTCCCCCTAATACCACTGTGCCTGTACGACTATTAAACACGATTCGAGGTGAACGTCGGCCTTGGTCAATCTTGAGTTCTTCAAGCATTGACATAAAAGTCACACGCTCTCGATTCGACTTAGGCGCGTGTATCAGAACCTTGGCATGATCTTGCGCACGTGCAACATCGGGTCCAAATAGTTCGTTAACAGCCCGTTCGATATTTCGGGCGGTTTTAAAGTTAGGATCCTTAAGGTTTAATATGATGTCTTCATTATCACTAAAGTTACTTTTGATTGGTGCCTCAAGTAAGGCACCATTGGGGATAGTGCCAACAGTTGGCACATTCACAGTCACAGATGATCCATTACGACCGGCGGCAGAAATACCGCCAACCACTAAGTTGCCCTGCGCTACCGCGTAAACCTCACCATCGACAGCCCTAAGAGGCGTCATTAATAAGGTTCCGCCCTGAAGACTTTTTGCATCACCAAGGGATGAAACCGTCACATCTAAGGATTGTCCTGGGCTCGCCAGAGAAGTAATAGTCGCATGCACAGCAACAGCGGCGACGTTCTTTAACTTAGGATCGGTTTTATCATCAATCTGTACACCAAACTGTTTAAGCATATTGACGACAGATTGACTGGTAAATTTAACTTGAGAGCGGTCACCCGTTCCATTTAATCCGACGACTAAGCCATAACCCACGAGTTGGTTATCACGCAGACCTTGCACATCGACAATATCCATCAAGTAGCGGCTTTGCTCTTCCGCTTGCAGTGTACCAGTAGCCAAAAGTAACAATAATAAACAACGTAGCATCAAAATATCCTTTGCTAGAGCGGGAACCATGGACTATTGAAATAGCGAGAAGCCCATCCCATAGCATTACTGTCGGCAATGGCACCTTGACCACCATAAATAATTCGAGCATCGGCAATGCGTTGCGACGATATCGTATTGTCATTACCTATATCATCAGCACGTATAATGCCAAGTAAGCGTAAATACTCATCGCCTTGATTCAATCGCAGCCATTTTTCACCACGTATCAACAAGGTACCATTAGGTAAAACCTTAGAAACGGTTACAGTGATTGAACCTGATAACTGGTTTTGCTGTGTACTTGAGCCTGCACCATTAAACCCTCTCGAAAAAGAGGTTTTACCGTCAGCATTGGCCGTTTTATCACCAATATTGCCCGCAAGTCCCATACCCATATCTTGTTCTTTGTTGGTCTTGGTATCCGCTTTCTTACTCGAATAGGTTTTTTCATCTAACGCGACGGTTAAAATATCGCCCTCACGGAAAGCACGTTTATCCTTAAAAAGTGTCAACATGAAACCGGGACGATAAAGACTGCCATCCTTTGCATCTGGCAGGCTGTAGTCAATCTCAGGCGGTGCCCACTCTTTAGTGCCAGGTTTAGTCTCCTTATCTGGAATATGCGACATACAACCCGATAAGAGTGCAAACCATAAAAACCATAACCAACGCATGATTGCCTCTCTAAACCGATTGATTGAGGAACTTGAGCATATCGTCTGAGGCTGACACAACTTTGGCATTCATCTCATATGCTCTCTGCGTGGAAATCATTTCGACCATTTCTTCCACCACGTTGACGTTTGCGCCCTCTAGCGCACCCTGTCTTAAAGCACCTAAAGCTTGATCACCCGCCACACCTTCAACCGCCACACCCGATGCCGCCGTTTCACGGTAAAGGTTGTCACCTCGAGCTTCTAACCCTGCTGGATTAGTAAAGTTAACAAGCGTGATTTGACCTAAATCTTGAGGTTCAGCTTCACCCGCCATTTTCGCTGTGACAACACCATCGTTAGCAATGGTAACGGTTAGCGCATCTTCAGGGATCACGATATTAGGCACTAAAGGTAAACCTTGTGATGTGACCATCATGCCTTCACTACTGCGATAAAACTGACCGTCACGGGTATAAGCAAGATCGCCATTTGGCTCTTCTACTTGGAAAAAACCATGACCTTCGATCGCTAAATCCAACTGCTGACTGGTATTTTGCATATCCCCAGTAGTGAATATTTTTTGAGTACCAACGACTCTCGTTCCTGCACCTAATTGCAGACCCGATGGCAGATTATTCAGTGCATCAACCTGTCCACCTGGCTGACGTTGAACCTGATAAAACAGATCATTAAACGCAACACGGTCACGCTTAAAACCTGTGGTATTCACGTTTGCCAAGTTGTTGGCAATCGCAGTCATTTTCGTATCTTGTGCTGTTAGGCCGGTTTTACTTACCCATAACGCTGATTGCATACCAATAATCCTTAAACATTGCCCAGCAGACGATTACCAGCCTCGGCCAGCTTTTCTGCACTTTTCATTAACTTAACTTGAATCTCAAATTGACGACTCAAATCCATAGATGCAATAAGCTCTGACACGGCCTGCACGTTACTCGACTCAAGGAAGCCACTATCCACTAACACACCTTCATCTTGTGGCACTGCTTGGCCATCACGACGATAGAGCAACCCATCTTGCCCCTTTTGCATTAAGGCAAAGTCAGGATTCACTAGCTTTAATCGGCCCACTTCCTCAATGATCCCGCCTTCGGAGGGTAAAACACTGACTGTGCCGTCTTCACCCACAAAGACATCTTTATGCTCAGGCAACGCTATCGGCCCATCAACGCCTAATACAGGTCGGCCATCGATAGTCAGTTGCCCCTCGGCATTGGTCTCAATTGCACCTGAACGGGTGTATGCTTCAACACCGTCAACAGCCACACTGAACAAGCCTCGATCGCGGATCGCTAAATCCAATGAACGGCCCGTAGGATTGATCACCCCACTTTGCTGGCTAAAACCACTACTCTCAGTCTGTGCCATAACCCTTGTGTTCAAACTATTACCTTGAACAGCTAAAGGCACGGCATTAACGCGCTCAAGGTCGGCTTTAAATCCTGCAGTTTCAGCGTTAGCCAAGTTATTCGCGCGAATACTTTGCGCCTCAAGAATACGAACTGCACCACTGGCGGCGGTATAAAGCATCTTCTCCATGTCAGTGTCTCTTCTTAAATGGCATTAAGTAATGCTTGTTGCATAGTCGAGTTCACATCAAGAACTTTGGCGTTAGATTGATAATTACGTTGTGCCGACATGAGGTTAACCATTTCAGCGGTCGTATCCACATTCGAGCCCTCTAAATACCCCCCCGTTACAGTGCCCATAGTTCCTGTAGATGGCGCTCCCATAATCGCTTGCCCAGCGGTATTTGTAGCCACCCAAGCATTGTTACTCACGGCAGATAAACCATTGGGATTACTAAAGTTTGCGAGGACGACCTGACCCTGTAATTGATCTTGGCCGTTAGTATAAGTGCCATACAACATGCCATTGTCATCCAGACGCACGCCTTTCAATTCACCCGAGGTGTAACCGTCTTGAGATAAGCTGGAGTTGTTATATTTGGCGGCATACTGAGTGCTTTTATCAAAATTGATATCAAATTTAAGCGGTGATGCCCCATTACCCAATGTAAGGTCGAAGGTATCCTTTGTCGTAGTTGGATCTAAAATGCCTTTTGAATCAAATTTTAATGTTGTTTGGTCTGGCAGAAGAGTCCCATCCAGAGTGTAATTAACCGTCCACTCATTCGGCGCTGTTTTTACATAATACTGAGTCACCACATGCTCAGTACCCAAAGAGTCGTAGACACTGGTGGTACCAATAGAGTGATAACTATCAATATTTTTAGGATCAAATGGCACGGCTGGGACCGCTGGAGGAATAACATCGACTCTCGCATCGAGATTTGAAACCATGCTGACATTCGTTGTGGCTTTGGCCGCTAAAGAAGCCGTTTGTACCTGTAAATCACCCGCATTGCCAGTTTGCAATCTTCCCGTCGCATTCACAGAATATCCCTGTAAACGATTACCGACTGGATCGGTTATAAAGCCTTGATTGTCCTTATGGAACATCCCTGCTCTAGCATACATGGCGCCGCCATCATTCCCCTTGAGAACAAAAAAGCCTTCGCCTTGGATCCCCATATCAAGCTGACGACCGGTATAAGTTAAGCTGCCACCTTTAGAGAAGTTTTGGCTCGTTGACATCACGCCAACGCCACCCGCCTGACCACCATTATAAATGGATGCAAATTCACTACGGCCACCGCGAAACCCACTCGTCGATGCGTTAGCAATGTTATTACTGATAGTGTTGAGATCTTGAGTCGTCGCCTGTAAACCACTTAAAGCTATGTTAAATGACATCTTAATATCCTATAAAAATAATTTAAGAAACTTCAGAAATATTGAGCACAGAAACAACTCCAACACCATGGCCCATTTCAGCCATCATCATGCCGGATGCACTGGAGAAATGGATTCTCTCGATCGGTGCCTTAATATACGTTGGCGCAACTAAACTATTTTCACCTAGTGTCGCCTTAGCTTTGATTTCATATTGGCCTGCAGACAACCCCAGCTCAGCAGGATCGATAGAGAACCGAACATCACCAACATCCTGAGCACCGAGTTGAATAGTGCTAACGACCTGACCTTGTGCATCGATAATTTCAAGATCTAAGCCTTCAGCTGCATTCTCTAAATACACTTTGCCTTCAACCGCTTCACCATCGAGCTGAAACTCAGACACAGGCACCATGGCATTCTTACCAATCAAAGATGCCGACTGTACTATGCCCAAATTTTCCATCATGACCATTTGGCTTGATTGATTCTTCCGCATTCCCTCTAAGCTTTCGACCTGCGAAAACTGCGCTAATTGAGAGATATACTCAGCACTGTTAAGCGGTTTAGTGGGATCTTGATTCTTGATTTGTGCAATCATTAAGGTCATAAATTCATTCTTTAATGACGCAGCATCATTCCCTGGTGCCGTTAATGCACCTGCAGGATTCTGAATCGAGTTGTTACCAGAGCGAGCCAATTCCATTGCTATTTATTCCCTAGTTGCAATAAACCTTGCTGCATAGAACGCGCACGATTCATGATTTCAACACTGGTTTCAAATGAACGACTTGCCGCCATCATGTCAGCCATTTCTTCAATCGTGTTCACATTAGAGTAGGCAACATAACCTTGTTCATTGGCAAAGGGATGATTCGGCTCATAACGCATATCCAATGGGGCATCCGCTTGGACTATGTCGCTCACTTCAATCGAAGCACCAATCGCACCTTGTTGAGTCGCATCGTAAATAGTCGCAAATACGGGTTTTAATGCTCGATAGGCCGACTCAGGGTTTTCGGCGGCAGTTCCAGCGTTAGCTAAGTTACTCGCGACCGTATTTAAACGTATGGTCTGAGCATTCATGCCAGCACCCGCTATTTGATAAATATCGCCAAATGACATACAGGCTCCTAACGACCTTCAATAGCAGACTTTAGACCGGCTATTTTCATGTTTAAAAATGTCAAACTCGTTTGATAATCCATCGCATTCTGTGAATATCTTGCCTGTTCCTTACCGAGTTCCACGGTATTATCATCGGCAGAATTTTGATAAGGCATGCGATAAGCGAGGCTGTACTCTTGATTCATCTGCATGCCTGCTTCAACTTGCTTCATGGCCGCTTTGAAATCCAAATCCCTCGCTTTGTACCCCGGAGTTTCGGCATTGATTAAATTACTCGCTAATACCTTGCTTCTCTCCACTCTAAAATCGAGTGTCTGAGGATGTATTCCTAATGCTTTATCAAGGTTGATAGCCATCTCAACTCCTAGTACTGTATGCGTAATTAATTTAGATGGTCGAGCAGCTTACAATTAGCATGCCAATATACTTATCCATATAAAACAGTTGGTTAAATGAAATTGCTATCGATATACGGAAAGTTCTTTTCCCTCACTTTCTTACTGAGCATAGGGTTACTTCCGCTCAATGTGCACGCGAGAGGGAAGATCACGGCGACAGAACAAATATCTCTGCAAATGACAAACTCCGTAGCCGCAGAGATAGCTAAGTGGCAACAATCGCAAGAGATCAAAAAAGTCAGCAAAAAAATCACACTGCACATTCCTTCCAGCACAGCCAAGCTAAAAACGTGTAGCACGGCGCTCCAAGTCGAGGCTGCTAAAGGGCTCCCATTCGGTCGGATCCAACGAAAAATAAGCTGTGCCTCTGAAGGCTGGTCACTCTATGTTCGGGCCAAGGTTGCTCTCAGCGCCTACATTCCTGTTGCCAACAAAACGCTTAAGAGAGATGAAGTTGTCACATCAGAAAATCTACAATGGCAAATGCTGCCCTTAACTGCATCAGATCAAGACATTATTACTGATGAAAAACACATTTTAGGGCAAGCGGTTGCCAGAAAAATAATCAAAAACAAACCCATAAGAGCAAGCAATTTAAGTGCACCAGAACTCGTGAGCATAGGAGATGAAGTGATTATCGAAGCAGTCAGTGCCACCTTTTATGCCAATATGATTGGGATTGCTATGGATGCGGGTAAACAAGGTGATGCCATTAGAGTGAGGAATAGTAGTTCAGGGAAAATCATTACCGCCTACCCCATAGCTAAGGGGAGAGTTGAAACCCGTTTTTAACATTTAAGCCACCTTAGGATAAATTTAAAAATTTATTTTAGATTTATCCTATTTAGGTCGCCTATATCTAATATCTAGCCATTTATGACGATGAACATCTATGGAAATTAATAAAATTAGCAGTGCCTTGAGCACTGAGTTCAGCACGAGTAAGAGCGCTAATACGCCCAGAAAGCCCGTTGAATCAGAAAATCTATCAACGCCAACACGACAAGATATTAGTCACGACTGGCAATTGTTAGAACAAACCCAGAAAGAGTTACATACCATCTCCGACGTTGACACAGATAAAGTTGCTGCTATACGTCAGGCTTTAAGTAATGGCAGCTTTGAGCTGAGCTTAGATAAAATTGCAGATAAGATATTGATACAGCATGGATAATAGTCAAGTAAATAAGCGCGAACTTGTTCAAAGTTTAATTCGCGATATTCGTCAAGATCTTGATGGATATAGTCAATTAAAATCAATGCTTAAGCACCAACGTGAATTAATGCAACGCAGGGATAATGATGCGCTCTTAGCCCATAACGAGCGTCAAACTGCGCTGTGTAACAAGTTAGCTTTGAGAGCCAAACAGCGAAGCGAAAATCTCGCGACACTAGGTTTTAATAGTGACAATAGTGGCATGAGACGCTTAATCACGGCGCTACCTGATCACCTAAGACCGCAAATAAAAATGTCATGGGACAACTTGCAGCTCTTAGTTAAAGATAGCCAAACAGCCAATGAAACCAACGGCAGATTGCTCGTAATACAGCAAGAAACGATTAACCGTATCCTGAATCAAGATGGCCAACACCATGAAATTGATTACGGTGCCAAACGCTAATCAAACTGAATTATTGAGAGTTACCAAAGCCCTCGCTAATGGGACATAGTTTAAAAGGTGGCTCTCAGCTGTAATGACACAGCGCCTATTGGCCTTTATTCTTGTAATAGAAACCCGCCATATCATCAACAATAGCCTGTTCACGGCGCGCCACTTGTGCTTGTTCTTGTATATGTGTTTGTTTTTCAAGCCACTTCAAACCTTGCTGACGCCCTAATTGCTTACGCCATAGGCGATCAATACGCAGTTGTTCCTGTTGTAGAAAAACCTCCTTTTGAGCTAACTTCACCCGCATAGGCTCTAACACTTGCGCCATACTTGCGGAATTTTGCCAGAGCAAAACATTTGAGCCCTCTTTCGCACCACGATAAGTCAATATCATTTGGGCTAAGGCTTGATTTTGTTGTTGATTTAGTTGGACGCTTAGGCTGGAATCATCGCGTTTTTGCCCTAGCTGCGCTAATTTCTTTTCAGCTTGAACACGTAACTTAGAGAGATGACGCTGGCTCATATCCCATAACTCCCATCAACTGTTCCAATTGCACTAAACTTTCAGCCAGATTGACTTTACTGTGTGTGGTCTGGCGTAAAAATCGTGCCATTTCTGGATACACTCGCACAGCAAGATCCATTTCAGGATCTTGGCCAGCTTGGTACCCACCTAAAGGTAATAAGTCTCTAACCTCATTGTAACGACTCAAAAGATGTCTAAAGATCTGACTCTGTTCAATACTGCTAGAGGTCGCTATGTGCATGGCTAAGCGGCTCACTGACGCATTAAGATCAATCGCAGGGAAATGTCCTTGCTCGGCCAATTTACGACTTAGCACTATATGGCCATCTAAAATAGCTCTCGCTGCATCTGCAACAGGATCCTGCTGATCATCACCCTCGGCCAATACGGTATAAAACGCGGTTAACGTTCCCGTCGGATGTTCACCATTGCCCGCCATTTCCACCAGTCTAGGTAACTGTGCAAATGCCGATGGCGGATAGCCTTTGGTTGCTGGAGGCTCACCTAAACTCAAGGCGATTTCACGCTGTGCCTGAGCATAACGAGTCAATGAGTCGACTAATAGCAACACTTGCTTACCTTGATCTCTAAAAGCACAGGCAATGGAGTGGGATAACCGCATTGCACGTAATCGCATGAGCGGTGTGGTATCTGCAGGGGCTGCAATAATCACAGCCCGTTTACGCCCTTCTTCACCGAGTGTTTCTTCAATAAACTCCCTGACCTCACGGCCACGCTCACCAATTAAGCCAACCACCACGACATCTGCTTCAGTAAAACGAGTCATCATGCCTAATAACACACTCTTACCCACACCAGAGCCCGCAAAGAGCCCGAGTCGCTGGCCTCTACCAATAGGCAACAAACTATTGATGGCGCGAATTCCGACATCTAGCGGCTGCCGAATAGGTTGGCGCAGCAAAGGGTTGTAACTCGTGTGAGATTGCGGGACTTGTGAAACACCGGTTAAATCACCCAGTAAGTCGAGTGGTTGTCCAAGTCCATCAAGCACCCTGCCAAGCAAACCATCACCAATAGCAATTGTTTGCTCATCCGTAATAGGCAGCACTCTGGCACCTGGCATCAAGCCCTGTGTGGGCTCAATCGGCATAAGGCACAATACGTCCCGATGAAAGCCAACGACTTCAGCCTCAATTAAACGACCATTTCGCCCTTCAATCTGGCAACGATCACCCATGCCAAGCTGACAGCCAACAGCCTCAAGCAATAGACCATTGACTCGAATGAGACGTCCATAAACCCTTGCAACTGGAACCTGAGGCCAATCGTCATGAAATACATCAGACTCCAATCTCAGCCTCATTCAACTTGGTTTCAACCTGCTTCATGCAAGCATCGAGTCGTGTCTCGACTGAAGCATCTGCATCGGATTTATCACTCACAATTCGACAACTGCCCGCTGAAATACTGCTATCAGCGATGAGATTCCAGCCACGGATTTTATCTTCCGAGAGCTCTTTTAATTTAATCACGGCACTCGGCTCTAAATGGATTTTGATATCCGCTTGATCATCGGGCAACGCACTCAAGGTTTCTTCAACGAGCTTAAGAATTTGTTGTGGCTGCAGGGTTAGCTCGCAGCGGATCACTTGTTGTGACACTCGGCGTACTAATTCAAGGATCAAATTTTGCTGTTCACGAACCTGCTTTGCATGACCGTCTTCGAGTAGTTCTCTCAAGGCACCTAGCGGTACGAGTAAACTGTTGAGCTGCTCATCGATGGATGCTCTACCCGCTGACTGCCCATCTAACCGACCTTGATGAAAACCAGCTGCATGTCCAGCAATGCGCCCTTCTTCTATGCCAGCCTCATAACCCGCACTCTTACCTTGAATAACACCTTCGTCATAACCCTCATCGAATGCTTGTTGATAACTTTGAAAATCACTGCCCGCATCGGAATTTGATTCCACCGCATCGTGTAATGCAGGAAAACGATAACGACGAGCGAGATTGGTATTTAGACGCCAACGAGAATGCTTGTTTTCCATTAAACAACGACCTGTTCTTCAAATAGCTGCAATTCAATTTCACCTTCTTGCATTAATTGCTTCGCCAGTTCCATTATCTCTTTACGCGCACCACTCGCTCGGCTAACAGGTACACCACCTAACGCTTCAATTTGCGTTTCAATCGCTGACGACATACGTTTAGGCAAGGCATTGAGCAAGGCATCTTTCAATTCAAAATCAATGCCTTTTAATGCTAACGATAGGGTTTCAGAAGGTACTTGTCCTAATAAGGTCTGCAACGTTTCTTGCTTTTGTCGCCCAAGAATAATGAAGTCAAACATGTTATCGGTGACATCAATCGCCATCTGCTTATCATGGAGTTTGATCATTTCCATCAGCTGCTCTCTATCGCCTTCGAAGCGATTGAGGATATCGGCAACCTGTTTGACTCCCGCCACTTGCGTGTGACTTTTCTCCATTGCCATCAACATGCAGCGCTCAACCAGTTCTCGCAGTTCCTCAACAACGTTGCGGTCTAATTCGCCAAGTTGCGCAATACGAACGAGCACCTCATCTTGGCTATCACTAGGCAACATTTTTAAGATTTTAGCGGCACTTTCTGGTGGTAATAATCCCAACAATACCGCTTGCAACTGGCAGTGCTCATGGGTGATTTCACGGGCAAGTAATTGGGGGTCAACCCATTCAAGACGCTTAACAAGCACTTTAATCTCATCACCATAAATGCTATCGATAAGACTTTTAGAGACTCTGTCTCCCAAAGCGATATCGAGTGTCTTTTGTAAATAGGACCGTGAGGCTCTGGCGATACCCGATTGCTCTTTATAGCGTTGGAAAAAACGGCTGAGTACTGCCTCGGCTTCTTGCTGGGTAATACTCGATAACCGCGCCATTTTATGGCTTAAGTGTTGCACATCGTTACGATCCAAATGCGCCATGACCATGGCAGCACCTTCTTCTCCCATACTCAGTAATAACATGGCCGCTTGGGCGTAATTGTCCATCTTAATTTCGATTGAATTATTCACCGTCTTTATCGCCTATCCAATGAGCTATCACTTCTGCAACACGCGCGGGTTCTTTGTTTGCGAGCAAGGCTAAATGCTCCATTTTAACGGTCAAAGGTGAGCCGGGCTCGGGTAAACCTTGACTGCCTAGCCAGTCGGCACTCGGTAACTGATGTGCTTGATTTGGTAAAGTATCGGCGGAATGCCCATCGAGTGCAGCAGCGGAAGCGGCACTTAATGCAACGGGCTCAATTCTAGGCGCGGTAATTTGAGCGGTTCGGGTCAAGTGCTTAACCAGCGGCCTTAATACGAACAAAATAAGTCCAAAGCCAAGGATGCCGCCTATGATGTAGCGTAAATAAGCTTGGTAATTTTCTGATTGCCACCAAGGTGACGGCGTAAATTCGGCAGCGACGGTTGGGGTAAACTCAAAGGCATTAATGGTAAAACTATCACCTCTCGCCGCCGAAAAGCCGATGGCATCCTTAACCATATTGCCAAACTTGACCAGTTGGGCCTCTTCATTAAATGCTCCTTGACCCGTAGCACTATTAATAAGCACTGAAACTGAGAGGTTTTCGAGCTGCATTTGTTGATAACGAACATGACGCACAGAACGACCAACGTCATATTGACGACTTTCTTCCTGCTTCAAATTACGGGTCTTATCATTCGTCGCCTCTTTGCCTGCTTGGGGTGGCTTATTACTTAAAGCTCCGGGAATTCCCGCGGCAATACTATTACTTGAATCATCGACACTCGTACGCTCTTGAGTCACGACATTTTGCGGATCGAGTGACTCCTTAGTTTCTTCCACCTGATTGAAGTTTACTTTTGCAGTCACCCGCACTTGGAAATTATCTTGACCAAGCACAGGCTCGAGCATAGAGGCGGCATTAGCCACTAAGCTATTCTCAAGTTCACGCGTGTACTGTAACTGCTTGTTTCTAGACTGGCTAAGGTCTTGATTGCCTGAAATGTTCTCACTTAAATATCGACCATCTTGATCGACAACTTTGATATTACTGGCCGTTAGTCCAGTCACACTGCCAGCAACCAAATTAACAATAGCCTCAACTTGTGTTTCAGAGAGTCGAGTATTCGGGTCTAGCTGTAGCATGACGGAAGCCGTCGGCAGTTCAGGCTCCTGACGGATAAACAGAGTTTGTTTAGGTATCGCCAAATGAACTCTTGCGGCACGGACCGACTTTAACGACATGATAGTGCGAGCTAATTCACCTTCTAAACTATGGCGATACTTAGCTTGTTCCATAAATTGACTCGTGCCGAGCGCGGTATTGTCGAGTGCCTCCATACCCGAAGGTACTTTCGCTTTTACCCCTTTTGCGGCCAAAAGCATACGCGCATTACCGACTTGCTCTTCTGCAACGAGGACTGCCCCAGTATTAGCCTCGAGGCGATAATCAATGCCTTCTGCATCCAAGACATTTAACACTTGAGAGGTATCGACATTTTCTTGGCTGCCATATAAAGGTCGATACCCTGCAGTAGCAGTCCATAACATCAGCACTATGACACTAGCTACAACCACAGCGAGTAAAGCTAATGCTATGACCTGACGATCACCACGGTTAAAACGATGCCATTTTTGGGTCATGCCAGCAATGAATCCTGACGAAGATTCAGTCCCGGTAATATCCTGACCTGATTGAACAAAAGTGGTAGACATTCACACAATTCCTTAAATAGGCATCTTCATTACATCGTCAAATGCTTGCACAAGACGATTACGAATTTGGAGCATAGTCGCAAAGGACAAACTGGCCTTTTGCGAAGCAACCATGGCACCGACGAGGTCATCACTCTTACCACTATCGACTGCAGCCATCGCCATAGAGGATTGATTCTGATCTTGGTTGACGGCAGAAACTTTACTTTTAATTAACTCAGTGAATGAGCCATAAGCCATACCATTGTCGGCTGGATTTGAAGTGATGTTGATCGCACCTTTAGCCACTTCACGATGAATATTTAAGGTTTCCATCAACATACTTGAGCTACCAATCGCTCCATTAGACATATTTCATTCCTATTTACTTTTTTGATTGCTCTACGCTGCTTGATCTAATAACGTTTCGATATCAATCCCTGCTTCTCGCATTTGTACGAGACGATATCTTAAGGCTCTAGTCGTCATCCCTAGCGCCTGAGCACTTAACGTGCGTTGTCCATTAAAACGTTTAAGTACATCAATAATATATTGAAATTCTGCCTGTTGTTTTGACGCTTTAAGCCCTTCTGTCGCGCCCAAAGGCTCTAACTCGAGCGTTTCTTCTTGAATGTTTAATCCAAGTTCAGCAACTTGAATTGCCTGACCTCTGCGCATCACTAATGCACGCTGAATACAATTTTCGAGCTCTCTAACATTTCCAGGCCAATCATAGGTCACAAGCACTTGCCTTGCGTGCTCACTGAAATAGCAGCGACTTGCGTTATCAGACTGACCATATAAACCTAAAAAATGCTCAGCTAAAGGGAGGATGTCAGCCTTACGTTCTCTTAAAGGCGCGATTTTTAAAGGCAACACATCTAAGCGGTAGAACAGATCTTCCCTAAAATGACCAAACTCAACGGCCTGTCTTAAGTCGCGATTGGTAGAAGCAATGATCCTGATATCCAGTGGAATAACATGCTGCCCACCGAGTCTTTCGACTTCACGCTCCTGTAACACCCGAAGTAATTTTGCCTGTAACGGCAAGGGCATTTCACCAATTTCATCGAGTAATAAAGTGCCGCCATTTGCCTGCTCAAATTTGCCTGCTTTATCGCAAATAGCGCCAGTAAAGGCGCCTTTAACATGACCAAATAAGACAGATTCAAGAATACTTTCAGGGATGGCGGCACAGTTAATCGCAACGAAAGGCTTATGAGAACGAGAAGAATGGCGATGAATATAACGAGCAAGCGGCTCCTTGCCGGTACCACTTTCACCCAATAATAAAACACTGGCCTCAGTGGTTGCGGCGCGATGGGCCAACATCAACAATTGTCGACTAACAGAAGCCGCGACAACCAAACTAGAATCAGGTAATTCTAAACGGTGTAATCGCTGAATGGAGGCAAGTAGCTGCTCAGTTTCTACGGGGATTAATAGATAATCCTGTACGCCAGCACGCATTGCTGCGGCTGCCAACTCACCTTGCTCTGGTGCTAATAACGCGACGATATTACGGCCAGGAAAACGGGCAAGATAAGACTTCACATCACAAGGACTACAATCCGACAAGTTAACGATAGTGAGCCAAGGTAATTCCATTGCATCACTCCACAGATAAAAATCTTCCTGTGCTATCGAGCATGCAAGTTCAGCAGATATGTTTAATCCTTCAATCCGTATACTTAGGCCACCCACTCACTAACTCCCTTTCGTTTACAGAACATTAAATAACACCTTTATTTAGACCGATTAAGTATCTGTGCATGAATGTATATAAAAGCTATTACCGCTAATGCGCTATCATCTCGATAGAATGAGAGACTAATTACTAAGCCTCTTAAACAAATCAAGAAAAGACGAAACACAGGCTGAGGAAGAAAAACTTCCGCAACAGATATAAAAGCACGGACAAGACTCGTCACTCGATAACTAACATTCGCAACCCATAAAGGAATACCACTGTTTTAAATCAGGCAGAGATGTGTTCTTGCACAATTATCAATAGAAAATGTGACCACCAGCAACATTTAATGCGCCATGTTCAAAAAATAAGCTCCCATCAATTTAAATTGCAGTAAAACACTTGGAAATATAAATATTACCTGTAAAAAAGTGATACATATAACTTAGGACTGACTTATACCAAATATATTTGTAAAATAACATATCATAATGATAAAAATACAACGCCGTTAGTTTTCATTATGATGAGAAACTTGGGGACTACGCCTTTTGGTTAAATAAAGTGCAGACCGATAATTACAAAAAACGATAAAAATCAAAAACAAAAATAAAACCCATACAAATCCATCATTAATGGTAAACATGTAAGCGCTAGCATTAATACCTTTACGCCAGAATATCGACAAACGTCAAAATAACACCTGCCCGACTATTTATTGACGCTGAAATATAAGACTAAAAAGCATTAATATCTTCTTATACAATCTCAAAATAAACATTTTATTTACAAACTCCGTTGGCCTAGAATTCTATTCACATATATTTCAGCTTTTCTTATAATTATTATTGAATACTTTAGCCTTATTACCTTATCATCCTCGTCGTTTAAAACAGCTTTCAACCTTATGATCATGTGATAGGACGCTTAACTGTTTTAAGAAATTCATTAATCCTTAACGATAAAGAAATAAAAAATTAGGCTCTCTGTTTGTGTATGTTTTTCATACACCAACTGAATCGCGGAGGTCGCCAAGCAGTATTCTAGCGGGAAAAATACGTTTAATAGGAAGTAAAATGAAGACGACAGCGAAAGCTAGGCTTATAAAATCAAATTCTGATGAAATAATTAGACCTATTATGCTAGTTCAAGAAAAGCTAGCAAGAACGCGATTATTGCAACAGCTAGAAAAGCTACATCGTCCACTTATCGATGCCATAAATAATATCCTATCTCCGCTACTAAGACAGGGTCATCCCGCTGTTTCAGGGTCAACGTTAACAGAACCTAGAACACCTGTCGTTCCAGAACATTGCTATGCATGGTTTGTATTAAAACATCATCAAAATACCCTCGGTTATTGGAGAATTGATCGCTGTACGCTCGATCAATTGGCGAGTAATTATTACGGTAATACCTCAACACCATTAAGTTCTCCTTTGAGAAACCCCAGCCAATCTGAATTTAGGTTAGCCAAAAAGTTGCTACTTTCCGTGGTGGTGGAGCTACCTAATAGCACGATCGTAACCAATAATCTTGAAGTTGAGCTTATAAAAGGCCATATGCCACTCGCAGTATCGGCAGTATGGTCGTTCAATTTTACCAATGGCCCACTAACCCCTCCAATGCTCTTTTGCTTAACTGAGCATTTACTGGGGCATCTGGCCGAACAGCCTAAGAAATCTGAAGTATCTGCGGATTTACCCGCAAAACTAGCCGTCTGGCTAAAAAGTCTCCCCATAAAAATGCAGCTGACATTAGGGCAACATAGCATCCCGGTGCAATCACTCAGTCAGCTAAAAACTGGAGATATTTTACCCATTAATTTATATCCAAAAACGTTGTTATCAATCGGAAACACGACTCTATTCCATGCCTCTGTGCATAGTCATGAAGGACAAATGGTAGCGAAATTGACTCAAGATGTTTATCAAAATGAGGAGCAGGACATTGGCTGAACAATCTATTTTATCGGATGATGATTTTCTATTAGAGGACGATATTTTCTCTGAAAGCGCATTTTCAAAACCAGATAACCGTAAGGTGAAAAAAAATAATAACTTTTTCCAACAACTTCCCGTACAGGTCACCCTTGAACTCGCCAGCGCTGAGATGTCTTTGGGTGAGTTAAATCGGATGGGTGAAGGTGATGTTATCGCACTCGACCGTATGGTAGGTGAGCCGCTGGATATCAGAGTAAATGGTGCACTATTAGGAAGAGGCGAAGTCGTAGAAGTGGCAGGCAGATATGGCGTACGTTTGCTGGAAATAGAGAGCATTACTCTCGATGGGACAAGTAACGAATGATAGTTCGGGTATTGTTACTGGCGATTCTATTGTTTGCTCCCCAAGCCCTCGCATCGGAAGGACTGACCTTATTCACACTGGATAGCGCTCAAGACAGTCAAGCAGTTAACATTAAACTCGAAATTTTAGCGCTCATGACGGCCATTAGTTTCTTGCCCATCATGCTGATGATGCTAACCAGTTTTACTCGTATTATCATTGTATTAGCAATCCTCCGACAAGCTCTCGGACTACAACAAAGTCCCCCTAACCGAGTGCTTGTTGGGATAGCATTAGTACTCACTATCTTTATTATGCGCCCAGTGGGAGACAAAATTTATAAGGAAGCTTATTTGCCCTATGACCAAGGTAAGATCGAATTGATGGAGGCTGTCTCAATAGCCAAAATCCCTTTAACTCGATTTATGCTGGCGCAGACAAGAGAAACTGATCTTGAGCAAATGCTGAAAATAGCTAACGAACCCACACACATGAAAGCAGCAGAGGAAGTCCCCTTTTTTGTCCTTATGCCCGCATTTGTACTGAGTGAACTCAAAACAGCTTTCCAAATTGGCTTCTTACTTTTCTTACCTTTCTTAGTTATCGACTTGGTTGTCGCAAGTGTCCTCATGTCTATGGGGATGATGATGTTGTCACCGTTAATTATTTCTCTCCCATTTAAACTGATGGTTTTTGTATTAGTCGATGGATGGTCTATGACAGTAAGCACCTTAACCGCAAGTTTTGGGTAGCTAGATGGACATCAATGAACTGACCTCGCTCTTTGCTGACTCAATGTTTCTCGTCATCATCATGGTTTCTGTGTTGGTGACACCGGGACTCATTCTAGGCTTAATCGTTGCGGTATTTCAGGCTGCGACACAGGTCAATGAACAAACCTTGAGTTTTCTGCCAAGGCTTATCATTACTCTACTTATGGTTCTGTTTTCAGGCCATTGGCTCATACAACAGCTAAGTGATTTATTTGACAGGCTGTTTATGAATATTCCTCATATTATCGGTTGATATGCTTTCCCTCACCTCAACCGAACTCAGCATGTTAATCGGCAGCCTTTGGTGGCCATTCTGCCGGATCATGGGGGCATTTATGATAATGCCCTTGTTAGGTAATTCTTATGTGCCTGCAACAGTAAGAATTTTTCTTGCCTTAAGTATTGCAGCGCTTATTGCACCTATGCTGCCACCCGTTCCCGCTGTCGATGCGCTCTCGCTTGGATCATTATTTTTAGCCATAGAACAACTACTGATTGGATTTATGCTCGCGCTATTTTTAACCATTTTAATCCATGTGATGACCATGCTTGGCACTATTATGTCGATGCAGATGGGTCTAGCGATGGCGGTGATGAACGATCCTGCTAATGGCGACACCAACCCCATTCTCAGTGAATGGTTACAAATCTTTGGTACATTGATTTTTCTGGCTCTTGACGGCCATTTAGTCGGTCTCAACATCATTGTTGATAGCTTTCGTTTATGGCCAATTGGAAATGGGATTTTTGACTTACCGCTAATGGGATTGGTTAGTCGAATGGGCTGGCTATTTGCTGCATCGCTGATGCTCGCCATACCCGCAGTACTCGCCATGTTAATGGTTAACATCACTTTTGGTGTATTAAGCCGCGCTGCGCCGTCATTAAACATCTTCTCGCTCGGGTTTCCCATGACCTTGTTGATGGGCTTGATTTGCGTCTTCCTTTCGTTAAGCGGCATTCCAACTCGTTACAGTGATCTGTGCTTAGACGCATTAACTGCCATGTACCAATTTATCGGAGGGATCTCATGAGTAAAACGCCCCAACAAGATAAAACAGAAGAAGCTACACCGCAGAAAAAGCGTAAAGCGAGAGAAGAAGGCCAAGTTCCACGCTCTAAAGATCTTGCCTCCGCAGCACTGGTTGTTGGTTGCTCTGTCATGCTGACCAGTAATGCGGATTGGTTTGCGACGAGAGTCAGTGGATTAGCTAAATACAATATGCTGCTCACGCGGGCAGAGTTAGATCAACCTGACATCATGATGCGCCATCTTGGCGCCAGCCTAGTCGAAATGCTAAGCATCTTAGGCCCACTATTCATCATGGTTGCTCTGTTGGCCGCAGTTGCAGGAGCCTTACCTGGGGGGCCGATATTTAATTTTGGAAATGCTAATTTTAAGTACAGTCGTATCGATCCTCTTGCCGGTGTCGGAAGAATATTTTCCGCTCAATCTCTTGTTGAGTTACTCAAGTCATGCCTAAAGATTGTGTTACTGATCGGAATTATGTTGGTTTTCTTGAATGGTCACTTACAAGAACTACTTAGCTACAATCAACGCCCTATTGATGAAGCGGTTCGCGATGGCATCAATCTACTGTCGCAAGGCATGTTTTATCTTGGTACTGGGCTGCTCGTGATCGCCTTTATTGATGTGCCTTACCAATATTGGCATAACAGCAAAGAATTACGTATGTCACGTCAAGAGGTCAAAGACGAGCATACCCAGCAAGAAGGTAAGCCAGAGATTAAAGCTAAAATCCGCCAAATACAGCAACGAATGGCTCGCTCTCGGGCAGATACCACCATTCCAAAAGCGGATGTTCTCTTGGTTAATCCCACTCACTATGCCGTGGCATTAAAATACAATCCTGACTTAGCGGATGCGCCTTACGTTATCACTAAAGGCACCGAAGAACTCGCCCTCTATATGCGAGAACTCGCTAAAAAACATGATATTGAAATTATTGATATCCCACCGCTCACGCGGGCTATTTATCATTCAACGCAAGTAGATCAACAGATACCCAGTGCCCTTTTTATCGCCATAGCGCACGTATTAAGTTATGTCATGCAAATAAAAGCATCTCGTAAGGGCTTACAGCAGAAACCTGACCCTTTACCACATTTTTTTATTCCCCCTAATTTACGTCACGATTAAAGGATTGCTTAACCTATGAATTGGCTTTCTCGCACCTTTTCAGGAAATTACAGCTATATCGGCATTCCCGTCATGCTGCTCGCTATTCTGGCAATGGTGATTTTACCGCTGCCTGCATGGCTACTGGACATTTTGTTTACATTTAACATCGTCCTTGCCGTCATGGTGCTGCTGGTGAGCGTATCGATCAGACGACCGTTAGAGTTTTCTGTATTCCCAACCTTATTGCTCCTTGCGACCTTAATGCGTTTAACCTTAAACGTTGCATCGACGCGCGTAGTACTCATTGAAGGTCATGAAGGAGGCGATGCTGCGGGTAAAGTGATCCAAGCCTTCGGTGAAGTCGTTATTGGCGGAAACTATGTCGTCGGTGCGGTTATCTTCTTAATTCTAATGATTATTAACTTTGTTGTAATCACTAAGGGTGGCGAGCGGATCTCTGAGGTATCGGCGCGATTTACATTGGATGCCCTACCGGGTAAGCAAATGGCAATCGATGCCGATCTCAATGCTGGCACACTCACACACGAACAAGCCAGCCTACGTCGCCAAGATGTCGCCAGAGAAGCAGACTTTTATGGTTCCATGGATGGAGCCTCAAAATTTGTGAGAGGAGATGCCATCGCAGGACTCTTGATCTTAGCAATCAACATTATTGGCGGGATCAGCATAGGCATCTTTATGCATGATCTGAGTACAACAGAAGCCTTTAAAACCTATGCGTTATTAACCATTGGTGATGGCCTAGTTGCACAAATTCCATCATTACTACTCGCCACTGCTGCCGCAATTATTGTGACTAGGGTATCCGACGCAGAAGAAATGCCGACCCAATTGAGTCGACAGTTACTGGCTAACCCGAGAACCTTAGCCACTGCAGCCATTGTGATGGCGATTCTCGGTATCACCCCAGGCATGCCAGCACTGGTATTTTTATCTTTTGCAATACTACTAGGCTTTGCGGCGTGGAAACAAAACCAGAATAAGGCCTCCTTTACTGAAGAGAAAACTGAAGAACTCATAGAAACCAGCCTGACAGAACCTTCAGCGCCAAGCTGGGAATCCCTGCCTTTTACCGACATCATCGAAGTACGATTAGGTTATAGATTGGTTCATCTAGTCGAAAAAACCAAAGGAGCAGAATTACAAAAACGCCTAACAGGGATCAGACGTACTCTTTCAGAACAAATCGGATTTCTGCTATCGGAAGTGAGAGTGCGCGACAATCTAGCTTTAGCACCACATGCATACCAAATTAACTTTATGGGCACTCAAGTGGCTATCGCCGAATTAGAACCTGATCTGCTGCTCGCAATAAAAAGTGGTCCTGTTTACGGTAAAATTGATGGGATTTTAACCAAGGAACCCGCTTACCAAATGGATGCCATTTGGATTGCACCAGAGTTAAAGGCCAAAGCACTTAACTTAGGTTATTCGGTCGTCGATAATGCGACAATCATTGCCACTCATGTCAGTAAGTTATTGCGCGAATCACTGCCTGAATTATTGCAACATGATGATATTATGCAATTAACTGACAGGCTCAGTAAGCAAGCCCCCAAACTGGCGGAATCACTCAGTACCTGTTTAACCCCCATTCAGTTACTCAAAGTTTTCCGCTTGTTACTCAAAGAGCAAGTGCCGCTAAAAGACATACGCACCATAGCAACGACCTTGCTGGAATGCAGCGAGCAAACCAAAGATCCCGTTCTACTCGCCGCCGATGTGCGCTGCGCTTTACGCAATAGTATTTTGCATCAAATCGCAGGCAGCAGTCCGCAGTTGAATGTACTTACGCTGACCGCAGAATTAGAACAAACCTTAATGACAGCGTTAAATCAATCGCAGCAACAGGGCAGAGTTGCATTGGATAGTTTCCCTATCGAACCTAATCTACTGGCGCAGCTACAACAAAGAATGCCCCAATTACTCGCGGAGACAAAAGAGAAAGGCTATAACCCTATCCTACTTGTTTCTCCACAACTCAGGCCTTTCCTCGCGCGTTATGCATTAGCATTCGCCCGTGGACTTCATGTTTTATCCTATAATGAAGTCCCTGAAACAAAAGAACTTATGATTGCGGGACAACTCGGGTAATCATTACTCACAGTAGCTTAGCAAGACCCGCTGAGAGAGGTGCAACACACCTCTCTCTAACTTAACTGCATCGCTCATCACAACAAACTAAGCCTCTCAGCAAACCACAACTGCATACCTCCTATAGAATATTGATAACTCACAGCTCCAATCTCATTTCCAATCAAAGCAATACCCTTCTACTCCTTAAGAGATATTTCGCTCGTCTAACTGTGACATCATCGGCAAATCCTGAGTATTTTAGTCGGGTTTAGTTGCCACGATTAAAAGCTGCAAATAATATGAATGTAAATTTATTGCTGCTCTGGAGCTACTCATGTCTGCTACTTCTGTCTCAAAAGATGCACAACTCCCACCCCATGGGTTTAATTCTCAACACAATCATTGGCTAGAACGAAAAATAGGTGAACTAGTGGCAGAAGACTTTCGCCGCGCACATGTGTTTAGTCAATTTGGTATCGATTTTTGTTGTGGCGGGGGTAAATCACTGGCGGTCGCCTGTGAGCGTGCAGATGTAGATCCCGCAAAAGTGGTTGCTGCGCTGAATGCCGCAACACTTACCGGTGGCAAAGAAGATGAATTAAATCAATTACCCTTAGATCAACTTATCGAATATATAGAATCAACGCACCATCAATACGTGCGCGAAAAAGCCCCTTTATTGGTCGAATATTCCGAGAAAATGATTCGCGCTCACGGTGAGCACTATGCCGAAATCGTTCCCTTTGCGGGTTGGGTACGAGCCTTAGTTGAAGACTTAATGCCACATTTAATGAAGGAAGAAAAAATACTGTTTCCGGCGATCCGCGCCATGAGTCATGGAGAGCAGGTTGAGGCTTGCTTTGGCCATATTGGCAACCCCATCAATGCGATGCAACATGAGCATGAAGAAGTCGGTTTGATTTTGCAAAAATTACACGAGCTCACTAACGACTTCACACCACCTGAATATGCGTGCACTACATGGCGTGTTTGTTATGCCACTCTGGCGGAATTTGAGGCGGACTTACATCAGCATATTCACTTAGAAAACAATATTCTTTTTCCTAAGGCATTGGGTCTGACTCAATAATTGATTAAATGTTTATCCCGTAGCGGCTCCAAATTACAGATTTTCCGCTTAACCTTGAGGCCAGACCTAAGTCTGGCCTTTCAATTGTTGACGTGCTACAACAAGTCATGTGTCGCTGACGGATAAGCTGCCATGACATTTCAATCATTTGCACTCGATGATATTGCCAATTTGCACGAATCGGCCCAAGTAGAATTTAAACTCGCAGGTGGCCGCGATGGCCAAGGTCAATTACCCGAAGACATTTGGGCGACTTATAGCTCTTTTGCCAATACTTTGGGTGGCGAAATCATCCTAGGGGTACGCGAAGAACGTGGCCATTTCAGTATTGAAGGCATTCCCAACCCGCTTCCTGTTCTACAAGAATTTTGGGAAATACTCGATGACCCGAGTCGCACTAGTCACAATCTTTTAGCAATTTCAGATGTACAGATTATTGAAATTATGAACAAAAAACTCATTCGTATCCGCGTACCGCTGGCGCCTGAGCAGCTAAAACCTATCTACGTCGGCAGCGATCCTTACACTGGGAGTTATTTTAGGGTGGGAGATGCCGACATGCACGCGAGCCGTCGGCAAGTCAATCTACTGCTACGCCGCGCCCATCTTTGCATGAAGCAACTCAAGGCACGTTAATCCAGTAAATCTAACATCCTGTTATTACGTTAAAAACCTGCTAATAGATAGCCGCCCATGGCCGCAATCGCTACGCCAGTAACGCGCATTAAATTGCGTTGCCCTGTCATCCGCTGCATTCCAAGGCCTATCATTACTCCGCCTAAATGGATGACTGCTGTACCAAATAAAAATCCTAGGGCATACAGGACTGGGCTAGCCAATTCAGGCATTTCTGCGCCGTGGGCGTGACCATGAAAAATCGCGAATACGCCCACAAAGGCCATGGCGAATAACAATGGGATTTGGCGATCAAAAGCAATGGCAAGGCCGAGCAATAATACCGAAAGGGCAATGCCGATTTCAACGAAGGGAACGGCAATGGCATATAAACCTAAAATCCCGCCCACTAACATAAAGGTGACAAATGCTAAGGGGACAGTCCAAATCGCGCGGCCACCGAGCTGGGTGCTCAACATGCCCACACTCAACATAGCCAGCAAGTGATCGAAGCCCAATACGGGATGATTAAAACCCGACATGAAACCGCCACCTGAATGGATCTCATGGGCCGATACCGGCGCGATCCAACATAAAGAGAGCAGTAATAACAACCCGATACGCGCCATAAAATAGCCTTAGTCAGTGACTTTAGTGATATAAAACTTAACTTTAGTGCAAATTTGGCTGGCAAACCTTGATCTCAATCACCCAAAGATACAGATTAAAAATGCACGCTAAGTTAGTTTACGTCGATAGCCAATACTTTTATCAAAGCGTCGAGGGAGGCTATTTCTAAATGGGGCAACAAGGCGGCGATCGGTAAGGAATCGACTCGACCAAAACTGGGATTTAGCCACACAGACTGGCACCCCGCCAACCGAGCACCACGAACGTCTGCATTCATGCTATCACCAACATGCAGTAAGTGTTGCGGTGCAATCTTTAACCGCGAGCAAGCTAATGCGAACATGTCTTTAGCGGGTTTCATATGCACGCCATTACCTGGATGCAACACAAACTCGAAAGTTTCCCCTAAACCAATCCGCTCGGCGTCCACATTGCCATTGGTGATCCCGACTAATCTAAAATGCTGCGATAAGCGCTTGAGTAATAAGAGCACTTCGTCAGACACTTGAAAATGGCTGCGATAAAAATAAAAGCATGCTAATCCTTGCTCGGCGCCGCGTTCGGCTTCAGTCGCCGAATATCCTAATTGTATTAGGCCTTGGCGAAGCGTAGCTAAACGGGCGGCGCTAGTATCGTGGGCGAGCTCACGATTTTGCTGCAAAAGTTGCAGTTTTAGCCTGCGCCAATCATGGGGTTGCCACGCCTGCGATAATGGATAAGTCTGCAACAGAAACGTCGCCAGCTCAGCTTCGGCATTTAAAATATGCGGCAGATTGTCGTACAAGGTATCGTCGAGATCGAAACTGATCGCTTGAATATGTTGAGGCCTAAGATAGCAACGCATTATTTATCCTGTGTTTTTTTCGCTCTAGGATGGGCGTTATCATACACCTTAGCTAAGTGTTGGAAATCCAAACTGGTGTAAATTTGCGTGGTCGCTAGGTTCGCATGACCCAATAATTCTTGTACCGCCCGCAAGTCGGCGCTCGCTTCTAACATGTGAGTGGCAAAGGAATGGCGCAGCTTATGGGGATGTACTCGCACCGATAATGCCTGCTCTTGACTCCATTTAGCCATGCGCGCCTGAATACTGCGATGGGAGAGTCGCTTGCCTTTTTCAGTCACAAATAAGGCGTTATCTTCACAGGGGATCTGCTTTCGGCAATTGAGCCAATTCTGCAGCGCTGTAATCGCCAAACGACCGACAGGGACGATACGCTCCTTATTACCTTTACCTAAGACTCGCACTTCTTTCAAATCATATTGCACACTGGATAAATTGAGCGCGGCGAGTTCCGCTAAACGTAAACCACTGGAATAAAACAATTCCATCATGGCTTTATCACGCAGACTCAGCGGATCTGTACCTTCAATGTCCAGCAAATGACTGATGGCATCGACATCAATATTCTTCGGCAGTGGTTTGGTTTGTTTGGGGGCACTTAAGCCTTTGGCGGGATTAAGTTCAATCACGCCTTCGCGCAGCAAAAATTCACCCCATTGTTTTACCGCAGATAAACACAGAGAAAGCGATCGCGGGCTTAAACCTTTGCGGTGCAATTTGGCTAACACTTGCTGCCAATGCTCGCGGCTCACATTGAGTAAATGCACGCCTTCGGGCAAGAGATCGCTACCGCGATTAAGCTCGTAAAGGTAATTCCGTACTGTATGGGCAGACAACTGTCGCTCGGTACTCAGATAACATTCAAAGGTTTGTAACCATTGAGTATTTAATGCCGACACTTCGCCTGTTTGCGTACTCATATCGGTTTCCTCGTGGGTTTTGCTAAGCTTTGGGTGAGCACTATAGCTCAACGACCGTTACAGCTTTGCAAGCATATGCGCCAGTAAACGCCGCAACTGTTCCAGCAGCATGTTATCCATATCAGGATGAAAATGGGTGACATCTTGACTAGCAATGGCAAAAATCACTGGGTTGTCTTCCGACAATTTAGTCAGTGCCACCGAGCCCACTTCACTACCAAATAACCGTTTGGCTTCTTGTTGCGTTAGCCGACCAAAATAGTGACCTTTATGCAGCCTTTGATCCCATATTGCCTTCATATCGGCATCGAGAACGCTGATCAAACGCACATGACTGAAATTAAACTGTAATTTTAAACTGTCGGCTAAGATTTCTTTGAGTGACACTAGATCGGCACAATTCAGTAGTTGGAAGGATAACTCAGTATTGAATTGGTAAATTTTCTCGTTGCGCGCCGCCATCGTTAACAGACTGGTGATCTCTTCTTCCAACTGGCTGACTCGCTGGCGTAGCATTTCTTGACGACGTTCCACCAAAGAGATGGCGCCGCGCTCCAGGTGGGGCAGACGCATTGCCAGCAATAGCTCGGGATAGCGATTGAAAAAATCAGGATTATCAAGCAGATACTCGCGAATAATCAACTCATCAAAGGGCACATTCGTCTGCGGCATCAAGGGCTCTGTCATAACTGAATTTGTCCATCATAAACATGCTGCGCTGGACCCGTCATCCACAAAGGTTTCCCCTCGCCTTCCCAGTTGATGGTTAAAGTACCGCCGGGTAAATCCACCCGCACTTGCTGGCCGAGCTTCCCTTGCACTTGACCTACAACCACGGCCGCACACGCGCCAGTGCCACAGGCCAAAGTTTCGGCCGCACCACGTTCATACACCCGCAGCTTAATGTGGCCCGAATCTACTACTTGCATAAATCCCACATTCACACCACGGGGAAAGCGCTCATGCTTAGTGAGCATGGCACCAATTTCAGCAACAGCGGCGCTCGCCACATCTTCAACGTCGAGCACACAATGGGGATTGCCCATAGAAGCCGCGCCACATAAAAACGTTTGCAGTGGTGTTTGCAGTAAATAGGTTTTTTCGGCTTTCTTGGCTTTAAAGGGGATCAGACTTGGTTCAAGAATAGGCACGCCCATATTCACGGTAACTGTACCATCTCGCTCTAAACGCAGAGTCATCTTACCTGATGAAGTGCTAACACGGATTTTACTCTTATTGGTCAATCCTTTATTGCGCACAAAACGGGCAAAACAGCGGGCGCCATTACCGCATTGTTCGACTTCAGTACCATCGGCATTGAAGATGCGATAATGAAAATCTAAATCGGGATCATAGGGCGGCTCAACCAACAGTAATTGATCGAAACCTATGCCAAAGTTACGGTCGGCTAAACGGCGGATCTGCTCAGGCGAAAAGAACACGTTCTGCGTGACCCCATCGACCACCATAAAATCGTTACCCAGTCCGTGCATCTTAGTGAATTGGATCAAGATACTTATCCTTTAAGCCGAGGCGCCGCTCATTAAGTATGAAACCAAGCGCCTGAATCAATATAATTTTTCTAGTTTACGGCAGGAGTTGCTCACCTTGCCAGAGCTGAGACAATTTTTCTCGCTCACGCACTAAGAAAGCGTGCTCACCATCGACCATGACTTCGGCCGCACGAGGACGCGTGTTGTAGTTAGAGGCCATCGCAAAACCATAGGCACCACTCGAACGCACAGCAAGTAAATCCCCAGCCACTAAAGCCAGCTTGCGATCTTTACCTAAAAAGTCACCGGTTTCGCACACTGGACCAACAATATCAAACTCATAGGCCTCAGAGTCCCTTGGCACGACTGGGATAATATTTTGCCATGCGCTGTAAAGTGCTGGGCGAATTAAGTCATTCATCGCGCCATCGACAATCGCAAAACGCTTGTCGCTGTTTTCTTTCAGATACAGCACCTGAGTAACAAAAATCCCCGCATTAGCGGCAATCGCACGGCCCGGTTCGAAGATCAGCTTCAGTTGACGGTCGCCCATACGCGCTAATATGGCGGCGGCATACACATCAGGATGCGGCGGAGTTTCAGCATCATAGGTCACACCTAAACCGCCACCCACATCAAAATGCTCAATGACAATACCTTGTTCAGCCAGACGATCGATCAACGCTAGCATACGATCCATTGCATCGAGGAAAGGTTGAATTTCGGTTAATTGCGAACCGATATGGCAATCGACACCTTTCACTTTTAAATGTGGCAAAGCATGGGCACGGGCAAAGACGGTTTCGGCCTCATCCATAGCGATACCGAATTTATTTTCTTTAAGGCCAGTCGAAATATAGGGATGAGTACCCGCATCCACATCGGGATTGACTCGCAAGGAAACTGGCGCCACTTTACCTAAACGACCTGCGACCAAATTTAACTGCTCAAGCTCGGCGCTCGACTCGACGTTAAAGCAATAAATGCCCAGATTAAGTGCCTGTTCCATTTCGGCCGCAGTTTTACCCACGCCAGAGAACACCACTTTAGCGGGATCGCCACCCGCTTCAATCACTCTTGCTAACTCACCACCCGAAACGATATCAAAACCACTGCCTAAACGTGCCAACACATTCAGTACGGCCAAGTTCGAATTAGCTTTAACCGCGTAACAAATCAAATGTGGATGATCTGCCACGGCGTTATTAAAGGCATGCCAATGGCGCTCTAGCGTGGCGCGGGAATAAATATACAGCGGCGTACCATAGGTTTGAGCTAAGTCGGCGACCTGGCAGCCTTCGGCGTGCAGGGCATTTTGTTGGTAGAGAAAGTGATCCAATGTCTGATTCCTTACTGCGCTTTATCGCTGCGATAGTGATGATAGTTATAGCTGCTATTATTGTTGTGTTTTTTGTACTTCGATGGCTCGAATTTCGGTTTTAATCTCTTCTACTTCAGGCTCAGGTTTAGACGCCTCAACCTTTTTAGGCTGATTCACCTCTGTGGCCGGAGATCGATAGAGGGGGCCCTTCTGGCCGCATGCAGTAATGAATAGGCTACCAAGCAATAACAATAAAAACAGTCTCATTTTTCTCAACATCTGTGCATCTGGTGACTAATGGCCTTATAATCGCACCCATCTTGACGAAAGCAAAGGACAGAAATGCATGGCCATGACAGATACAGAATTTCACCAGCTCGCCGATGACATGTTCCAAGCCATAGAAAATGCGATTGAAACTGCGATTGATGAGCAAGATGCCGATCTTGATATCGATGCCAGTGGCAACGTATTGCAATTAGAATTTGTTGATGGCTCTAAGATAGTGATCAACAAGCAAGAACCTTTGCATGAGATTTGGGTCGCCACACGCTTTGGTGGATATCACTTTGGTTTTGTTGAAGGTAAATGGATGGACGGACGAAATGGCGGCGAATTTATGCCATTCGTGCAAGAGTCTATCGAGCGCCAAGGCGGCATTAAGCTTAGCTTCTAATCTAAGCCTGTCGTAGTGCAAAACCGTAATAGTACAAAACAATAATGGGAGCCTTGGCTCCCATTCTTTATGTTAAAAACCAGCTAAAACTCAGTGTCTTGATCGCTAACATCGATACCGAAAGGCGCCACCGTTAACTCTCCGGCTACCCGCACTAAATGGAAAAATTGCGGAATATTAAACCTGGCCCGTGAAGCATAATGCTCATCGAACACATAGTGATGGCTCACTTTATTTACCAACTCGGCCATGTTTGATCCCGCCTGCACGTAATGGCTTAGTTGATTTTCCTCATCGAGGATAAATACATCCAAGTTATCGACCCGTTGGCGTAGAAAATACTGAATCGCGCCTTTAGCTGCATAGTTTTGCACCACTTTCGGCATACTCGAAAAGGGATCGTCACCTAATTCAGGCCGCGGCAATAGTACAAGATGACTGCGGGATAACTGTTGATAAAATGACTTGGCATCGCTCAAGTCCTGATAGGCCATGCCTAAAGGATTAAAAAAGATCCCATAGCGAGTACGGCTTATCTGTAGTGGCTGCACTAAGGTGCTGGATTGCTGCACTTGTTGGCACAAACGCATAATTTGTTTTAGTAGATTTTTCACTGCTAATTTAAGCTGTGGGCGTAACTTCTGTGAACAGCTGATCACATCCATATCCACAGGTAAACTGGCCCGTCTTAGCCCCGGCGTCACAAAGGCTAAGGCTTGCAATACCGCGGTATCGCCTTCGAAGCGATGACACTGCCATTCACCCCAACTATTCAAGCAAATTGCATCTAACGCACCAAGCATATTGGCTTTTTTACGCCCGAGTGAGAACACGTTCGCATTCATCACATCGACCATCATTTCCTGTCCTTGCCATTCAATGGTGGGATCGCAATCCAGATTGAGCACGAAAATCAGCTTACGAAAATGCCATGGCTGGCATAAGTCACGTTTAGATACACGCCAATCGTGGTCGATAAAATTCAGTAACCGCTTTGAAGCTTCGGTAAGCCGTTTCGACTTTGCCTTACTCTGACCATATTCATGCCATTGAGTACTCGGCGTCGAGATCCCATTTAAACATGCCCAAATCATTAAGGCTGAAGGGGTTTTTCCCTTACATATTGCCGATTCGCCTAACAAATTTTGTGGCTGAGGCCCTTGTCGATACAGATAATATTGACGCTCGCGGGAGCTTGAGACCATAGTCACTTCGGACTCAGCGACTGAAGCACTCCACAGCAGATTCAGCTTAGCGATTTGGTCTTCATCTTGACTAAAATAGGTATGCAACTTGCGAGTCAGCATTCCCAAATCTTCGATCCGCAAACCTTCATTTAACTCATGTGTCGATGCGAAGCGTAATAAGGTTTGATAGCTCGCTAATAACAGTTCATTCAGTTGCTCGTTAAACCAATTGAGCTGGCCACTATGCCAATGTTCACAATTGTCTAAAGTGCTAATCAGACTATCTGGCCATTGCCAATCCTGCACCAGCTTTTGCAATTTAGGATAACGCCAATCTTTGCCCTCTTGGGTTCGACTCAAGTGCACGCCACATTTTAAATAGAAGCAGCGCCGCACTATCTCTAGTCGGCGAGTATCATTCTGCTTAAGTAAATAGGTTTCGATAATCTCATAGATAGAGTAATAGGCATCATTCGACGTCGAAAAATCACCGGCGAGCGTTTTCTGCCATAAGTGATCACAAAGCAGAGTTGAATGGGGATAATCACTGGCATAAGCCTCGAGTAGCAATACTTTAATCAGCGCCTTATGGGGCTTTTCTAAGCCCTTGTAGAGCTGCCATAACGAAGCACCAAAGTACTCACTCGCAGGTAATTCATGTACATCGCCTAGGGACAAGAGCGCAGGATTGAGTTTAGCGTCTGGCCACCATGCAATCGTTTTACCCGCCAAACGAATTTGGCTGCGATAAAACTCTTCAAGTAATAACCAATGTTGCATACTACCGCTATGCTCATGGGCCATTGCGGATTGACATCCACGAACGGCTTTACCGCCACAAAACTGCTGCGGATGAACTAAGTAAAAATTCACCTCAAACTGATACTCGGCAAACCAAGCAGTCAATCGAGTCGCTTTAATCTTGATTAGCGCCAAATCCTCAGCACTCAGATCAGCCCTATGTACTAACCAAACATCGACATCGCTCTTGGCATTTTGGCCAAAACTGCCAGTACTCCCCATCGCATAAACGCCTTCAAAGGCATTGATATCCGCTTCTTGAGTAGTAAAAGGCAGCGAGAACACATCGCAGGCCTGGGACTCAGTCTCACCAACCTGATACTCGTTGATTCCACAGGGCGTATTGGCGGCATGATAGCCAGGATACTGAACACCGTTCTGGTGAATTAAAAAAGGGATCAAATGGAATAAGTGTTTTTGTAGCGGCGATAGCAAAGCTAAGGCGCGTGCAATACGTACCTTATTAAGTCTTTCTGCTATATCAGGAAACTGTATTTGCCGATCCATTCAAAAACACAACACTTAAGCACTTATGGGAAATGTGCTCATGTTAACACTTTTACAAACTCGAGCAACTAAACGTGAAACCCGTCACACTTTCACGGTATCTAGAACATCGCCAACTTCAAAGAATCGATACGGCTTCCTTACATAAACGATTTGCCAATGTTAGCATTGGCGCAACTAAGATCTTTGATGGAAACTAGGCATGTCTGAGAACCGCATACGTATCGCAACCCGCAAGAGTCCGCTGGCCATGTGGCAAGCTGAATTTGTTAAAGCCGAATTAGAACGCATTCACCCCGGTATTGTGGTGGAATTGCTGCCAATGAGCACTAAGGGCGACGTTATCTTAGATACGCCGCTAGCCAAAGTGGGCGGTAAAGGTTTGTTCGTCAAAGAGCTTGAAGTCGCCATGTTAGACGATCTTGCCGATATCGCGGTGCACTCAATGAAAGACGTGCCAGTCGACTTCCCAGAAGGCTTGGGCCTTGAAGTCATTTGCGAGCGTGAAGATCCCCGCGATGCCTTTGTATCAAATTTATATAAATCGATCAGCGAATTACCATTAGGCGCAACTGTGGGCACCTCGAGCCTACGTCGTCAATGCCAACTGCGCGCATCACGCCCTGACCTTATTATCAAAGATTTACGCGGTAACGTAGGCACTCGTTTAGCCAAACTTGATAACGGCGAATACGATGCCATTATTCTTGCAGCTGCAGGCTTAATCCGCCTGAAACTGTCTGAGCGGATTGCTAGCTTTATCTCTGCCGAAGAATCCTTGCCCGCCAACGGCCAAGGCGCTGTGGGTATCGAATGTCGCACCAACGACGCACGCGTTAAGGCCCTACTGGCACCATTAGAACATTTAGAAACGCGCTACCGTGTGATTGCCGAGCGCGCGATGAACACGCGCCTAGAAGGTGGATGCCAAGTGCCGATTGGCGCATTTGCCGAAATCAATGGTGATGAGATGACATTACGCGGCCTAGTCGGTAACCCTGATGGTAGTGAAATCATCGAAGGCGTGATCACAGGTCCAAAAACCGACGCCACGCAATTAGGGGTTGCCCTTGCCGAAGAGCTATTGAGCAAAGGCGCAAAAAGCATACTCGACGCTGTTTACGCTAAAGCATAAGTCGATGAAAGTCTTACTGACGCGCCCTGAAGGGCGCAATCAGTCCATGATCGATGCCTTGAATCAGCAAGGCATTAGCCATTGGGTTACACCTCTACTGTGTGTCGAAGCAACGCCGCCCATCACAACGAATAACTCGCACCCACTGGCACACGCCGATATGATTATCTGTATCAGCGCTAATGCAGTCAGCTTTGCCGACTATGCCTTAACAACCGCTCATTCTCGAATAAAAGGCTGGCCTCAAGCTCAATATTTCGCAGTAGGTCATGCGACTTGGGAAGCATTAAATCAGCTCGGCATTGAAGCCCTCGAAGCCCCAGATGATTGTCAGCAGACCGAAGGTCTACTCACGCTCGCGCCTTTGCAAGATATTAAAGGTAAGCAGATTACGATCATACGTGGCGTTGGTGGCCGTGAAGCCTTAGCTGAACGACTGGCTGAGCGCGGGGCAACAGTGCGCTATTGGGAAGTATATCAACGGGCTTGTCCACCACTCAATGGACAACAGATCGCACAACAATGGCAAGAGTTTGGCATCGACACTATTGTCGTCACCAGCGGTGAAGTACTGGATAACCTGATTAATCTAGTGCCAAAAGAGTTATTTGCATGGCTGCGCTCATGTCATATCATAGTCCCAAGTAACCGAGTAGAAGCTCAAGCTCACGCCTTTGGTATAACCCAAGTCACCAATGCCAATGCCGCCAACAGCAAAGCCGTGCTAAACGCCCTTAAACTCTAAGCGCTATTTAGCCCGATTTAACTCGAATTTCGGCAGTAGCATGTTTTCAAGGACTGTTAAATGGATAACAACAAGCACGACGCAAAGAGCCCTGAATCACAGGCTACCTCTATTATTGAACCATCAATAACGACTGATGACACGCCCATAACTTCAGCGCCATCAACTGAATCCCAAACAGCCAAAGCCACACCTTCAAGCACGTCGAGTCAAACGCCAGCATCCAATAGAAGCTCGTGGGCGATTCGCTTTGGGGTGTTATTAGCGCTGGGTTTAACCGCTTGCACCCTTGGCGGCGGTTTTATGTTATACCAACAGATGCAACAGCAACTGCTGGCGCAGGATGCGAAAAATATCGCCCTGCAGGACCAATTACAGCAAGCCCTGCTACAACCCAATCAACGTATTGGCCAGCTTGAACAGCAACAACTGAATGATGCTAAGACCTATCAAGAATTAACAAAATTGGCAGAAGACCAAAATCAACTGCAGGACAGGATCAATAAACTTGCCCAGCGCAGTCCAACGCATTGGATGGCGTCAGAAGCCGAATATCTAGTAAACATGGCGGGCCGTAAACTTTGGTTAGAAAAAGATCCCCGCACCGCCACCGATCTATTAAAGTCGGCGGATGAAACCATCGCCGCCATGAACAATCCCGCTTTGCTACCTATTCGTAAGGCTCTGGCAAAAGATATCGCCGCGACTGCAAGTATTAAAACCACAGATATTGATGGTAGTGTATTAGCCCTCGATGCCTTAATTGAGCAACTCGATAAACTACCCCTTAATCGCACCGATGCAGAAACCGATGCCCCTGAAGATACAAACATTACTGGCGATTTAAATGACTGGCAGAGCAACTTAGGGAAGACGTGGAAAGCGTTAACCCAAGACTTTATCACCATACGCCATAGAACCGCCGATGCACCCGCTTTACTTGCTCCTGAGCAACAGTGGTATCTGGTTGAAAATATTCGTCATAAACTGCTGCAATCTCAACTTGCGTTATACCGCTACGACAGAGCCGCTTATCACCAATCATTAATGATGGTGCGTAAGTGGATTCAAACCTATTTTGATACTCAAGATCACAGCACTGCTGAAGCCATCGCCAAAATCGATACATTGGCGACATTAGAACTTGATCCTATTACTCTGAAATCCTTTGCTGCAAAACCTCTGCTATTACAGCTGACAAGCTATGGTGAGCTGACCTCATCAGAGGATGTGCCATTATGATCAAGATATTAATTTTCTTAGGAATAATACTAATAGGGCTCTGCATTAGCCCTTGGTTGGTGGGCAACACAGGTTATGTATACATTGCGGCAGGTGACTACCAGATTGAGACCAGTTTAGTTTTTGGGATCATTGCCTTAATTGTATTTTATGCCATGTTCCAAGTACTAGAATGGTTGGTGATTAGCGCCATTAATCTCATGCTGCGTAGCCGTTTTATTCCTCGCCACTGGCGCCGTCGCTCCGCGAAAAAGCATACCTTAATGGGTGCACTGGCTCTGGCAGAAGAAGATTGGCCAGCAGCAGAACGCGCTATGATAAAAGGCGCCGATAATGGCGAACTCCCTGCACTTAATTTACTTGCAGCGGCTCGTGCTGCCCAGTACCAACAGAAAATAGCAGAGCGTGATCAATATCTTGACCGTGCAGCAACACAACCGCTGGCCGCGAATGCCGTCGCAACCACGCGTACTCGATATCTGTTAAAACAAGGTGAGTTAGCTTTAGCCCGCACCGAGCTCGATAAATTAGCCCCCACAAGTAAGAGCAAAGCACCGGTACTCAAACTCGCCCTCGAGTTATATCGAGCGCAAGAGGATTGGGATGCGCTCAAGCTATTATTACCTATTTTGAAGAAACGCCAGATCCTAGATGACACCCAGCTAAATGAACTCAATGTAATCACTCACTGCGCTTTACTCAAAGCCGCAACCATTAAAGGCGAAGAAGCCTTAGAACAATGCTGGCAGTGGTTATCTCGCAGTGAGCGCAATCAGTCTGAGTTTTTGGCGATTTATGCTGTGGGTTTATGCCGCTTTAATCGCAAAGAGCAAGCGCTGAAGCTACTCTCGAAAAAATTACGCACTGCTCCTGAATCTGCACTTTTAGAAGTCATTCCAGAAATAACGACAGCCCAAGATACAGAAATCCGTAAGCAGTTACTCAAGCATGAAATCACCCATGAGAATAATGCCGACTACCAGATGTGCTTAGCTAAACTTTATCAGCAAACACGGGATATGAAAGAAGCCAGAACCTGCTGGCAAAATGTTTGCCGACTCGAACCCACAAAAGCCTCTTGGTTGGCGCTTGCACGGATTCAAGAACAGTTAGGTGAACAAGGTAACGCAAATCAAAGTTATCGTCAGGCGGTTAATCTGTAGTTCTACAATGCCTGCAACCTAGTCGCCGTGATTTGAGTAACGAAAGATCACGGCACTTGCCAATGCTGGCATATTAAAACCCACTTAACTTGCCAAAAATGTTAAAAACTAGATCGTGTCGCTTCTTTTCCGTAAAAACCACTCTCCCAATCCAGATTAATTTCTTATAACTATGCTTAATCTTAGAGTTAAAAAGTACTAAATACGGCCCTTTTTATAGATATAGCTACTACATCTAGTTATAGGTCTAAAAATTGTCACTTTTGCGCATTAAGATCCGTAAAACCGCATAAGAGCAGGCAACACAAGCGCGTCAAAAAATTGACTTAAGTCGTTTCGTTAGCTAAAATTCCACCACTTGTATCACAGTGCGACATATTTGTTGGACTTGTGCGTCTATGGATTAACACACTTTGGCTGTTGGGAGCTTACTATGGGATCGGTAATTACATCAAAGAAAGGTTTGCTTAAGTTAGTAAAAGGGCAAATCAATGTCGAAGTTGATGGTTCAAATCAACCCGCTAAGGATGGCGAACAACTCCCTAAAGGTGCTGTGCTCCATATTGGAGAAAACGCAACCTATGAAATTACCTTCGATGATGGCACTAAGCTATCAAATGAAGTCGCGCCCAGCGAAACTACTGCAGCAGCCTCTGGCACGGCTAACGAAGCAGCCCTAGATGAAATTCAAGCATTACAAGATCTTATTGCATCCGGTGAAGACCCAACTCAGAACCTACCAGAAACCGCAGCAGGCAACACACCAGGCAGTGATGGTAACTCGGGCTATGTCACTCTAGCCCGTAGCGGCACAGAAACCATTGCAGCTTCAGGCTACTCAACAAGCGGCCAAGCACTGACTGGAACGACGGTTAATATTCCACAATTCACCATTGCAGCAGACTCACCTTCAGCACTTGCTAATGACAGCAACACTTCCAATGAAGATACTGTAGCGACTGGCAATGTGCTCGATAACGACACTGATGTGGATTCCACTCTAAGTGTTGTGAGCTTCGAAATCAGCGGCACCACCTACGCAGCAGGCACAGAAGTGACTCTCGAAGGTGGTATTTTAGTTTTAAATACCGACGGCTCTTACACCTTCACGCCGAATGAAAACTGGAATGGCCAAGTACCTGTCATTACCTACACAACCAACACGGGCTCAACTGCAACGCTAACCATTAATATCAGCCCTGTCGATGATCCTTCCATCCTTGCAAATGACAGCGCCACAGTTGCAGAAGACACTGTAGCTACAGGCAATGTGCTTGATAATGATTCCGATATCGACAGCACCCTTTCCGTTGTCAGCTTCACCGTGAACGGCGATACTGTTACCGCTGGCACCACCGTTTCCTTAGAAGGCGGCAGCTTAGTCATCAATGCCGATGGCTCTTACACCTTCACGCCAAATGCAAACTGGAATGGCCAAGTACCAGTCATCACCTACACCACTAACACTGGCTCAACAGCCACATTAACCATTAATGTGACCCCGGTTGATGATGCCTCTGCGTTAGCCAACGATACTAATACCGTTGATGAAGATACCGTTGCCACCGGTAACGTGCTCACCAATGACAGCGATGTGGATAACACCTTATCGGTCGTTAGCTTCACCGTGAACGGCGATACTGTTACTGCCGGCACCACCGTTGAACTTGAAGGCGGCAGCTTAGTCATCAATACCGATGGCTCTTACACCTTTACGCCTAATGCAAACTGGAATGGCCAAGTACCTGTCATTACCTACACCACTAACACTGGTTCAACAGCAACACTAACCATTAATGTTAACCCTGTCGACGATCCCGCTGACATCACGCTCGGTAACGGCGACAGCGATGCTGGCACCGTCACCGAAGACGGCGATTCCGACACCCTGCCAGGCACAGTACAAACGGTGGCCGGCACCTTAACCGTCACCGACGTCGACAACGGCGAAGCGGTATTCCAAGTGCAAACCAATGTCGCCGATGGCAACTACGGTTTCTTCAGCATYGATGCCGACGGTAACTGGACCTACACCTTAAACAACAGCCACAGCGACGTGCAGTCACTCAAGGCGGGTGAAACCCTGACCCGTGAYATCACRGTCACCAGTGCCGATGGCACCGCCAGCCACACCGTGACCATCACCATTGTCGGCGCGAACGATCCCGCTGACATCACGGTCGGTAACGGCGACAGCGATGCTGGCACCGTCACCGAAGACGGCGATTCCGACACCCTGCCAGGCACAGTACAAACGGTGGCCGGCACCTTAACCGTCACCGACGTCGACAACGGCGAAGCGGTATTCCAAGTGCAAACCAATGTCGCCGATGGCAACTACGGTTTCTTCAGCATTGATGCCGACGGTAACTGGACCTACACCTTAAACAACAGCCACAGCGACGTGCAGTCACTCAAGGCGGGTGAAACCCTGACCCGTGACATCACGGTCACCAGTGCCGATGGCACCGCCAGCCACACCGTGACCATCACCATTGTCGGCGCGAACGACTATCCAGTAATAAATTCCGTATCAAATGCTACGGTATCTGAAGAGGGGCTACTTAACGGTATAATTGATGTTATTGGTAATTCTGATACTACAGATGATGTTTCTGCTAGCGGCACAATAAATATTAATGATGTTGATGGTGACTCTTTAAGCGTTTCACTTTCTGGCCCAACAGAATTAATGTCAGGCGGACAAGCTGTAAATTGGCTCTGGGATGCGAATACACAAACACTAATAGGCTACACAGGTGTTATTGGCGGCTCTTCCTATGTTGAAGTTATGGCTGTAGTTCTAACCGCTCCAACTTCTGGTGATTCCAATTGGACCTATTATGTGACTTTAAAGGCACCACTTGATCATCCAGACACTACATCTGAAGATACTATTACATTCGATATAGGTATTACTGTTAATGATAATCATGGTGGCACCTCTACAGGTAGCTTTAGTGTTACGGTTGAAGATGACGCACCTGAAATCGCATCTATTAGCCCTGTCGAAGTAACGAATATAGATATTCCTGATACTTTAGTCGGTCTATTCTCTCTAACTGGCTATAGTGGCAACAACAATCTTCTTGATTTTGATGGTTTTACGATCACAGCCAAAGGATTTACTTCATCAACTAACTCAAGTTTAATTGATGCCGCAATCTTTGGTAGTGGTAGTGGAATAGGTGTTAGTAGTGTTGATGCCCCTTATCATAATCTCGCGAACGAAGTCGATTTCCGTAAATTTGCAGATGGAAGTTCTGCATCTGAAGAAATCATCATTACTCTCGATCCAGGAACTGTTGCCTACGGCGTGAATATCCAGTTTTCCCATATGTTTGGCGGCGAACTAGAAGTCGGTGTCGTCGAGTTTTGGCGAGATGGCCAACTTATCGCAACTCAAACATTTAGCTCTGACGCTAATAGTGGTGACTATGCTGCTAATTTCCAAGTCTTACAAGGCGGATTTGATACCATGGTTATCAAGGCGCTAGATAATGGTCAAGGGCCTCACAGCAACGATAATAGTGATTTTACAATAACGGCAATTGAATTTACTGGTTCACCAACCCCTCCAGCAATCGCTTTTGCTACGGGAGTAATCAGCCCAGAGTGGGGGGCTGATGGTAAAGGCTCATTAACGTTGACTGGCAGTACAGAAAACAATTTGCTTACAGCATCAGGCAGCACAATTACCATTACTCAAAATGCAAATACGCTTACTGGTATAGATGAAAATGGTGAATTAGTATTTAGATTAGAATTTACACCTGGAACAGGCACTTGGGAGTTTTTCCAATACCAAGAAATGCTCCAACCTTCTGATGGCGATATTGATTTCACAGTAAGAGCAACAGATCGTGATGGTGACTACACCGACGGTTCTTTCTCGGTTATTCCGCAGTTATACATAGCGCCACCTTCTGCACCAGAAGTGACCATTATCGATGACACTAATAATGACTCGTATTTAAGTCCTACTGAAGTAGGAAATGACGACGTTCAAATACAAGTCGAAATTGATGCTGCTGATTTTGCTGCTGGAGGCTATGTCAATCTCACTATTACAAACAGTGGTGTAACAACCAATGTCGAACTCAAACTGGTCAACGGTGAACTGCAACTTGCAAATGGTTCTCCAGCAACAGGTTTTAGTTATAGTAATGGTGTCATCAGTTGGACCGAAAGCACACCTGCGGCAGGCCAAAACATTACAGTAATCGCCACCCAAACAAACTTTGCCGGAAATACTTCTCCTTCCGGCTCTGACAGTGCAGCTGTTTATCTGCCTGATAATCGCCAAATCGTTGTTAATGAAAGTGATCTTCATGACAATATTCCTAATGTTGTCTCAAGTACAATTAGTTTTACCGCAGGAAACCAAGCACTGACACAGTTCCGTTTTAATGAGTCCACCATTAACGCTGCGACCAACCTTGCTGCTGGTGTAAGCATAGTGTGGGCCATTGCCGCAAATGGCGCGCTAATAGGTTCGATAGATAGTATTGACGTGATTCAATTAACCCTCAGCGGCGGCTCAATTGCTGCTGGTACAGCGGGTGATGTCACAATTAATGTTGAACTTCTCGATAACATAAAACACTTGAATGCTCTCGATGGCACAAATCTAAATTCACTGATCAATGGTATTATTATTGAAGCTGTTAGCGCCGATGGTAGCGTTTTGACTGGTAATTTAAGCATCGTTATTAATGACGATCTAATCTCCATCGACCCTGTAAGTACCTCTGGAGTAAATAGCTCTACTGCTGACAACATAGTAGGCGCCCTCAATATTATTGGAGCCGATGGTAATGATCATACCCTTGATGATAATTACAGCATAAGCCTTACAACGAATATTACGGGATGGAATGGAACAACAGTTACATTCGCTAACTCCGGTATTACGGCCGATGGATTAACTGTCTTTTACTACGTTGATCCAGCTAATCCAAATGTGCTTATTGCATATACAGATACCAATGGTACAGCCTCTGCCTATACGGGAGCAGCCAACCAAACGTTAATATTTACATTAACGACTGATTCTAATAGCAATGAGTACACTTTCGATATCAATCAAAGCATTGATGAACTTTCGACTATCCAAATCGCAGGCTTAGTTGGTGGACAGGGCGGTATCGGTGACGCTGTCTACGTCACGAGCAATAACTCAGCGAGTGGCTATGGTGTCTATAACGATATTTCTAAAATCCCATCAGGGGAGAATATTGCATTCACACTTACCGCCCGAGATCAAAATGGTGATCTTGGCCGTGTCAATGGCACCAACAACGGCTTTGGAGTTGACAATCCAAGTGTTAGTGGTAACGAAGTTTTAATTGTTAATTACTCTGAAGATGCTGCGACTGCGAGTTTTAATTTTACAGGCGCGACATCAATTCATTTTAAAGCCTATGATGAACAAGGTAATCTGCTAGGTGAAGGAAATATTACCAGCGGCCAAGTCATCCAGAACTTAGGTTCGATTGGTTATATTGAATTATCAGCTTTAGCAGGGACAAACTTCCAATTTACTGGCACAACTGCACAGACAATTGTGAGCTCCACTCAAAATGTCGATTTACATTTTGATGTAACAGTCACAGATAGTGATGGTGATACTAATACTGGCGGATTTAACGTCCATCTTGAAGCACCCAATACAACCCCAATCGCACCTGTTGCTCTAACCACTAACGCTATTGCAAGCCTTAACGAAGCTGACTTGCAGGCTGGCGCCCCTGATATGAGCGTACAAACACTCAGCTTTAAGTCCGGTAGCAACTCCATTGGTAGCTTCCAATTTGGTGATTTTAGTAGTATTTCCGTAACTGGTATTAATGCTCAAATTCATTGGGTGATAAATGCTGCAGGTCAATTAATCGGTACCGTTTATGGACGCGAAGCACTTCGCTTAACTTTAGATTGGGATCGTATTAATGCAGGAGAACAGGGAGATGTCACAGTTACCGCAGAATTACTCACTAATTTACCCCACAGCGTAAATGTGGATAATCTTACGGTAAATGGAATTAAAGTTGTTGCTATCGATGGTGCGGGTAATACAGCACATTCCACTGTCACTGTTAATGTTGCTGATGATGTGGATATTGCAAAAAATGATACAGACCAACTGGATGTTGTTGTTGACTCATTTAAGTTTTCTGGAGTTGTTGCTAATTGGCAAGGTACTACTGGTGGTACAAATATCACTAAATATGATGGTCCAGATAACGATACAGGCCTAGATCAGATTCGTTGGGGTGACCCATCTAGTTGGTATGGAAGCCAATCAGGCTATGGCTTTTTGGATAACGATGCAGCTTTACAGGGCTCGCTATCGCTCAACCAGGATATCGTTTTGGGTACATTTACCCACTACAATTATTCAATTACATCAGGTACATCTATTACTGCAGCCACAATGCAAGTGACCTTTAACGTCACAGATGCATACGGAGTAACCACACCTGTAACCTTAACACTTAACTTCAATCATAACGAAACACCTAATACGAACGACCCAATTGCTTCACGCGATATTGTCACTGTAGGGCAAACTAGTGTGACCTTCAACTATGAAGGTCAAGTATACACAATGCAAGTTATTGGATTTAAAGACACTAATGGCAATATTGTCACATCTATCTACACGAATGAAGATGCTGCGACAAGTTACCAACTGGTTGTACGTATGGTTGCCGGTAATGGGTATACCTTACCAAACACTGACGGTAATGTGTTGACAAACGATGTAGTTGGAGCTGATGGTCCATTGACCATTATTGGGGTGGCCAAGGGCGATCTTACCAATACAGGCGGTGTATCTGGGCAAGTAGGTTCAACCATAACGGGCTTATATGGCACTCTGGTACTAAATGCAGATGGTACCTATAAGTACCAACTCACAGCAAATGCAAGCCAATTACCAGCAGCAGGAGCGTTAGAAACCTTCACTTATACCATTCGAGATAGTGACGGTGATGTATCAAGTGCAACCTTGAAAATCAACGTTAATCCCGTCAATAGCGATGGTATTAATATTGCGGACGCCAACCTTATTACCACTCAAGGTTCTAGTCTGAATGACACTATGGTCGTTGTTAATGGTGAAAATGCTAATAACCAAAACCAAAAAATATTGAACGTCAGTTTTGGTGGTGGCCAAAGCGGTATCATCACAAACAGTAACGGCAAAGAGGTTATTGCTTCTGGAGCTAACAATAAGAGCTATAGCACTACGGATATCCAAATCGTTAATAGCGGCGAAGGTAACGATCATATTGAAACCGGCAAAGGTAACGATGTTATCTATGCGGGTAAAACAGGCTCGACTGGATATGGTTCCGATGATGCTCTTGAGCTATCAGTCAATACGCTCCTAAATCACCATATTATGACGGGCGAATTAACTGGCTCTAACAGAATGGTTGATAGTAACGGCCTATTATTGGCTAATGATGTCGCTTCACATAACGCTGATATTGTAAATGCTGGCAGCGGTGATGATCGAATTTATGGTCAATCTGGCTCTGACATTCTCTATGGTCATACTGGTAATGATTATATTGATGGTGGTAGCCACAACGATGCACTTCGTGGTGGAGACGGTAACGACACCTTAATTGGTGGACTCGGTGATGACGTCCTGCGTGGTGATAGCGGCGCTGACACCTTCGTATGGCGCTATACAGATGCAGACCAAGGTACTGACCACATCATGGACTTCAATGTAAGTGAAGATAAGCTTGATCTGAGTGATTTACTCCAAGGAGAAACGGCTAATACGTTAGAAAGCTATCTGAACTTTAGCCTAGATAGCAATGGCTCTACCGTTATCGATATAGATGCAAATAAAGATGGAGTTATTGATCAACATATTGTGCTTGATGGGGTTAACCTCTATAGCCAATATGGTGCAACTGATAATGCGGGTATTATTAATGGCTTACTCGGTACCAATGGTAGTGGGCCGTTAATTATCGATACCCAGCCTGTAAATCCAGAAACACCGCAGGGATTAACTAGATTTACTGATGATCCTAATACCAATGGCAATGTGATCCCTTAGATAAAATCGTTTGGATGGCCTATAGAAATATAGGCCATCATGACCGATACTTGCCATAACCATATAAAAATCCAAAGGATAAGTAATTAGGTGTCTGCTGCAGCTTCTGAAAAAATTGATCAATGGACCATTTCAGCCTCACAAAGAGTGTTAGTGGATCCTTTGCTGGATTGTTTAGTGTTACTCACTGAGCATTTTGGCAATCCGTGCTCGAGCGATTCGCTTGCGGCAGGTTTACCCTTGTCAGGTACCGTGTTATCACCCGACTTATTGCCTCAGGCGGCTTCAAGAGCGGGTCTAGCGGCTAAGCTATCTCGAAAAGGCTTAAACGAAGTATCACCTATATTGCTCCCCTGTATTTTATTATTAAAAGACAAAAAAGCCTGTATATTGCGAGAACTTGATGTTGCATCAGATAAAGCAATTATTCAATTACCCGAGACAGGCGGTGAAGAGACACTGACAATTGAGTCGCTCGAAGCCTTATATGTGGGATATTTATTCTTAGTCAAACAAGAATACCGTGGCGACATGGGCTTTGATGTTTATCTACACGATAATAAAACCCACTGGTTAGTCCAAACCCTCAAAGATTCAGCCCCCATTTATCGTGATGCATTAATCGCTTCTGTATTGGTGAATTTATTCGCCTTAGTTTCACCGTTATTTATTATGAATGTGTATGACAAAGTCGTCCCAAACCTCGCCTTTGAATCCCTTTGGGTTTTAGCGATTGGTGCGGCGATTGCTTATATGTTCGATCTTATCATGCGGCAACTTAGAAGTTACCTCATCGATGTTGCAGGAAAAAAAGTAGATATTATAGTGTCTTCGCGACTTTTTGCTAAAGCGATAGGCATTCCCCTAGAAAAACGTTCTCCTAGTATCGGCGGCATGGCGAAACAGTTAGGTGAATTCGATAACATTCGTGAAATTTTAACTTCGGCAACGATCACTACTTTAGTCGATCTCCCCTTCGCGATATTTTTCTTAATTATTATTTTTATTGTCGCTGGTGATCTCGCTATAGTTCCAGTCATTGGTGGCATCATCATTATTGGCTTCACGCTTTATATTCAACCTAAACTCAAAGCGGCAATCGAAGAAGGCAATAAATTTTCAAGCTTAAAACATGGGCATTTAATCGAGAGCTTATCAGCGCTAGAGTCAATTAAAGCTAATGGTGCTGAAGGAATTGTGCAAAAAAGCTGGCAACAGATGATAGGCCACAGTGCAAACTGGCAGTTAAGGTCAAAAAAGCTCTCCAACTCAGTATCGAACGTAGCGAACTTTACGGTGCAATTTACCGTTGTCTGTGTGGTGATTTTGGGCGTTTATCGTGTGGCTGATAATGCGATATCTATGGGCGGAATTATTGCTGCGGTCATGCTATCGAGCCGTGCCATTTCACCTATGGCACAACTTGCAGGCCTGATGACTAGAGCAAACCACACAGCCAGTGCACTACGCCAACTGAATGAAATCATGACTCAAGAAGATGAGTTTGAAAATAAAGGACATTTAGTTAGCAAACAAAGACTCATAGGCAAAATCAATGCTGATCATGTTGGTTTTAGTTATCCCGGTTCTGAAAAGCCTGTGCTGCATCCGATGTCGCTGACCATAAATCCCGGCGAGCGTATTGCAATTATCGGCCGTAATGGTTCAGGTAAAAGTACGCTAGCTAAGTTACTGGTCGGGCTATTTCAACCCACGGCAGGAAGCTTGCGCTACGACGGCTTAGACTCAGCACAGATTCATCCGAGTGATTTACGTCGTAATTTTGGATACCTACCGCAAGATGTCACCCTATTCCATGGTTCTATTCGCGACAATATTTTATTTGGTACACGTCAAGTCACTGAACATCAACTCATCCGCGCGGTACAGCTTTCTGGTGTGAGTCAATTCACCAACCTAGAAGCAGAAGGCCTAGACCAACAGGTCGGCGAAGGCGGCATGTCACTCAGTCGCGGACAAAGACAAACTGTCGCCCTTGCTCGCGCCACACTGAATGATCCCCCAGTGTTACTGATGGATGAGCCTACGGCGAGTTTAGATGCTCGCGCTGAACAACAATTTATTCGTTCAATGCAAAATGTCAGCAAAGATAGAACGTTAATTCTTATTACCCACAAGATGCATTTATTGCAACTCGTCGACCGCATTATTGTACTTGAACGCGGCCATGTGGTTGCCGATGGACCTAAAGCAGAAGTGCTAGAAAAACTCAATTTTGGCCTAGTGAACGGAGAGGCTAAAAGATGAGTAAACATTTAACAACAAACGACTTAGACATGGTTGATGATGTCTATGGCGCCATGATGACAGACGCTCCCAGCGGACACAGATTAATCATATGGGCACTTGCTGCTATGGTAGCGTGTTTTTTACTGTGGGCGGGGTTTGCTCAATTAGATAAGGTTACTACTGGAACGGGAAAAGTGATTCCTTCATCACAAGTTCAAGTGATCCAAAGTCTAGACGGCGGCATAATGCAAGAACTCTACGTTCAAGAAGGTGAGATAGTCACAAAAGGGCAGCCTTTAGTGCGTATTGATGATACCCGCTTTCGCTCCGACTTTGCTCAACAAGAGCAAGAGGTTTATGGCTTAAAAACCAATGCTATCCGCATGCGTGCCGAACTCGACAGCATTCTAATATCAGACATGACCTCTGATTGGCGTGAACAAGTGCTCATCACTAAAGAAGCATTGGTATTCCCTGAGGCTATCATTGCTGCGGAACCCGCCTTAGTGAAAAGACAACAAGAGGAATACAACGGGCGCTTAGATAACTTAAGTAACCAACTTGAGATCCTTGTACGTCAAATTCAACAAAGACAGCAAGAAATTGATGATCTCGCCTCTAAAACAACGACATTAACGACGAGCATGCAGCTAATATCCCGCGAGCTTGAACTCACTCGACCTTTAGCCAAAAAAGGTATTGTTCCTGAAGTTGAGTTACTCAAACTCGAACGCACGGTAAACGACTTGCAAGGTGAATTGAATTCAATGCGTTTACTCCGCCCTAAAGTAAAAGCGGCATTAGATGAGGCTATCTTAAAACGCCGTGAAGCCGTATTTGTTTACGCTGCAGAGCTGCGCGCGCAGCTCAATGAAACTCAAACCCGCCTCTCTCGCATGAATGAAGCACAAGTTGGCGCGCAAGATAAAGTCAGTAAGGCGATTATCACCTCCCCTGTTAATGGCACCATTAAAACCACGCATATCAATACACTGGGTGGTGTAGTGCAACCTGGAATCGATATTATCGAGATAGTACCGTCGGAAGATCAACTGCTGATAGAAACTAAAATCTTGCCTAAAGATATCGCTTTCTTACATCCAGGATTACCCGCCGTAGTGAAAATTACCGCCTATGATTTTACCCGCTATGGCGGCCTTAAAGGAACTGTCGAACATATTAGTGCCGACACTTCTCAAGATGAAGAAGGCAATAGCTACTATCTCATCAGAGTTAGGACAGCAGAATCTAGTTTAACCAAAAACGATGGCACACAGATGCCAATTATTCCGGGGATGTTAACTTCAGTTGACGTTATCACGGGACAAAGATCCATACTTGAGTACATTTTAAATCCAATTTTAAGGGCTAAGGACACAGCGCTCAGAGAGCACTAAGCCTTTTTTTTATAAACCGGGAGGTTGGTCATGAAGACTTCAGCAATACGACAATTTCAATGTTCAAAGATAGCCATAGTGCTGTCATTAATCCTGTTACCTTTATCGGCTCAAAGTCAGACGTTAGAACAAGCCGTTGCACATACGCTAGATACAAACCCAGATTTACGAGTGGCCTTCAACCGCTTTAAAGCGCGAGAAGAACAAGTTAATCAAGCGATAGCAGGCTATATGCCAACTATTGATGTCAATGGTGGCTACGGTTATGAACAAACCGACAGCGTATCGACACGTAGACGACCCAATATCGGCGAAGTCGATAGCAAAGGGGTGGCTGAATTAAATCCCGGAGAGTTTGGTGTTAGCATAAAACAAATGCTTTTCGATGGTTTCTACACCAGCAGTGAAGTTGATCGTTATAGTTTTGAAGCTAGCGCAGACCAGTGGGCACTGCTTGCTGCCGCTGAAGATATGGCACTCGATGTCAGTAAAGTCTATCTCAACTATTTACGCACCGATGAAGTGTTAAAATTAGCCGAGAAAAACCTTAACAGCCATAAAGAAATTTATGACCAGATTAAACAACGTACTGACTCAGGTTTAGGCTCAATCGCAGACCTATCACAAATCTCGGGACGTTTGGCGCGTGCTAATGCTAACGTTATTTCTGCTCGCAACAATTTACTTGATGCAAAAGCACAGTACGTCAAAATTGTAGCGGCGGCACCGGCAGACTTAATATTACCAGTGCCAGATGCAGACATGCTGCCAAAGGATCTTAGCTCTGGCATTATTGTTGCGCAAGAGAATCACCCCATACTCAAATCTGCAGCAAACGATATTAGTGCCGCAGAAAATGAACGCTCTTCAGTACAATCCAATTACTACCCTCAGGTTTCTTTAGAACTGAATGGTAACTGGAATAACGATATTAGCGGCGAAGATGGAATATCAGGTGCTGGTGCTTTCCGCAGTGATGTGGGTGGTCATAGTAACGATCTCGTCGCCATGGTGAGGGTGAGATACAACTTATTTGCGGGTGGTAAAGATCTTGCCCGTGAAAAAGAAACTGCTTACAAGTTAGGTGAAGCGAAAGAAATCCGCCAACGTGCCCAACGTGAAGTTGTTGAAGGGGTAAACCTAGCTTGGAACGCATTTGAAATGCTAGCGCCGCAAAAACAATATATTCGCGATCATGTCGTGGCCGCAAAGGATACTCAAACAGCCTATGCACAACAGTTCAACTTAGGCCAACGCAGTCTACTCGACTTATTAGATACCGAAAATGAGCTCTTCGAGGCGCGTAAAGACTACTTACAAGCTGAATATGATGAAGTTATTGCTAAGTATCGCGTGCTCAATTCTACAGGGCGATTATTAGACTCACTTAAAGTCACTAGACCTGATGCGTGGCGCGGAGAGCGCAATTATGAAGGAGGAGCTAACAAATGAAAACTCTCACATTTTTTCTAAGTGTCACTCTTTTAGCTGGTTGTTCGATGCGCGATACGGTTAATATTGACGAAATGGTCACAACTCAAACCTATGATCTATCTGATAAAGATAGCGATGGTGTCATTGAAGCCCGTGAACGCTGCAACGACACAGCCCAAGGGGCAGGTATTGATAACTATGGCTGTGGCAAAATAAAAGCGATTAACGAGCGAAAGGAAATAAATATTTTATTCCCGAATGACTCTGCTTATATTGCGCCTGAGTACTATCCTCAAATTGAAGAGGTGGCTATTTTTCTACGTCAGTATCCAACGACCAAAGTGACTATCGAAGGTCACACGAGTCGCACAGGAACCGATGAACGAAATACAGTATTATCTCAAGAACGTGCAAATGCTGTCACCGCAGTACTGGCTGAACGCTTTAGTATTGATAGAAGTCGATTAACTGCTATTGGATATGGTTCTAGCCGCCCAATTGTTTTAGAACAGACGCCAGAAGCAGAAATTCGTAACCGTCGTGTTGTTGCAGAAGTCACTGGTGATGATACGGCAACAGACATGAAATGGACAATTTACTCGGTCGATGACAACTCAAAATAAAGGACTAACACATTAGGTTATGAACGGCAGACTTGATTATAAAGATTCATTATTGCGAGTCTGCCGCTTTAGCCTAATAGCGTCAGCCTTAGGCATATGTTGCCTATATGCGGCCCCCACACAAAACCTTGATGAAGTGAAGATAACTTCAACCCTAGAAAAACATTACGGCGAACGTGCTGGAATGCGAGCAAGGGCTTGGTTCAAAGTGTTATCGGAAGCGAGTACGCTAGATGAAAAAGAAAAGTTATTGAAGGTGAATAACTTTTTTAATTTATTCCGTTTTGTGGATGACAGTAAATTATGGGGAGACTCGAATTATTGGGCAACGCCGATGGAGTTTATTGGTGTGAATGGCGGTGATTGCGAAGACTTTTCGATCGCAAAATACTTCACCCTACTCCAACTTGGTGTTCAAGAGGACAAGATGCGGATCACTATGGTTAAAGCCACTACGGTTAATCAATACCATATGGTATTGGCTTACTATGAAACACCATCATCAATTCCTTTAGTGCTCGATAATCTTGACCATGAAATAAAACCCGCCACAAAAAGAAAAGATCTACTGCCTGTTTATAGCTTTAACGGTAAACAGTTATGGCTCAATAAAGAGCAAGGTCGAGGCGTACTGGCAGGGTCCTCAAAACGATTAGAAAAATGGAACGATCTTAACCATAGATTAGGTGTTGACCGTCTTAGGCAACCAAAATTAAAACTGGAGTAGCACCAAAAATGACACTGTTTAGACAGATTTATTCGCTGCTTTTTAGCCTGTTCTTGCTTGTAGTAGCAAGCCTTGGCTATGTGCAATTCACTGAGACTCAAAGCTTTTTAACAAAGCAAATGGAGTCCGATCTAAACAATGCCAGCACTTCACTCGGTCTAATGCTTACCCCAGCACTCGAAGCTGGCGATACCGCAGCGGCAGAAACCTTAGTGAATGTTATTTTTGAAGGTGGTTACTATCAAAATGTAAAATTGACTTGGATGGTCGATGGTAAGCAACAAGAGTGGAATAATCCTTTAAAAATTGAAGATGTCCCTCAATGGTTTATCAATCTAGATCTGTTTAAAACCATCAAAAAACAAAGCACTATCACCTCGGGTTGGCTGCAGCTAGCACAGCTTGAAATCACTGCTCATCCTGGTTTTGGTTATCATGAACTATGGCGAATCATGTCCAATACCATCATAGCCTTCTCACTACTTTTTCTCGTTGCTATTTTTACAGCAAGAGTAGGCTTAACATGGATATTGAAACCTCTCCACACCCTGTCTGAACACGCGAAAAGTATCGCAGCACGCCAATTTGGTCCAGACATGGCACTACCCAAAACCACCGAATTAAAAGACTTAGTGACTGCATTTAACAGCATGTCAGCTCAATTGAAACAAGTGTTCCATTCTCTTGACGAAGAGGTTGGCGCGTTACGTAAGAAGAATCTTGTCGATCCGGCGTCAGGCCTGCCTAACCGCCAATATGTAGTAAGTCGTTTAAATGGTTGGTTAAGTGAACCTAGCAGCGGCGCTTTATTCCTCGCCAAGCTCGACTGGCTCGAAGAAGTGCACAGTAAATATGGCTATCAAGTTCGAGATGAAACCATACGGATCCTCGCAGAAAAGTTTCAACAGCAATTAAACGAAATAACGCCTTCGGTCATAGGGCGTATTGCCGCCTATGAATTTGCATTTTTAGTGACCGATGTTGAACACGATCAGATCAGCAAATATTTACAAACACTTATCCGTACCATCAATCAAGAAATGTCAAAAGCAGGCTGTAAGCCCAACGAAGACTTTGCTATCGGTATTGCTGAACGTATTGGGCAAATGAATGTGTCGGATATTTTGGCCCAAGCCGACAATGCCCTTCAAAAAGCGTTACAAGAAAATAAAACCTTCCACTGGTTTGAAACCACAGAGCAGCAATTATTCACCCGCGAGCAATGGCGCGATAACCTAAGCCATGCCATCAGCAATAAGAAGTTTAAGTTTAGATGGCAACCCATCCAATTTTGCGATGGTGATGGCATAGCGCAACGGGAATTGTATTGCCAATTAGAGCTTGGCGATCAACTCGCCCATGCAGGGCAATTTATGCCGTATATCGAATTATTATCACTTGGTGCCTTACTCGATAAATGCTTAATTGAAACTGTCTACGAGCAAAAACTGCTCGAGCGGAGCTATGAACCGCTCGCAATTAACTTAACCCACCAAAGTATTAACGATCCTCAGTTTCATGAGTGGCTAAATCAATTTTTGCGAAATGCCACATTTATTGAGCGCATCTGCTTCGAAATCCCTGAGGCTGGTGTTTATAGTGATCTTAAGTCATGCCAGCACTTATGTAACATCATTCGCGATAACGGTGCTAAGTTTGGTATTGACCACTTTGGTCGTCAGTTTGGCTCTATGTCTTATCTACAGGAATTAAGACCTAGTTATGTGAAGCTGGATCAATCCTTCGCCTACTATGATGAGACACACCACAACAGCGAATTGTGCCGCGCCCTAATCAACGTAGCAAAAGGATTGGACATTCAAGTCATAGTGACGGGTATTCAAGAAAAGGCTCAGCTAGAACGTTTTAACGAGCTTAGAACAGATGCCTATCAAGGCTTTATCGCCCCGCCAGTGAATCTTGACTAAGCCGTATTATTAAGAAGTGGTTTTGCAAACAAAAAGCTCCGTAAGGAGCTTTTTGTTTTTCTACGGTTGAGTGACTATGCCGATACAGTTCAGCAAATCTGCCAGGTGTAAATAAGAACTGTAGCCAACTTCTATACTCATTAAGGATGCGCTATCAAGCGACAACAAACATGATAATGTCAGTGAGTAGTTCCATTTCGCCAATGCAAAAAAGCCTCAGTGTATTCATTAATGAATGCTGAGGCTTTTCTACTTATTTGGTCGGTGATAGAGGATTCGAACCTCTGACCCTCTGGTCCCAAACCAGATGCGCTACCGGACTGCGCTAATCACCGTAAATTTTGTACTATTGTTTACATACGCTTAGAGGGTTCACCCTCTCGTCCACTTTCATCCAAAACATCTGGATGCGTTATAGGACTGCGCTTATCACCGTAAAACATTAACTATTTACTTAACTTACATTAAGCTCGCTAGTCACGCGAAGAATTTGGTCGGTGATAGAGGATTCGAACCTCTGACCCTCTGGTCCCAAACCAGATGCGCTACCGGACTGCGCTAATCACCGAGAATGAAAATCTTTATATCAAAGTAAATGAATGGGGTGACTGATGGGGCTCGAACCCACGACAACCGGAATCACAATCCGGGACTCTACCAACTGAGCTACAATCACCACTGATTTTCACTTACTTTACTAACCTTAAAGCTCACAACTCTGTTCGGAAGTGGTGCGCCCAAAAGGATTCGAACCTTCGGCCTCACCCTCCGGAGGGGTGCGCTCTATCCAGCTGAGCTATGGGCGCTCGCCTTGGTTAGCGCCGCATATACTAGGGTCAAATCCCCTTTGAGTCTATAGCTGTTTTGCACTTTTTTTACTGACTGCTCAAGTTTTATCACATTAGCTGACTTTTAAAGCGGAATGCAGCCAAAATATGACTTGGATGTTACAGTATTTCATGCTAATTATAGACTTTGGTAAAAGCAAACATATATTTAACTAGTGAGTATCATGTTTAAGGATGAAGATGAAACTGGCCAGCCGCGTGTGAGTGAAATTGAACGCTTACGCAAAAAAATTATTCGCTTAAAACAATTAGCGCATAAATATAAGCATGCTGAGATCATTCAAAACGCATTACTCGAAATATCCAATATTGCGACTCATGCTTCTTCACTCGAAGAATTCTATGTCGGCGTACATAGCCATCTAAAACAGCTCATTCCCGCTGATAATTTTTTTATTTCAACCCTGGATACTCACACAGGTGAACTCGCCATCCCATTTTTCGCTGATGAGAAAGATGCCCATCCAGCGGAGCTTTATCCTGAACAATCACTATCTACATTATTACAGCAAGGATTAACAGGCTACGTACTCAGAACCGGGAAAGCTTTGTTGTGTAACAATGACACAGTCAATGAACTGATTGCCGCTGGAGAAATTGTTAATTTAGGTTCTCCCTGTCATCTGTGGCTGGGCGTGCCCATTAAACAAGATGACATAGTAACAGGTGTGTTAGTGGTGCAAACCTATGACACAAACATCAGTTATGGTGAAATCGAACTCGAGTTAATGACGTTCATTTGTCACCATATTGCTGGGGTAATGGAACGACTAAAACATCAAGAACAATTAGAACAAGCTATCCAGCAAAGGACAAAAGAACTCAGCCAAGCCTACGATAAGTTAAAACTAGAAGTCTATGAACGGCGTAGAGCTGAACGCTTACAAAAATCACTGTTCGAAATCGCCGAGCTAGCAAGTTCCAGTGCAGACAACCCAGACTTTTATGCCCAATTGCATAATGTTATTCGACACCTCATTCCCGCCAACAATTGCTATATCGCGCTTTTGGATGACACAGAAACCCACCTCACGTTTCCTTTTTATGTATCGCAATTAGCCAATAAGCACCCTGGCACTCGGCCGCTACAAGACGGCTTAACCGAATATGTGCTCAAACATAAGCGCCCACTATTGCTAGATCAAAGCAGTATCAATGCATTAATTGCCTCTGGTGAGCTGTATTCCCAAGCGCCAGCGTTAAATCATACTCAAACCATGCATCAGTGGATCGGAATCCCGCTTTTTATCCATGATCAAGTTCGTGGTGCGTTAACGATTTACAGTTTTAGCATGACACAGAATTACCAAGTTAAAGACTTAGAATTACTGACATTTGTATCACAACATATAGGCTCGGCTATCGAGAAAAAGCTGTCCGCAGAGTCCTTACAACGCAGTTATGAAGAGCTAGAAGAAAAGGTTATTGATCGTACCAAAGCGTTAGCCGAACTGAATAAAAGTCTTGAGAAAGAAATTCAACAACGCCGTAATATGGAAGCCAAGCTAGTTCACGATGCCAAACATGATGCACTTACAGGCCTGCCTAATCGCGCTATGTTTATGGAGCGTTTATCTCAAGCGATCAAGCATGTTCGTCGCCATAGCTTAGAACAGTTTGCCCTACTGTTTATCGACCTCGACCGCTTCAAACAGATTAACGACACTATGGGACACCTAGAGGGCGATAAATTCTTAATTGAGACGGCAAGCCGCCTCAAGTCCTGCATTCGTGATAATGACACCTTAGCGCGACTCGGTGGCGATGAGTTTGTGATACTGCTCGATAGCATTAACAACATCAACGACGCGAAAGATATATCAGAAAGAGTGATCCAAAAAATATCCCAGCCCTATCGACTTGGCACAATGGAATTTAGTTCTGGAGCCAGTATCGGTATCACCATCAGTGGCAAGCACAGAATTGATACCAGTGAATCTATGTTACGTAATGCAGATACTGCCATGTATCAGGCGAAAGCCAATGGTAAAGGCTGCTATGTTATTTTTGATGATAACGCCCAACATCAGGTCATGCAGGATGTCGAGTTAGAAACTGAATTTAGACATGCATTACACCATGCTGAAATCCAGCTTAGTTACTTACCAGTAGTCAATTTTAAAACAGGTCAAGTGCATGCATTAGAAAGCCGCCTGTTCTGGCAACATCCGCAGCGTGGGCTCTTACAGCAGGAACAACTTAGCACGCTTGCTGAACAATCACACCTTACCGTTGAGCTCGATAAATATACGATCAACATCATAGATAGCAGCTATCCCCAACTCCTCAAGCAATATGATGAATCTGTTGAATTACATGTCATGCTTTCGAGCCAACATCTCAAGCATAAGCATGTACTGCGCAGTTTGAAAAACACTCTCAAGCAAACCCAGTTAAACCTGAGCCATTTGTGGTTATTCTTCAATGAAAAAGCCCTAGTGCAGGAAACTGAAAATCATATCAATGGCTTTGAATTGTTGCAGAAGCTCGGGGTAAAACTCGGTATCAGCCAGTACGGTAGCGGCTATAGTGCATTAAATAGCTTATTGTTTCTGCCGATAAAAGGCTTAAAACTCGATGCCAACCTCACCAAACAAATACAAGGCGAGCAACAGCTTAAGTTAATGTCTGCCTATCAAAAAACGGCATCAACCTTAGAGCTTCAAACCTTTGTCGATGGCATTGATAACCCTGAACAAAAACGTATCTTCAATGAACTGGGTTATCAACTGGGTCAGGGGGCTGCTTTAGCCGACACTTTTACCTTATGTGAAACCCAACCACAGATCTGTGCTCAGCTCGAATATGCCTAGTAAAAAATAAGTAGCTGATTTAAAAGAATAGTAAGCGAAACCGCTCGCTATTTTTTAAACATGTCTCTTAAGCTAGAAATATTTGCCCGCCCCGTTTGCATCCGCTCCTGTTCCGTTTGTTGTGGCTTACGATTTTCCCACACCACATCATCTTGAGGTAACTCAAGTAAGAAACGGCTTGGTTCACAACGCATGGTTTCACCAAATTGGCGCCTTTCGCGGCAGAGGGTGAACCAAAGCTCTCGTTGAGCTCGAGTGATACCCACATACGCCAACCGACGCTCCTCATCGACGTTATCTTCGTCTATGCTGGTTTGATGGGGCAAGATACGCTCTTCTACTCCAACCATAAACACGAAGGGAAACTCTAAGCCCTTAGAAGCATGCAAGGTCATCAACTGCACCTGATCGCCGCCTTCATCCTCACTATTGCGCTCCATCATGTCCCTGAGCGTCAATCGAGTCACCACCTCTGGCAAGGTCATAGGCTCATCTAACTCGTCACCCGCGAGCATCTCTGTCACCCAACGGTAAAGCTCTGAGATATTCTTCATCCGCATTTCAGCGGCCTTGGCACTGGTGCTGGTTTCGTATAAGTAATCTTCGTAATTGATCTTACGGATCAAATGCTTCACCGCCTCGACGGGTTCACCACGTTCAGCATGATCCCCAGTCTCCACAATAAAACGACCAAACTGATATAAAGATGACATAGCCGCAGGCGGTAAATGATGATTCAGTTCAGGCTCAAAAATCGCCGCAAACATAGAAATATGCTTCTCGTTGGCAAAATTACCTAAACGCTCTAAGGTTGATGGACCTATGCCACGTTTAGGCAAATTCACGATGCGCAGGAAAGCATTATCGTCATCGGGATTCACCACGAGTTTTAGATAGCCCATGATGTCTTTAATTTCAGCACGAGCAAAAAATGACGTACCACCACTCAATTTATAAGGAATACGGTTCGTCATCAGTGCGCGTTCGAGTAACCGTGATTGATGGTTGCCCCGATACAAAATCGCATAATCGCCAAACTGAGTACGGCCAACAAACTTGTGCCGCACAATTTCGGCAACAACACGTTCAGCCTCTTGCTCCTCATTGGCGGCAAACAGCACCCGCAACGGCTCACCATAGGCAAGCTCGCTAAACAGGGCTTTATCATAAACATGGGGATTATTCGCGATAAGAATGTTCGCAGCCCGTAGGATCCGCTGGCTAGAACGGTAGTTCTGCTCCAGTTTAATCAGCTTAAGCTGTGGAAAATCTTTACCCAATAACACGAGGTTTTGTGGCTTAGCACCGCGCCATGAATAGATTGACTGATCGTCGTCCCCCACCACAGTAAAGCGTGCCCGATCACCCACTAACAGCTTTACCATTTCATATTGGCTGGTATTAGTATCTTGATATTCGTCCACCAGCAAATATTGGATCTTGGTTTGCCAGCGCGTACGCACTTCTTCATGGTGGCGCAACAATAAGGTTGGCATCAGAATCAAATCGTCAAAATCTAAAGCGTTATAGGCTTTCATATGTTGAGCATAACGCTGATACAACATAGCAAATAAGTGCTGTTGCTCATCTTTAGCGATTTTGCGTGCATGCTCGGGAATAATTAAGCCACCCTTCCAGTTTGAAATCGTACTGGCAAGCGCTTTGAGTAAATCTTTATCTTCATCCAACTCGTCTTGGGTTAACTCTTTGAGCAGTGCCAAGGTATCTTGATCATCAAACAGCGAAAAACCCGGTTTTAAACCTAAGACCTTATGCTCGCGTTTAATGATCTCAAGCCCTAAAGTATGGAAGGTTGAAATCCACAGACCTCTGGCTTCCTTGCGGCCCATAGACTGAGCGACCCGCTCTTTCATCTCACGGGCAGCCTTATTGGTAAAGGTCACCGCCGCGATATTACGCGCCTTATAGCCACATTTTTCGACCAAGTAAGCGATTTTATTGATAATTACGCGTGTTTTACCACTACCCGCACCCGCCAAGACTAGGCAAGGGCCTGAAACATAATGAACAGCATCGTTTTGGGCGGGATTGAGTTTCATCTTTGCGCAATATCCAAACAAGTCGACAGAAAGGGATGGGATCATAGCAGAATCGACAGTTTTAAGGCTAACAAATCCCCGCTTAGGTTGAGCAGAACTCAACTCTGTAGATAAGCTTCTCCGTGATATAAACCCCAACAACAGCCAACTAAAGTGTTCACGCGTCTGCTTTACTTTTGAAAGCTAACGTACTGAGTTACAATCGAGCTATTCAGTAAAGAGGCGGACAAGATTATGATCAATCCAAAGAAAATCGAAGAAATGGCGAAACAATTGAGCGAAAGTTTGCCCAGCGGTCTAAAGCAATTTGCCGGTGAATTTGAAGAGCGCAGTAAGCAAGTACTGCAAAATCAATTGCTCAAGTTGGATATGGTTTCCCGTGAAGAATTTGATGTGCAGCAACATGTACTACTGAAAACCCGCGAAAAATTAGAAGCCCTACAAGCTCAAGTCAATGAGTTAGAAAAAAAGCTCAACGCAGCGGGCTAACTTATCATGCATGTTTGAAAGAGCACAGTTAGCGATAGCGCAGCTGTGCTTTTTGTTTTTAACACTTCAAGCATTGAGTCACTTGGGGAAATAATGCAACAACTCGCCAGCTATATCCTTGCTATTGAAGGCTATCCAAGCCCTGTCTACGTGGTAAGCCAATCAAACGAGCAGCAAACCTATCACGATGATAATGTGGAGATTTGTGAGTCCATAACGCTTTATCACTTCGATAACGGGGTTGTGATTAGCAAGCTAAGCGAGCAAGATAAACAAGCTTATGAGTCAGACATGGTTTGTGAAGATTATTGGCTCAGCTATCGGGTTGTAACAGCTCATATTGCGATTTCGCCGCAGCAAAAATCCTTTAGCAATCTATGTCAGCAAAGCTTTTGGCTTAAGATGCAGCAAGGGCTGGCAGTAAAGCCACCGCTGCAACCAGAGCATAAACAGACTTAATGCTTTAGCGTCGAACAATCAAGGAATGAAGCTACAATGGATGTCACAATCAGCACACACTATCAGGACTATCTTCTTTGGGCATTATGGTTGCTTGGTGGCGTGCCGCTACTCACTTATCCCGGTGTGCTTCTCGCCAGTTTGATGGGACTGGCCAGTCAATCAAGCATTAAACCCGCTTTTATCTATCGATTGATGAATCAGTGTTTTCTATGGGGAAGCCTAGTTTATCCCGCCGTGTATATCCTCTGTTATCGCATTACGAGCGATAGCACTGCGACTTCTTCATCTTTAGTCATTGCTGCGTTGCCACTGCTGTATCTAATCTTACTGTATGGCTGCTTTCGCTTTATGGATGCTCCAACTAAAGAGACAAATAATTAAAGCTTTTGTTGGCGAGCATACTTTTGCTTAAGGCCTTTATGGTTAGCTTTGACTAACTTCCAGCGGTCACAGCCATTGAAACGAGCATATTCACTGACTGCGATATCAAAGGCCGCACAGAAATCCTCATCTAAGCCATTCACCATCACGCCCTCTTCTAAGGTTAATTGCTGTAATAGCAATAGGTTAGCTTGGCGATCGGCTTTAACATCCACGCGGCCAACAAAAGTGTCGCGCCACAGAATTGCTAAAGAATAATAACCATACTGACGCTTTTCGGCTGGGACATAGACTTCAATTTGATAATCAAAATCAAACCATTGCTTTAATCTTTGCCGTTGGATCAATAAATTATCGAAGGGATTAAGCAGCCACACTTTATTAGGTAATGGTGCATTTAGCTGTAATGAAGGGCGATAAAAGTAGCTTTGGCCCGCCGTCTTAAAACACGCTAATAACCCGAGAGCTAACAACTCTGCCAACTCTTGGGCTACTGCTGATTTCATACCTTTGCGTAAATAAGCCATTTGCGCCGCAGTACCGAAGGCGTGGGCATCGAGATAACGATCAATTAGATAGCGGGTAAACTCACTATCTGTCGGTGCTTTGGCATTTATATCTTGTGGCAACACTCGTGCGGTAAGATCGTAAACCTTTTGAAATTTCTCCCGCCGCACCACCATCAACTCACCACGCATAAACAGCTGCTCTAGGGCCTTCTTCGCGGGCTTCCAATCCCACCAGGTACCGTTTTTAGCTTCACTATGTTCGAAATCACTGGCCTTGAGTGGCCCTTCTGCAAGGATTCGCGCCCGCACTTCCTGCATTATTTTATCGTCTGGCTCAAACCAATGCTTACCGCCATTTTGCAGCTGCTGTTTACGCTGCAAACTAAAACGGTAATCGGCAATCGGTAAATAAGCTGCCGCATGGGACCAATATTCGAAGACCTCTCCTTTGGCTAAAGCCATATCGAGCATCTTTGGCTGATATTCTGGCATACGACTATGCAGCACATGATGATGCGCTCGCTCAACCACGTTGATAGAGTCAATTTGTACATAACTGAGACGTGAAATTGCCTCGGTGACAGAGGTATATGGTTGCAATAATCCTTGCTGCTGCATATTTAATTGCAGCCACTCGCGAGGTGAAAAGGGATTAGACATCGATTCTCCAAATTCAACGACAAGCAAATACCAAACCAGAGCAAAAAACATAACAAACTGAAAATAAAAGCATTTGGCACACTATTCAACGAGTAGGTTTGTGAAATGTACGCACAAGTCTACTCACTAGGCAGTATCTTCGGATAACATAAGCCATTTATACCTTAACGGCTATCGGTTTACCTGCCCGTTAGTTTCACGACTCGAAATAGAGCCTATCTGGCATAGGCTCTTCATTAAGGATTGATGATGAATATCTACTATCGCCAAGCACAACTCTGCGGCCGCAAAACGGGTAATGGCACTAAGCTGCCATTTTTGATGAATATCTTGTATTCACTTGCTGCTAAAAATGGCGATCACCAGCCCTTTTCAATGGATGACATTAACGCCGTACTGTTTAATCAGCATCAGTCGATTGGTTGCTCTATCGAGGCGCCGCTACCGATAGTGAGTTGGCGCACCGAAGCGATAGAGTATGAGTTATTTAAAGGCGAAGAGCTGGTGTACCTGCCCCAATGTATCATCTTTAGCAATGGCGCCATTGCCTATGTCATTGTCGTCATGGGTGATGAGTATGAGCTGCGTATTTGGCCCGATTACAGTAACCGTGATCGAGAAAAACACCACTGGTTTTCCCACCATGCCGTAGTCTATTCCGCAGAACTTGACGTCTTTAAACAAAGCTTCAAAGCACTGCTCAAGCATATTGAAAAAGAAAATGACTACGAGAAAAAACACCCAAAATTTGGCAAAGACATCCCACTATCAGATTCATAAACTTGAATAATGAGTATGGATTTAGCGGCAATCGCCATAATTTTGCCACTATTGATCAGCAACTTGCCCGCAACTTTTGTAAAAAAATCTGTTTTAATACCCGCCGTGATACCGAGTTAACTCTGCACAATCTTAGCGGATAAGTCTCGGTCGTATTTCATAGGGAATGAAATTCAATGTTCAGCATTATTTTCTGGGTACTCACCCTACTTAGTTTGGCCTTATTTGGTAGCGCAGCCTATTTAGTGGTGCGCGCACTCCTCAAAAAATTTAATCGAAGTCAAGGAATCGATATGTCAGCACAAGAACCGTGGGCAGCAGCCACCGCAAAGGGAACGGCATTAAAAAACACCACCTTATTAAAAGCCTTAACCATTGGCATACTCTCAATCCTCGCGTTGATCCCGCTGGGGATCATTATGGATATGACTTCTGATCGCCAAACCCTTTACCACAGCGTTGTCGATGAAATCGGCCGTTCATGGGGTGAGCAGCAAACCCTCTCAGGTCCTGCGCTGGTGATCCCTTATAGCTATTTTGTGTTACAAGAAGAAGTCAGTAACGACGGTAAAACTCGCCATGAAGTGAAGCGTACCTATCAAGATGAGCTAGTGATCCTACCGAAAAAGCTCACCCTCGACTTAGACCTAAAACATGATTTTCGCACCCGTGGCATTTATCAATCGCTGGTGTATAACGCAGCTCTACAAGGTCAGGCCGACTTCAGCCTTAACCGTTATGATATTCCTAACCTTATCGCCTTCGATAACAAAAATGCCCGGTTAGTCTTTGGGGTGTCATCGAATCAAGCAATTGATAAAGTAGAAAAAATTGAAATCACCGGTGAATCGACATTACTCTCTGGATCACTGATGTCGGGCACGGGGTTAACCACTGGCGGTTTAGAAAAAGGCTTTAATCAAAAGATCCAAGTCAGCGAAGCAAGTGATTTTAGTGTGGATTTTGCCATGACACTACGCGGCTCTCAGTCTATCAGCGCATTGCCACTAGGCGAGCAAACGCTAATCAATATTAGCGCCGACTGGCCGCATCCAAGCTTTAAGGGATTATTACCCGCAGAACGGGACATCAACGCGCAAGGCTTTACTGCAAGTTGGAATATCAGCCACTTAACCCGTAACTATCCACAAGAGTTTATTAAGAGTAATCAATCGACTCTGACTGAAGTGTCGGCTAATGCGATTTTATTCGAACCAGTGACTCACTACGGCAAGATTGATCGCTCGGTAAAATACGGCCTACTGTTTATCGTGCTGACTTTTATCATGTTGTTTATCTTCGAAATCGGACAAAAAACCAGCCTAAGCACGATTCAATATGTGTTAGTCGGCAGCGCCATGGCCTTGTTCTATTTGCTACTACTCTCGCTATCTGAACATCTAGCCTTCTTGCATGCCTATTTAATTGCCGCCTGTATTCCCGTGCTGTCGGTATCGGCTTATGTAGGGAGTGCCACAGCAAGTATTAAGCGCGGTGCATTAGTGGGCATTATGCTGGTGAGTTTATATGCCGTGCTGTACTCAATACTGCAACTGGAAGATTACGCCCTATTGATGGGTTCAGGTTTACTGTTAGTCGTACTGTTGATTTTGATGTTCGTGACTAGGCATCACCCTAAGAACACGGCGCAATAGCGCCCTACCGATCCACCCTTGAAGACCCCCGACAGCGCCATCTTTTGCTGTCGGGATTTTTTTATTGGCAAAACCATTGCCGCGTTGTAGCCTATGGCGTTTTATGAAGAGGCTTATATTTTGACCCATAGCGTCTATCTTTTACGCCGTTTAGGTTTAGCTTGGATACTGTTGGCAACCATTCCGGGCTTACTATTACTGACACAGAATCAGCTGTTTCCACTGATCGATCTGCACTCTACCTTAGCCAAAACCTTATATTGGATTACCATGACTGGCACTGCGCCCTATGGCGTCGCAACAGTCTTGTTTGTATTGGCGATCGCCTATCGTCATATGCCTAAACCACTCTTTATAAGTTTATTTTTTGCCATCAGCCTCAGCCAAGTTATCAGCTTAGGCTTAAGCCACACCCTCAAATCCTATTTTAAAGAGCCCAGACCTAATCTCGTTTTTCTAGCAGAACAAGCACTGCCTAAGCATGAACCGCTTTCACTCGATGCCTTTTATCAATTGGATAAACAGTCACGTTCAAAGACAATTGCCAATGCACTCGATGGCTTGATCGCTGCAGAACCCGCCTTGAAACTCGACTCACGGATCCATCAGCATTGGGAAGATGAAATCGGCTATTCTTTTCCTTCGGGACATACCATTTTTGCTGTGACGCTAGTGCTTACCGCCAGCTACTATTTGCTACTCGCTGGATTACCTAGCTTAGTCATGGCGTTATGGATCTGGGGATTTTTGATGGGATTAAGCCGTATGCTGCTTGGCATGCATTGGCCGCAGGATGTGCTGTTTTCAACCTTTTTAGCCGCCATCATCAGCGGATGTAGCGTGTTCTTTGTCAGTAAGTTGCGTCCACTCTCCCATGCGTTTGCTAAAGGATCTGAGCGCTAACGCTGTTAATTCAGCGTCTGGATTTGGCTGTCGACTCACATACGACAGCTTCAAACACTATGAAGTTAAATACTTAGGCATTGCTAAGCACTGCCTAAGTATTTTGCCACTAGAGCCTGATAAATTCCATTGGCCTTAATTCTAGCGAGCCCTTGATTGAAAGTATCCCGCGCCACTGAGTTGTGGAACACCATTCGATAGGATGTTGGGGGGAAAATAAAGTGGTAGCTTAATGCTTGCTGGGTATCAACATCATCCTCAACGAACTTATTCAGTTGAGCGAATATATAACGATCGGCAATCACAGTATTAATGCGACCTAAGTACAACATACGGTTCTGGCTTAATTGGCTATCGACTTCACGATAAATAGTCTGTTGCGCTACGGCATTAAACTCAGGGCCAAGTAAGAAGCGAGCATTTTCAAAAGCGGCGACACTGTACTTTTTAAGATCCGCAATACGTGTTATTTCAAGGCGTTGTTCGGCCAAACTGATCGCCACATTGGTATATTCAACATAATCATTAGACCAATAACCATCAACGCCATTCGCAGGGTTCATCGTCATTACAGCATCCAATCGATCTTTATTGAAATATAAAACTTGGCGTTTACGAGAGTAGAATTTGAAGTTGACTGGCTGCCCCATTTCCTTAAACGCGGCCTTAATAATATCGATCTCAAGCCCTGATTCAGCATCTTCGATAATATAAGGCGGTCGATTTAGAGCACTACCAATGGTTAACGATGCAGAAAATACATAAGTCGGTAATATGAATAAGCAGATTAGCAACAAACTCAAGCGCATACAGTGTCTCACTCTTATTAGCATCATAACAATAGCGGTAAATAACGGGAGTTCCAAACAGCGCGACTCCCAAAATCTCTATCCGTTATCACTGTCACAACCTTAAAATGTCTCATTTGATCAAGATTTTTGGCAAAGTCCGCTAAGACTGGCAAACTAGAGGCTGACTCAGTTAACCCTAAGCTTTCGATGACAGACACTCACCCCTACAAACTCGATCAACTCGATTTAACGATTCTGCGCTTACTGCAAACCCACGGCAGATTATCGAATCTCGAACTGGCCAATAAAGTCGGACTATCGCCATCTCCTTGCTCGCGCCGTGTTAAAGCCTTAGAAGAAGCGGGTTATATTGCCGATTATGCAACGCGTCTGTCGGCGGATAAGTTCAACCTGCATTTGACCGCGTATATCCATGTTCGAATGGAGAAACATACACCGGCGATTCTCAATCAATTTGAAACCAATGCACTCGCCTACGAAGAAGTCCAAGAATGCGCGCTGATCACGGGCTCAGAGGCCGACTATCAACTTAAAGTGCTAGTACAAGATATGGCGCACTTTCGCACTTTCCTGTTAGATAAACTCACGACCAACGTGCATATCGCAGGGGTGCATTCCAGCTTTGTCCTCAAAAAGGTTAAGGACCACACGGCCATTCCCTTAGGGCACGTCAACATTCAAGCATAAGCCAACAGTCACAGCAAACACCGCAAGCAAGACAGATGCACAAGTAACAGTCATAGCACAAAATAGCGGTTAGACATCTGCCATACGGTATTTTTTGACCATAAGATCACAATTCAATGAATTTTTATCATCGCAATGATTCGCCAAATCTCAACCATCAGTCGCACCTGATAGCAATAAAATCTCGCACAAAACAGATAGGCGGCACACAACATTAACTTATAGCCAAAAACCGATAAATTATTGCCGGTTAACACCAAATTAACGCACTAAAATTGCGTTGAAATCCTAATTTATCCGCCTAAGATACGCCTTCTTTTTACGGGAGGCACAATGCAATCGGCCAATACAAGTTCAACTAACCACTTCAGCTCACGCTTAGGTTTTATCATGGCGGCAGCCGGTAGCGCCGTTGGCGTCGGCAATATTTGGGGATTCCCCACCCAAGCGGCCACCCATGGTGGCGGCGCCTTTCTACTTGTGTACCTAGTGCTGATTTTCATCCTAGGCATTCCCATGCTGATGGCCGAGCTTATGATAGGTCGCCACGGACAAACCAACCCCGCCGATGCCATGGGTAAACTCGGCTTCAACTCACTCACCCGCGGTTTAGGCAAGAGCATAGGTTTGCTTTCCATAGTGACAGCGGGATTGATTTATACCTTCTACAGCATTCTCTCCGGCTGGTTTGTCAGCTTTGCCATCGCGCCTATCGCCACTGCCTTTGGCTCGAATGATACCGCCGCTTGGCTAGTGGATTTTTCGCTGTCACGTAATCTGGTGTTTACACTGATCTTCAGCACGCTGGTGTTTCTGGTATTACTGCAAGGCGTGCAAGAAGGCATAGAAAAATGGTCGAAACGCTTAATGCCGTTATTACTGATCATGCTGATCGCGGGCGTGGCGTATATCTTCACCCTAAATGGTGCGAGCGAAGGGATAAGCGCGCTACTAACACCTAACTTTACCAAGGCACTGGCGCCAGATACCTTGATCAGCGCGCTCGGACAAACCTTCTTCTCCCTTACCATAGGCACAGGTGCCATGATGGTGTACGGCAGTTATCTGAACCAAAAAGAGAATATCGCTAAACTGACCGTCTGGGTTGCCTTTACCGACAGCGGCATCGCCTTTCTCGCCGCCTTTTTAATCATTCCAGCCATGTATGTGGCCCAGCACAATGGCGTGCAGATTTTTAACGCCGAGGGTAAATTACTCGATTCGGATGCATTGGTGTTTACTGTCTTACCCGCGTTATTTTCCACCTTAGGCGATACGGCTAACCTCATCATCAGCGTGATTTTCTTTATTCTGCTGATCATCGCGGGTTTAACCTCGGCCATTTCCATCGCCGAAGTGCCGACGAGTTATGTGATGCAAAAGTTCGGACTCAGCCGTCAACGCGCCACCTTGATCATCGGCCTATTGTTGACCTCATTATCCTTATTACTGGCGGTATTTTTTGAGACGCTATTTAGTTTCACTATAATGCTGACCACCCAAATCGCCCAGCCGCTGGTCGCCCTCGGTATTGCGGTTTACTTAGGTTGGATTTGGCGCCAAACCCAACTGCTCAAGGCAATTCGTGGGCAAGAAGGTGTCGATAGCACAGGGCTTTTCTGGCGCATTTGGCCAAGATATGTAAAGTATGTTTGCCCAGTGCTGATTATCGCCATAGCCATCAGACAATTTGTGTAACCATTTGAAAAAATAACAAAATCCACGCTAATGGCGGGGATTTTTTATTTAGCAATTGATGCACTAATTAACTACTTTAAAATAATCAGCAAAGTCTTGCTGCCGCCAATAGTGAATGCGATGACAGCCGGATTTTTTCAATCTATCGATGACGTTGAACTGCTAGGGTAAGGCTGGATTGAAACGAAAGGGGATGTAAACAGCAGCCTTAAGAGATTAAGGCTGCTTTAAACACTGAGCTGATTACTGTTCGATACCCACAATTAACCAAGGTGAGTTGGCTTGCGTTACGTTACGCTCTAAATGCCAGATTTCCTTAATGTCCTCTTCTACGCCTTCAACGGTATCGCAATAGCGGCCGCTAAATTTAACACTCACTTCCGCAAGATTTGCATTGTGTGTGGCGCGGACAAGTTCTGCATCCAAAAACATCACTTCTGTGTGCTGATCGCCAACTAACTCGCGACGTTGGTTGCTGAGTTCATTGTAAAGATCAATAGAAACATACTCTTGGATTTTGCTTAAATCGTTTTCATTCCACGCCAATTGCAGGGTTTTGTAGTGACTACGAGCGCCTTCCAAAAAGCTTGGTAAATCAAAACCCGCGGGTAAATTAAAGGGCACATCGCTTATCGCTTGGCCAAAGCCATTGCTGCCGCTGTTTGCATTGGTGGCAAAACCTGTTTGTTCAGTCTGTTGGCGCTGTAGATTAGTACTTGGCTGACTCGCCCCTGCATAGGCCGGTCTTGGCTGCGCCCCCGCTTTTGAGGCCATCACAGTACGAACGATTTTGAATAGCACGAATGCCAGCAAACCGATAATCAAAATATCCATGATTTGAATATTTTCAAAACCACCGCCCATAAACAGCGCAGCCAATAAGCCACCTGCTAATAAACCGCCTAACATGCCGCCCATCATACCTTTTTTGCCCGGTGCTCCCGCTGGCGCCGTAGTCGGTGTGTTGGTCGCCGCTGGTTGAGCCGGAGCCGTTTGATGGCTTTTGCCGATAGATTTACTACCGCCGAATTTTTTTGCTTCAACGACTGGGCTAGTAACTAAGCTAACCGCAAAAATCATCGCCAGCATAATAAATAACTTTTTCATTTATAGGATCTTGTTCGTGTAATCTGAGGTGCTGCCATAATAGCGGGATGACATTATATGTCAATTAGCAAAAAGCGAAGGCTGATTGTCCTGTGCATATTTAGTGAGTTGCGATTAGCACTGTCATTCCAGTGACGCGCCAACTTTGGTTTAAAAATAAGTCATCCATGCGGGCTCGACGGCTGCATCTGCTGTATATGGACATACGAATGTCGCGATCACATGGATGTGAATGAGCGGCCATGCCGCCAACGGTCACTTACATGCCAGTGCTTAATCCCATAAACTGCCGTACATTCTGATAGCCTGAACTACCCAAACCGAAGTCCAGACAGAGGTGACCATCTCAGCAGTCATATCTTTTGAATCAAGATTTAGAATAATCGCCATGAAGAAAAGATGCGTTTGTCCTATATTTTTTCATCTTTTTTAAAAAGAGATTATTTTTCTATTTTTATAGATAAACCTGTACGGTTAATTAGTCAAATCTTAAAATAAATGCCATTAAAAGGGGGCATCGTTTATTAATTTTGCAGAAGAGTTTTCTATTTCCTCAGACTCATCGTCGTCAGTAATTGAAACAAAACACACTGTCGAATTTAGCTCAATAGGCAGTTCTCTTTTTATTCTGATTAGTACATTTGATAATGTCTTAATTAGTTCATTTTTAAACTTTGCAAAGTTTATTTCTCGAGATGAGTCCTCTCGAAGCATCTTACTTATTTTAGAGAAGGCTCCCGCATTATATCCATCATAAAACCACTCAGATACTGCCCATCTATAGTAATTTTCACACTCTATGCTCTGATCTTCTTCAGCAACGAGAATGCTTTTAAGCTTACCCTCAGAGCTAGCACTTAATGATGCTGACATGGCACTACTGTCAGTGTAAAGAGATACCGCATAGAATGCCTCATCTTTATTTTCTAACAATAACATCTTGATTGTATCGTATGTAATTTCAAAGCATTTTTCTTCTAACTCAGTCCAGTCCATTATTCACTCCTTGTACTTAGCTTCAATATTTTCATTTTATGATACACTCAGCTCCATGCAGAATACTGATAATTATCATTTATTTCCTTAAAACTCACACCCGTTAAACCAAGAGCCTCGTACTCGTTTTTAAACTGAATAGAACATACAGAAGCCGCTATCTCGTTACAAAAGAATAAATGTTCACAAATATTATTCTTTATTTTAAATTTATCTATAGACTCATAATATGTCTTCTTTAACCCACGTTCCTCTTGCGTGTTCAATTTCCCAGAATCTAAGTCAATCGAGATAGTATAAATGGACTCATCCTTATCTAAGATAGACAAATAACTTAGTGGAAAAAATAAAAAGTACTTTTTCTGCGGACGAACTCCTCGATGCAAGTTAATATCGACAGGAATACGAATACACTTAACCTTTAATTTTTCACACAAATATAACATTTCATTAGAAACTAAATTTTCATCAACCAAATAATCACCATTCAGTTGATATGTTTTTGCTTTAAGAGAATAAGCATTTAAAAAATCAACCTCACATGGTGGTGAGTCATAAAACTCATAGTCAGGTAGCTCAGGAGTCCAATGTTTATCCATAAAATACGGTATTCCCTTACCATCAGGATCTGATTGCACAATAAAAAATGGCTGTAGATTTGTACTCAAAATCACTACCCTGTAATAGGTTAAAAGTTTAATGTCCCTAAGAAAGCATTAGCGCATACTTAAATTTATTGTAAACATCGTTTTACTCTGTTGCCAGCAATAATATTCCCTCGCAAGTCAAAAAAGCTTAACGAACCACCATTATTTAATTCTTGGTATTAAATTCTCGGAATGCATCATTGTAAATAACAGACTATCAGGTATACCAAGGGTTTAACGGGATTAAGCACTGTCGTGGAAGTGACCATTGGCGGCATGGTCGCTCATTCACATCCATGTGTTCGCGACATTCTAGTCTTGTTATAAATCTAGCCATATATAGCAGATGCCGCCGTAGGGCCGATAGGGTCAACTTATTTTTTAAACTAAAGTCGGCGAGTCAGTGGAATGACAGTGCTAAATCAATATTACCTGCTGCCAAAAGCGACTTTATTAATAAAATTAAAAAATCCCCGCATTTCGGGGATTTTCGTTTAATCAAAACCACTAAAACTAACTAAGTTACAAACACTTTCCATCCGATGAATCATCGGAAGAAAGTGCTCGACTGATGCCGCCGAAGATGACATTCAAGAAGCCGATACCGACATCTTTTTGTCGCTCATCTGCGCTGCCCGTATCGTGGCCGCTCGCGTCGCGCATGCTTTGATTATTATTGGTTCCGCGCACAAAATCGCAGGAGACATTGCTCGTATTATTCACCGAGCAGGCACTGAGCAAAGCGATCATTAGCCCGCAAAAGGCAAAACGTAATCTTGGCATATTAGTTCAACACCTCTTCTAATGCCTTGAGGCATAAAGAGACATTTTCTCGACGGGCACCAAAGCCCATTAGACCGATGCGCCATGCTTTGCCCGCAAGGGCGCCAAGGCCGGCGCCGATTTCGAGGTTATAATCCTTCAGCAAACGAGTCCGCACCGCAGCATCATCGACGCCAGCGGGGATGTAAACTGCGTTAAGTTGTGGCAGACGCGAATCTTCGGCAACCACAAAATTTAGCCCTAACTTTTCCAGCCCAGCACGCAGCACTAAGTGCATGTCATGATGGCGTTGCCACGCATTTTCTAAACCTTCAGCCGCCAACATACGCAGGGATTCATGCAGTGCATAAAGTGCATTAACGGGCGCAGTGTGATGGTAACTACGTTTGCCGCCCGCGCTGGTCCAATAGGCCATCACTAAGCTTTGATCGAGGAACCAACTTTGCACTGGGGTCTTGCGATTCTTGAGTTTTTCGACGGCTGCAGGCGAGAAAGACACGGGCGATAAACCCGGTACACAGGAAAGGCACTTTTGACTGCCAGAATAAATGGCATCTATGCCCCATTCATCGACTCTTAATTCGACGCCGCCAAGGGAAGTCACCGCATCAACTATGCTCAAACAACCATAGGTTTTAGCTAATGCGCACAGGGTTTTGGCATCGGACAGCGCGCCAGTTGAGGTTTCGGCGTGCACAAAGGCTAAAAATTTGGCATCTGGATTGGCTTTCAGTACCGCTTCAACCGCAGCAGGATCAACAGGTGTGCCCCACTCATTGTCCACCAGCACGGCAATGGCGCCCATACGCTCGACGTTTTGGCGCATACGCTCACCAAACACACCGTTACGGCAGACAATCACCTTCTCACCCGGCTCGACTAAGTTAACGAAACAGGTTTCCATGCCCGCACTGCCCGGCGCTGATACCGCCATGGTCATTTCGTTTTTAGTTTGGAAGGCGTATTGGATCAGACTCTTAAGCTCATCCATCATGCCCACAAACAGCGGATCTAAGTGACCAACCATAGGTCTGGACTGCGCCGCAAGCACTTCAGGATAAACATCCGACGGGCCAGGGCCCATTAAAATACGGCGAGGAGGATTAAAAGCGGTAAAACGCGGTGCTGGTAACATCATGTCTCCTTAATGCGTGTAGGTGTAGGTCGAAGTCTAGTTATTATTCGTTAGCCAATCGTCAGCGGATTAAGTCAGCGACTTAACTGTGGCGCGCTAATCGGCGGCTAGAGTATTAAGTCTACAAAACTACCACAAAAAGGAGCGCCTGTGCGCTCCTCCTTTAGCCTTAGTTATGACTAACATAACTATCACGCGCATGGTGCGCTAAGGTTGTAACGCCTTGTTGCCGTTACCCGCATTTAAAAACAGCTGATAGGCAGGGCTTTGGGTTTCCTCTTGATAGACAAAACCCAACTCAGTTAAAAACTGTTGGAACGGCAAGGCATCACTCGCGGGCACTTCAAATCCCGCCAGCACTCGGCCAAAGGCCGCGCCGTGGTTACGATAATGGAACAGACTGATGTTCCATTTGCTCTGCAAGGTCGTTAAAAACTTCAGCAGCGCACCGGGATATTCAGGAAACTCAAAGCTAAATAAACGCTCCTCTAAAGGCTCTGGTGGATGACCACCGACCATATAACGCACATGCAATTTCGCGGTTTCATCCCCGGATAAATCCTGAACTTCAAAACCATTAGCCTCTAAAGTGGCGATGATTTGTTCTAGCTCACCTTGGCCTCGGCTTAAGCGAATGCCAGCAAACACCACGGCAAGATCACGACTACTGAAACGATAGTTAAACTCTGTCATCACCCGCTTATCGAGCAACTCACAGAATGTTAAGAAACTTCCCGGACGCTCAGGGACTTTCACCGCCAGTACCGCTTCTTTTTGCTCACCGAGTTCGCAGCGCTCCGACACATAACGCAGACTGTGAAAATTCACATTGGCGCCACTTAAAATCGCGGCGACTTTCTCACCATTGCCGCAATCACCATTGGCATTAGCGCTGATATATTTTTTAAGCCCAGCCAAGGACAAAGCCCCTGCGGGTTCGGCGATCGCACGGGTGTCCTCGAAGATATCTTTTACCGCAGCGCAGATTTCATCCGAAGTGACAGTCACTACTTCATCGACATAAAGTTTCGCGACTCGAAACGGCTCAGTGCCGATACGTTTAACCGCCACGCCGTCGGCAAATAAACCGACTTGCGCCAGTGTCACAGGTTCGCCCGCTTCCATCGCTGCCTTTAAACAGGCGGCGTCTTCTGGCTCGACGCCGACAATTTTCACCTGCGGCATTACCGCCTTGTAATAGGCTGCGATACCCGCTATTAAACCGCCGCCGCCCACGGGTACAAATACCACTTCGAGATCACGCTGCTGCTGCAACATCTCTTGGGCGATAGTGCCTTGGCCTGCGATCACAGCTTCATCATCGAAGGGCGCGATATAGACTCGGCCCTCTTCTTTAGCCATCGCCATCGCAAAGCCATTGGCTTGATCGAAGGCTTGGCCGTGCAATACCACGTTGCCACCTAAACGGCGCACCGCATCGACTTTAATATCGGGCGTCGTCTCAGGCATCACAATCACAGCATCCACACCGCGACTCGCCGCCGACATAGCCACACCCTGAGCATGATTGCCTGCCGAAGCACACACCACGCCGCGCTGGCATTCTTCTTTCGTCAGCTGGGCGATACGGTTATAGGCACCGCGTAACTTGAAGGAATGCACTGGCTGCATATCTTCGCGCTTCAAAAATACCTGACAACCTAAACGCGCCGATAACTTGTTCATGCTGGAAAGCGGCGTCACTTTCGCTATGTCATACACGGATGACAACAGGATTTTTTGCAGATAGCTTTGTGCCAACTGAAAATGGGCTAAATCCGCCTGAGTTTGCGATGAGAGTGGCAACATAGATGCAGTAAACATAATTAGTCCTCCAGTTTACTGCGATCGCGCACCGCGCCCTTGTCGGCACTGGTGGCGAGCATGGCGTAGGCCTTAAGTGCGAGTGACACATAACGCTGGCGACCAATAGGTTTCCACGCCATTGGGCCAAGACTGTGCATTTTTTCGCGGCGAGCATTGAGTTCAACATCGCTTACTGCCAGCTTGATGCTGCGCTTGGGGATATCAATTTCGATGCGATCGCCATTTTCAATCAAGGCGATAGTGCCGCCAGCGGCCGCTTCGGGTGAGACGTGGCCAATCGATAAACCTGAAGTGCCACCGGAGAAACGACCGTCGGTGATCAGCGCGCAGGCCTTGCCTAAACCGCGTGATTTTAAGTAACTGGTCGGATACAACATTTCTTGCATACCTGGGCCGCCTTTCGGGCCTTCGTAACGGATAACCACCACATCACCCGCTACCACTTCGCCGCCTAAGATACCCGCCACTGCGTCATCTTGGCTTTCATAGACACGAGCAGAGCCGATGAAGGTCAGATTAGATTCATCCACGCCCGCCGTTTTAACGATACAGCCGTTTTCGGCAACATTGCCCGACAATACGGCAAGCCCGCCCTCTTGGCTAAAGGCAAATTCGCGGCTGCGGATACAACCTTCTTGTCTGTCGTTATCCAGTGATGGCCAACGGCAATCTTGGCTAAAGGCTTTGGTGGTCGGAATGCCCGCAGGCCCCGCCATAAAGAAGTGTTTTACTTTTTCATCCTGCGTCTGCATCACATCGTATTTCGCCAATACCGACTTTAAATTGCCACCTTCATCGGCCGCCACATGGAACACATCGGTATGCAGCAATCCGGCTCTGTCTAGCTCACCTAAAATCCCCATCACGCCGCCCGCGCGGTGCACATCTTCCATATGATATTTAGGCGTCGATGGCGCAACCTTACAAAGGTGCGGCACAAGGCGCGACATACGGTCAATATCCGCCATGGTAAAATCAACATCGGCTTCCTGCGCGGCGGCCAATAAATGCAATACAGTATTAGATGAACCGCCCATGGCGATATCTAAGGTCATGGCATTTTCGAAGGCTTTAAAGTTGGCGATATTACGTGGCAATGCCGATTCATCATCTTGATGATAATAACGTTTTGCCAACGCCATCACGCGGCGACCCGCTTCCAAAAACAGCTCGCGGCGATCCGAGTGGGTTGCCAGCATAGAGCCATTACCCGGCAGCGATAACCCTAGTGCTTCGGTTAAACAGTTCATTGAGTTGGCGGTAAACATGCCAGAACAAGAACCGCAGGTTGGGCATGCGCTACGCTCGATTTTGGCACTGTCTTCATCGCTCACGTTCGAGTCGGCGCCCGCCACCATAGCATCGACTAAGTCGAGTTTGATGAGCTTATCCGACAACTTAGTTTTACCCGCTTCCATCGGTCCACCAGACACGAATACCACAGGAATATTGAGGCGCAGCGCCGCCATCAACATGCCGGGGGTGATCTTGTCGCAGTTGGAGATACACACTAAAGCATCGGCGCAGTGGGCATTAACCATGTATTCCACACTGTCGGCGATAAGCTCGCGCGATGGCAGACTGTAAAGCATGCCGCCGTGGCCCATGGCGATACCGTCATCGACGGCGATGGTGTTGAATTCTTTGGCGATACCGCCCGCTTCTTCGATAGCGCTCGCCACCAATGAGCCCATGTCTTTTAAGTGCACATGACCCGGTACAAACTGAGTAAAGGAGTTAGCAATGGCGATAATTGGCTTACCAAAATCATTGTCTTTCACCCCTGTGGCGCGCCATAGCGCACGGGCACCCGCCATATTGCGGCCTTCGGTACTGGTAGCTGAACGTAACTTTGGCATTGACTGTATCCTTTATCTCAAATCGAAAATGGTATTCTTAATTCACATGGCGAATGCTTAAGCATTTGCCGTTTGTTGCAAGCTCAGCGGTAACAATACCTTACACTGGGTCACATCAATCAGTTTATTCAACTGATTACTTAACAGTTCGATGGCACGTTCGCTATCGACCTCCATATCCAGCGACAGGCTAGCGTCGTCATTCATACGCATCTGCATTTGGGTAATCGTAAAACCACGATGGCGAGTCACGCGCAAAACACGCTCAAGCACTTCGGGGCGTTGTTGAACCGTTAATTCCAGAGAGTGGATCATGTTTGTTTCTCCATTTCGTCCATCATATCGCTGTTTGATGCGCCGGGGGGCACCAGTGGCCAAACGTTAAAAGCATCGTCGATTGCAACGTGTAACAAATACGGGCCCTTAGCCGCTAACATTTCGGTTAAGGCTTCTTCCACTTCGTCGGAAGAAAAAATCGTCCGGCCGGGAATATCAAAGGCGGAGGCCAATAAGACAAAATCAGGGTTATCGGATAAATCCGTTTCGCTGTAGCGCTCTTCAAAAAATAGCTGCTGCCACTGCTTCACCATGCCAAGCTTTTGGTTATCAACCAGCACGATTTTCACCGGCAGCTTACGGCGTTTGATGGTGGTCAGCTCCTGCACATTCATCATAAAAGAACCATCGCCAGAGACAGTCACCACTGTCGCATCGGGACGGGCCACTTGCGCACCAATCGCGGCGGGCAAACCAAAGCCCATAGTGCCTAAACCCGCGCTGGACAGGTGATCCTCTGGGCGGCGGAACCACATATGTTGGGCCACCCACATTTGGTGCTGGCCCACATCGCAACAAACAACATTGTCTTCGGGTAACTTATTGGCTAAACGGCGCAGCAGCGCAGGCGCATAGATCAAACTGCCGGGGTGTTGATAATCCCATTGATGCTTACGACATAAATGCTCCACCTCGGCCTGCCAAGGCGTGATGTTCATCGACATGGCTAAGGCAGGCAGGATTTGGCGTAAGTCACCGGCGATTGCCACCTCTGGCATACGTAACTTGCCCAGCTCAGCGGCGTCTATGTCTAAATGGATCACTTTGGCCTTGTCGGCAAAGCTCGCTAAACGGCCGGTGACTCTGTCGTCGAAACGGGCGCCAACCACGATCAGCAAATCACAATCCTGTACCGCTAAGTTAGCCGCTTTGCCACCATGCATGCCTAACATGCCTAAGTAACCTGGCGTGCCGTGGGCGATACTGCCAAGCCCTTTCAAGGTCGCGACCGAAGGTATACCCGTTACTTTGATAAACTCACGCAGTTGATCGACCGCGCCCGCCATGCCCACACCGCCACCGACATACAACATAGGTTGTTTCGCTTCTGCCAACAGCGCACGGGCGGCCTCGATATCACTCATCTCGGCTTGGGGTTCGTTGGTGACGGCCAGCAAAGGTGTACGGTATTCGAGGTGAGCGAGTTGGATATCCTTCGGGATATCGACCAACACAGGGCCAGGGCGGCCGGATGCGGCGATTTCGAAGGCTTGATATAAGGTTGGGATAAGATCGTTGATGTTTGTCACCATAAAACTGTGCTTAGTGCAGCTCAGTGACATGCCCAGCACATCGATTTCTTGAAACGCATCTGTGCCGATAACGGCGGTGGAGACTTGACCCGTAATGGCCACGATAGGCACTGAATCTAACAACGCATCGGCAAGTGAGGTGATAAGGTTAGTCGCGCCTGGGCCTGAGGTCGCAAAACACACGCCGGTTTTACCGCTGGCTCTTGCGTATCCTACGGCGGCAAAGGCGGCGCCTTGTTCGTGACGGCTTAAGAGATGTTCAACAGGGCTTCCATAGAGGGCATCGTATATTGGCATAATGGCACCACCTGGGTAACCAAACACTGTGGTGACTCCATGTGCTGCTAACACTTTGATTACCGCGTCTGCACCTCTGATCATCTGCCCTGGTTCCATATTCTCTCTCGCTACATTAGTCCTGAATTGCCGAAAATCGACGCTATTTTTTACTCTTTCGAAACTTAGAATCTTGCTCTAGGCCCTGAAACGAAGAACCCCCCGGTCCTTTAGGAGCGGGGGGTTCTTTCGAAACTTTTAACCTTTTAGGTCTATCAGTTCGCCATACGCCGCCCCCGCTGTGATTTAATAATCACGACGGTAATAATCACGAGAATGAGCTTGGCAGCTTGGTTAAACATCAATATGGATTCCTAATCGGTGTTTCTAAAATTTGGGTATTGAATGAAAGTTAGTATCGCTTTGGGCTTTGCCCTAGCGCGAGCTATTAGCTTTACCATAAAGCAACGGCCAAACACAATAAAAAATATCTTTTGTCAAAAAAAATTCAGCTTCCCTGCCGAGACAATGCAAAACAACAAAGTAAAACGTTAACTGTTGAGCCTCAGTCGGCGCAATTCACCTACTGAACGATAGACTCACTAACTGTGTCGTTTTTGCCCGCTCGACAACCCACTGAACAGGAAAAAATTTGTTTCTCACTAACTGATTTATCACTAAGCAAGCTCAAGATGCGCGTTTCACTATCTTGAGCTTGCTTGGGAACTGAGTTGAGACCCAAGTCCTTTGAGTCTCAGCCCTCTCCCCCAATGCAGGGCTTAACTAACTATCACTTAAGCCTCAACAATGCTCTTCATATCAGTCATGTAACCGCGAAGCTCAGCGCCAACATATTCCACTGCCGTTTCACGAATAGCTTCGTTAACAGCGATGAGCGTTAGGTTGTCGACACCGGTTGTGCTGTCTTTCAGGCCAGCACCTAAATACTCAGATGACATGGCATTAACATAGTCGCGCAGCATAGGTACAGCGGCGTGATTGAACAGGTAGCAACCGTATTCGGCTGTGTCTGAAATCACTACGTTCATTTCGTACAAACGCTTACGGGCAATCGTGTTAGCGATAAGTGGGGTTTCGTGCAGTGACTCGTAATAGGCCGACTCTTCCACAATACCTGCAGATACCATGGTATCGAACGCCAGTTCCACACCCGCTTTGATCATAGCGACAAGGAAAATACCTTTGTCGAAATAGGTTTGTTCGTCGATATGCTCGCTCGATACGGGCGCATTTTCGAAACCTGTTTCGCCAGTTTCGGCTCTCCAACGCAGTAAGTTCGCATCATCGTTTGCCCAGTCTTCCATCATAGTGCGTGAGAATTCGCCGCTGATGATGTCATCCATGTGCTTTTCAAATAATGGTTGCAGAATTTCTTTTAAATCTTCTGCAATTTCAAATGCTTTAATCTTGGCTGGATTAGACAAACGGTCCATCATGTTAGTGATGCCGCCGTGTTTCAGCGCTTCAGTGACCGTTTCCCAACCTTGCTGGATAAGCTTGGCCGCGTAGCCTGGCTCAACGCCATCGGCGATCATTTTCTCGTAACCTAAGATGGCACCCGTCTGCAACATACCGCACAGAATGGTCTGCTCGCCCATCAGATCCGACTTCACTTCTGCGATGAAAGACGACAGTAAAACACCGGCCCTGTCTCCACCCGTTGCGCTAGCGTAGGCTTTAGCAATCTCTAAGCCATCACCGTTTGGATCGTTTTCTGGGTGAACTGCGATAAGGGTAGGCACACCAAAACCACGTTTGTATTCTTCACGCACTTCAGTACCTGGGCACTTAGGAGCAACCATCACCACAGTGATGTCGGAACGAACTTGCATACCCTCTTCAACAATGTTGAAGCCGTGTGAGTAAGACAAGGTAGAGCCTTGCTTCATCAGTGGCATAACTGCGTTAACCACGTTTGAATGCTGTTTGTCCGGCGTCAGGTTAAGCACCAGATCCGCCGCAGGGATTAATTCTTCAAAGGTACCGACACGGAAACCGTTATCGGTTGCTTTTTGCCATGAGGCACGTTTCTGTTCAATCGCTTCAGGACGCAGGGCAAAAGAGATATTCAGACCCGAATCACGCATGTTCAAGCCTTGGTTAAGACCTTGAGCACCACAACCTAAAATAACAATATTCCAATCTTTGATGTAGTTACAGCCGTCACTAAACTCAGAACGATCCATGAAACGACATCGGCCAAGCTGTGCTAATTGTTGACGTAAATTCAGAGAGTTAAAATAGTTAGCCATCTGATATACCACCTATAAGTCAGAAATTTTGGACGCAACCAAACTAACATAATGTTACGACTTGGTTGTGATTGAAATCACTATAACCCATGCTTATCATTGCTTAAAATGATATATTCGGAACTTCATATTGCATTATACGCAACGTCAGCCGCAATAACGCTCAGTAACACTGGCAACAACATCGGCGGCAATATACAGCACTCAAGCTCAGTCTAAACAGGATAAGTTATGGATATTCGTACCCTCAAATTGTACCTGCACTTATGTGACAGTTTGCACTTCGCCAAGACGGCGGAGCAGATGCATGTGAGCCCATCGACCTTAAGCCGAGCCCTGCAAAGATTAGAAGAAGAAGTGAACGCTAAGCTGTTAGAGCGGGATAATCGCAGCGTGACCTTAACCCACGCGGGACACGAGTTTAAGCGATTCGCCGAGCAGACCTTGAACCATTGGAGCACACTCAAGCACAGTATCGATCTCAAGCAGGACGTGCTGCGCGGTCGGTTAAATCTGTATTGCTCGGTCACTGCCGCCTACAGTCATTTACCGGGTTTATTGGATCTATTCCGCCAAGAGCATCCCTTCGTCGAAATCGCCTTAACCACGGGAGATGCAGCGAACGCGCTAGCAGAAGTGCAGCAGAATCGCGCCGATATCGCCATCGCTGCCCTGCCCGATCCTTTCCCCAGCAGCTTACACTTTGCCAAAATCGACGATGTGCCGCTGTCGATTATCGCACCGACGATCCGCTGTGCAGTACAGCAACAAGTTAGCCAAACGCCCATCGATTGGTCGAGCGTACCCTTTATCATCCCAGATCATGGCCCAGGGCGGCGCCGCGCCGATAACTGGTTCAAACAAATGGGCATCAGCCCTAATATTTACGCCCAAGTCTCGGGACAGGAGGCGATCGCCTCTATGGTAGCGTTAGGTTGCGGCGTGAGCATGAGCCCCGAAGTGGTGATCAATAATAGCCCAGTGCGAGATCGCATTCAGCTACTCTCGTCGCCGGTTGCTATTCCACCGTTCGAGTTAGGTTGCTGCTGCAAAGTGAAACGACTTGATGATCCCATCGTTAATGCGTTTTTGGATGTGATTTAAACGGGGAAAGTAATACAAAATAAAAGTGCGAGTGAAGAGTTTCAACGAGATAGAAAACCGAAACGGCTCTCAAAAAGCTAAAAACTTAGCTAAAGAGAACCGCTTCACTATCGAACAGTTGCTATCAAATTGGTGCTAACAAACTATTGCCACAGGATTTCTATCGCAAGGCAATCAACACAAGATGACAGGATTACACATCCGGCGAGTTGAGCTTATCAATAGGATCGATACGAGTCACCAATAGCTGATCGACCTTGTACGAATCGATATCGACCACCTCAAATTTATAGCCTGCATAGTTCACGAAATCCGTACGCTTAGGGATTTTACGCAGCATATACATCATAAAACCAGCAATGGTTTCGTAGTTCTGATTATGCGGAAACTCCTCAATACCAAAGGCGCGCATTACGTCGGTAATAGGCGTCACACCGTCGACTAACCAAGAGTTGCTATCACGGGCGATGATCTGCTCTTCGCTCTCGTGCAATGACCAAGCCCCCATTACGGCGCGCTGTAGATCGTTGGTAGTCACAATCCCCACCACTAAAGCGTATTCGTTCATTACCACGGCAAAATCGGCGCGACTATTTTTAAAGTATTCCATCGCTTCTGACAGGCTCAGCGTATCGGGAATGATCAGCGAAGTATGGATTAAGTTACTGCCTTTTAAGATGATATTCTCACCGTTGATCACACGGATCAGCAATTCTTTCGCATCCACGAAGCCTTTGATCATATCCAACTGACCATCGCAGACGAGGAACTTAGTATGGGGATCTTCAGAAATTTTACGCTTGATATCTTCTTCACTGTCTTGCAGTAAAAAGTACACTAAGCTTTCACGGGCCGTCATGGCCGAAGTCACAGAAACGGTTTGCATTTCAAACACATTTTCCATCATCTGTTGCTCACCACGATCTAGCACCCCAGCTTCGGCACCCGCATTCATGACGGCATAAATGTCGTCGGAGGTGATGGCATCGTTACGCACGGTTGGGATCTGCAGCAGTTTAAAGATACCACTCGCCATGCCATTGAAAAACCACACTAATGGGCGTAATAGCACAATACAGAAAGACATAGGCCCGACAACAGCTAAAGCGACAGGCTCAGGCATCGCCATGGCAATGCGTTTTGGCATTAAATCGGCGACTAAAATAAAGGCGCTGGTTACCGTTATGAAGGATAAAACAAAGCTCAATTGGCTCAGCCAAGGCTCGGCGACTAAAGGGGAAAGCAATTGATAGAAGTAAGGCCGAAATGCCGACTCCCCCACAATACCGCCCATGATGGCAACGGCATTAAGACCAATTTGTACTACCGTAAAAAAGCTGCCGGGAACGGCTTGTAACTGCAGCACTTTTTCTGCTCGTGCATCGCCTTCATCGGCTAACTGACGTAAACGAATTTTACGTGAAGCGGCAAGTGCAATTTCTGACATAGAGAAAAAACAACTCGCGCCGATTAGACACAATATAATCATCACGTTATCAAAGAGACTCATGTAACACCTTTCATTTAACACTGGACTAACTAGGACCAACTCGCGCTTTATTGCTCGCAAGTCAGTTGAATTCATTGTATTTGAGCAAAGTTTGCTTTGTCTGGTCGCTGCACAACAAGATTGTATTGACCACTTTCACCCCAAAGATGAATGAGCGCTTAGATGACAATCCTTAGGGTGCACTCAGTATATCTGCAAATTCACGAGTTATGCGTGACTCCGCTCTCGCAGCCCACGCATAGCGCTAATGCACTTGCATCATTTAAGTAATGTTTTATGTCGAAACGACTGAATATACAGCATTTAATTATTTTACTCGACTCGATGGCATTAGACATCCGAGCGCGGTGGCTTTGATATTGAGCTGCTAGAACGTACATTTAAACCAACAGAATTGACTATGCAGTCGTGGCTTTGCTTAGTTGCGTTACGTAAAATACGTCCAGAATGGCAGCATGGATGTCACTCAGAGTGCATCGCTAAATCGACAATAGGCGACAGATTATATCTCATCTGCCGCCTAATATTACCTCACCTTGAGTAATTTTTATCTTAGCGACTTATCTACAGCTGTGTTTCACATAAATGTTATCAATTAGTTAGCATGATTGAGGACGTCTGTGGCGTGGTGATGCTAACCGAATATGTCTCCAATTTTGCAGCATAGCGCCTAGACTCTTGAAGCTCAGTAGCCAATCCAGCAACGTGTTGTGATATCTTGGCGAAAGAGTAACGTCACCTTCAACCGGCTCCCATTAAATCACTTCAACCTCGACTCTATTGCGACCTTTATCCTTAGCGCGATAGAGGCAAACATCGGCGCGGCGTAATACGTCGGCCATCTTAAATCCCGAGATCTTATCTAATGGCAAAAACACGCTGCCAATACTGATCGTCACCACAGCCAAGGGAGATACTTGATGGGGAATATTGAGTTGCTCAACGAGATAACACAGTTGCGTAGCAATAGCCGTTAACTGTGCTGGCGTGACCTGCTCGACGACCAAAGCAAACTCTTCACCACCAATGCGAGCCAATAGAGCATTGTTCGGCAGGATATCGCACTGTGCTAAGGCATCTGCCACCCGCTTGAGCACAGTATCGCCTTCAAGATGACCATAAGTGTCGTTGTAGGATTTGAAATAATCGATATCCAACATTAACAATCCCGCTGGAGTGTTAGCTTGTAGCACAGTAGCTAATCTTTCGGTAAAGGGTCGTCTATTAGCTAAGCCAGTTAACTCATCGGTTTCAGCCATCACCTTTAATTGGCTATTCGCGGCAACCAGCGCTTGTTGTAGCACTATCATCTGACGCTCTTTCTGTTCGCGTAGCAGTAACTCGTTCAATGCGGTGGCGAATTGGGTCAGCATATTCTTTTTCTGGGCGTTCCAATTTAATGGCCGCGACACAGTCGACAGCGAGAGCAATCCCAATAACTCCCCAGCATTTTTAATCGCAAAGGCGGCAATCGAACATATCCCCACGGATTTCATTACCTCATATTCCTGTGGTGAAAAAGCCTTTAACGCCTCAAGATCCTCAATCACTAAGGTCGATTCCGTCTCGAATTTTTTAGCCAGTTGAGCAATATTATCTACCGAAATCACTTGGACCTTATTTGCGTGTAAGTCACTGGTCCAAAAGCTGCGGTAATAGGCATGCTGCTGATTGAATTCGAGAAGACTCACCCTTTCAACATCAAATAACTGACCTATTTTGTGGCATACCTCAGTTAAGGTTTTATCCACATTGCAGGTATCTATACTCAAAAATTGCAACGAAATCTCAGCCAACAATTGATTCGACTGCGACTGCCAATCTAATTCTTTAGTTCGTTCTTTGACTAAGTCAGACAATAAATGCTGCTGTTGTTGCAGTGCACGTTGCTGACGTTTATTGATGGCTAAATCATTACGTATCCTTTGATACATACCCTTAAGTGACAATGCAACATGGGCTATTTCATCGGGTCTTGCGGTTACCGTCTCGGGCACAGATAACTTTTTTAACGAGTTAAGATTGATTTTATTAGTGAAATCTTCCAATGCCGACAATCTATCTGTCACCATGAGTCGCACTAAGGTCAAAATCAAATAAATCATCAATAGGGTCTTTAACCCATTACCGAGCACGATAAAAATCAACTGCCGCCACAGCTCGTAGTAAAGCCGATTGGTATCTAACCCTACGGTCAAAGTCGCTATCGACTGCTCTTGATAGGTCACAGGATAGTGAAATAGAGTTTGCGACTCATCATCGGTTAACAAAGGTTTACCCAGATGCATAGTGACGCCATCGATACTGTCTAAATGTACACTCGACACTAATGGCATCATCCCCAGTCCAGAGAGCAAATCCGATAACAAGCTACGGTCGACGTCCCACAGTGACTTAGCCACGCTTGGCAAAATAGATTCTGAATACTCGCGGATATCCGAAGTCGCATTATCGATACTATCCTGATAGTTCCAAATCAACTGTACCAGCATAGTTAACACAGCAAAAAACGAGCTCACCCCAATAATAATCAGCGTCATCTTGTGGCTAATAGAATGATTATGATGCTTCATGTACACCTGTTATTACGCCTTGAGGGGCAACTTATTCAAAATCTGAGACTGGAAAATCTGTGGCCAATCTCGAGCAACTAACATTTGATAAAATGCCGAATCTGGTTGCAAAACACCGAACAAGGCAACATTGTCATAGGGGAGATATTTTTTATGCTGCTGATAATATTGCAATTCGACCAAACCTAAAGCGCCAACCAAAAAATGCCCGCCACCAATAACACTCACAGAGTGCTGGCGACAAAGCTGTAAAATCTCAGGTGAAGTATTGATCGTACCGACAAATACATCTTTACCAGACACCAAACCTGTTTCCTTCAATGCCTTAAGCACCCCAATCGCCATACGATCACTGGCGGTCCAAATCACATTCAGATCAGGATAACGATTCAGCAGGGTTAACGCTTGCCCATAAGCCACAGCCTCACTCCATTGGCCATAAACCGTTTGAGTCAGAGTGGCATTGGACTGCATAAAGAAATAGTCACTGGCGCCTTGGGTACGTAGCACTGAAGCAGGCGTCGATTTATCGCCCGAAATCAACAGAACTTTAGCCGCCTTTCCTTCTAAATCGTCCATTAAGGCCTTAGCGGTCGCCGAACCAATAGCGTAATTATCGGGAATAATGGCGGGTAACAGATATTCTTGCCAATGGGGATCTTGCAGCAAGGCATCACGCTCGCCAGGGGAAATATCATTTAAAATCAATTGCACATAGACAGGGTGAGGATAAAGCGCCTGCAACATTTTTATCGCGGATTGTTTTTCATTAACCAGAATAACGTAATTAGGTAACGCCTTTGCAGAAGCTAACAACTCATCGAGTTGGGTTATCATCTTGAAGTGATTGCGATCGGAATGAATGATATCGAGTTTAATATCGAGTGTCGTCGATGCCGCCAACATCAATTGGTCGACATCTCCCCAAAAACTGTCATCGACAGCCCCAGGATTAAAAAAAACCACATCGAGTTTTGCCCATGCTGCCCCACCAAAACCCGCAGTACAGATAAACACACACGCTAACATCCACGAACGCATAGGCGAGTTCTCCTCGACCATGTTCCCTCAAATGTCATCCTTCACAAGAGGTCACTTTATTATTATCGATTCACAACCTTGTTACCGCATCGCCGCCCAAAATGTTGCTAAAATCGGCAGCAGATGTTTCGATTAAACCACAAAATGATACAAAGTATACTTTATATGCTGACTATTTATTCCGACACCCTGTCTGTATAAGGAGTTCGAGTGGCTCAGTAGCAGAATGTTTATGGGGATGGTAAGTGGCGGCCTTATGGTCAGTCTTGCAACCTAACCACGGAGAAAATGACGGGGACTTAAAAGGAATACAAGTTAGAACTCAGACGTTAATGCAGCCTAGCGGTCAAGTTGAATCAAGGTCGTGGGAAGGGGAACCATGATTTTCAGTGGAGGGTAAACCAAATGAGACTACTCATCGATGCCCTCATATAATGGCATAGGTTAACCATCATCTATTAACTGATTGAAATAATTAAATATAACTATCAAGCACTCAATCTATTCAGTCGTAATCATTTCTCCCAGAATCAATCCTTTATAACTCATATTCATTCAAAGGCACTAAATTGTGCTTGTGACTCTTCTTTTAATCGGTCGCAACATACATCTTCAATCGTCTCGGTGTACTCCAATTGCTGTGTAGCCCGTATCGCCCAGCAAAAAGGTTGGCTGTAGCCAACCTTTCGATGAACTAATAATCATATATGCAGTAAATGCGATCGAATTTTCCTAACGCTAAATCGTCCCGGTGGATAATAAAATTCAACCGCATAGAGTGCTCACTATAGACAACTTTGAGCAGCACCAGATAATCTTCGGCATTGCCGCCTAACTCAGCCGCGGCGTGGAGTTCGGGGGCTTTATAGCGGCTATCTCCATGGCTATTAATGCTGGCGATACCATCGTAATACGGCAGCGGCTGCTCGGGGACGAGCAATGCCTGCAAGTTGGATGACCGCCACCCGGGCAATGCAGCCCATTGCGGTTGAGTGAGTATCTGACCGGGGATTAACCCCTGCTTATTCATTTGCATCAGCTCATAGCCCTTGAGCTGATCTTGCCACTCTGGTGCCAATTCATCATCCACAACCGCTAGGGCCTCCAGCACCATAGCTTGCTGCGGTTCAGGCAGTGCTTGTAAACGTGCCTTGGCTAACCGCAATAAATGCGGGTTGTCACTGTTAATCATGTCAGTGGCTATCATCTTAATGCTGGCAATCCCCTTAAGTTGATAAGCCGCCTCATACTCATAGTTTGCACATACCGCATCGTCGAACTTAAGCTCGGCAATCGCTTTTCCAGAGTTCAGTTGCTGATCCTCAGCGACATAATAGACATGGCCGCGAAGCATTTCCGAGAATCGCCAGCGCTCCAAAAAGAACAACAATCGCCCTTCTCGAGGCAAATAAGATTGAAACGCCTTCAGGTCGCTGCAGTTGAGCTGTGCGATAAATTGCATGGGCACACAGAAGGCTTGCGCCGCCTCGTCCCAATCCGAATCTTGCGACCAACAATAATGCTCCTCGATATACTCGCGAGTGTGGTCGAATTCCTCAGCGTAAGCATCCAGCATCTCCTCCCGTCCAACCAAGGTCACCGGGTAATCCATTCCCACAGGCAAATCCGGCAATCCACCCATCCGGCTGTTACCTAACTGGGCATAGTCTTCGATTGCACTGGGATAGAGATCGACACTACTTCGAATAAATGCCGAAAGCGTATGGGCAAGATGCGGGTCTTTAAACTGCGCCAACTTTTGCTCTAGCAGCTGCTGACGAATGGGGGAATTTTCTGCTAACAACATATCCATATTTACCTCACGACTCCAATGTTTGTTTTTTTATCATTTCTATCAACTATTTGCCACCTTCAAATAAGGCAAATTGCCAAACCTATCACACGATTAGCAAAGCCGGAGTCAACGGCTTGCTAATGAGAAGGGCAACGACCTAGGCGATAGGAAACCCCTCCCATTAATTACTGCTACACTCAAATTCAGCGCAAAAAAATTAGCAAAAGGATTTGTTTATGGCGATAGCCTGTGTCAATACCCGAGCCAGTTGTGGGGTCGAAGCTCCACAAGTCACAGTTGAAGTGCATCTCAGCAACGGCTTACCGGCATTTAATCTTGTAGGCTTACCCGAAGCTTCGGTAAAAGAAGCCCGTGAGCGAGTACGCAGTGCCTTGATCAATGCGGGATTCGAGTTTCCAATGCGGCGGATAACAGTCAATCTCGCGCCAGCTGATTTACCTAAACAAGGTGGCCGCTACGACTTACCCATCGCCGTGGGCATATTGGCCGCTTCGGAACAGATTCCCATTAACAGTTTAAAAAATATCGAGTTTGTCGGCGAGCTGGCACTGTCAGGGCACATACGTTACTGCCAAGGGTTATTGCCCGCGATTATCGCGGCGAAGCGCCAAGACCATACCTTGGTCTTACCGCTAGACAACCGCCACGATGCCGAGCTAGTCGGCTATCCCAATGTGTTATTTGGTTCGCATCTGCAAAGTCTAGCCGCGTATTTACAAGGGCAAAATCAACTGCCCACACTGGCGCCACAGTTAGAATGGGTAAGCCAAGAGACACCCGAGTCTCATACTTGCCTGAGCGATGTGATTGGCCAATATCAAGCCAAGCAAGCTCTCGAAATTGCCGCTGCGGGTAACCACAACCTCTTGATGCTAGGCCCGCCAGGTACTGGCAAGACCATGCTTGCCAGCCGCATGATGGCGCTATTGCCCGCGCTCAATTATGAGGAAGCGTTAGAAGTGGCGGCAATTCATTCCGTTGCTGGGCTCGACATTAAACCGCAGCATTTTTTACAGCGACCATTTAGGGCGCCGCACCACACGAGTTCTTCGATTTCCCTCGTGGGTGGTGGCAGTATCCCAAAACCAGGGGAGATCTCCCTCGCCCATCGCGGTGTATTATTCTTGGATGAAGTGGCTGAATTTCCGCGTAAAGTCTTAGATTGCCTGCGCGAACCGATGGAAACCGGCGAAGTGGTGATTTCCCGCGCCGCCGCTAAGCTGACATTTTTGAGTCGATTTCAATTAATCGCAGCGATGAATCCTAGCCCTAGTGGCGACTTGGATAGCCATCATAGATCCAGCCCTGAACAAATCCAACGTTACCTTTCGCGGCTTTCAGGTCCGTTTCTCGATCGTTTCGACTTGACCATAGAAGTGCCCAAACTTCCCGCGGGCACCTTGACTCAAGCCGCGCCGCAGACAGAAACCAGCCAAGATATAGCCAAACGAGTGAAGCTAGCACGTGAGCTACAACTCGCCCGTGCTGGTGTGCTCAATAGCGAACTTACAGGGAAACAATTGAAACGCTTCAGCGGACTCAGTGATGCTGATTTAGTGTTTTTGGAGCAAAGCGTGGTCAAGCTTGGCCTATCTGTTCGCAGTTTTCATCGTATACAAAGAGTCGCCCGCACTATCGCCGATCTTGAACAAGCCACTAATACCGAACGCCGTCATCTTGCCCAAGCACTGGGTTATCGTGCTATGGATAGGTTGCTAGCACGACTATCCCAGCAATATTGAATCAGCCGCTTTACAGTGAAGATGAACAAATGCACCGACCAGCAGTGCCTAAGATTGAGCCAAACGCCTACACCGAGTAACATAGGCCTCCAATTTTTGTCAGGGGGCTCGGATGGGAATGCTGTTTTCACAGATAAAAGGCTGTATTGCATTTTTAGGTTACGTTATAAATACCGTCTTTTGGACTATCCCAATCGTGTTAATCAGTTTTATAAAACTGATACCTATCAGTCCATTAAGGACTGCGACTAGTCATGTGCTCGATTTTTGTGCCAGCGCTTGGATCAGCGTCAATGGCGTGATTGAGCGTTGCTTACATCCCGTTAAAATAGAACTGAGTGGTGACACCGACTTTTCCACTAAAGAGTGGTATATGGTGATTGCCAACCACCAGTCTTGGGTCGATATCCTGATCCTGCAGCGGATTTTTAACCGAAAAATCCCTTTCTTAAAGTTTTTCCTCAAGCAAGAGCTGATTTTTGTACCCGTATTAGGCCTAGCTTGGTGGGCACTCGATTTTCCTTTTATGCGTCGTTATAGCACAGCGCAGTTGCGTAAGAATCCTAAGTTAAAGGGCAAAGACATTGAAATTACACGTAAAGCCTGTGCTAAGTTTAAGGCTAAGCCTGTGAGTGTGATGAACTTTGTCGAAGGCACGCGCTTCAGCAAGGCTAAGCATCAAAAACAAAACTCACAGTTCCAACATTTGCTAAAACCTAAAGCGGGCGGTATGGCCTTCGCGCTATCAGCCATGGGTGAACAGATCCACAAGCTAGTCGATGTCTCCATTTACTACCCAGACGCAGTACCGAGCTATTGGGACTACCTGACAGGCAAGTTGCCAAGCGTTAAAGTACACATCAAGGTCTCCGATATTGATCCTGCAATGCGCGGCGATTATATGAATGACCGCGATTTTAAAATTGGCTTCCAAGAACAACTGAATCAACTCTGGCTCACTAAGGATCAAGTGTTAAGCCAACTCGCTAGCCAAGCGAATAAAGAATAAAGGTAACGCCACTATGTTGAATTTCCTGCCTGGTTCAGTGTTGTTTATTCTGAGCTTAAGCTTGCTGATCATTAATACCGCCGTTTGGGGCTCGCTTATCAGCATTGGCGGATTAGTGAAACTTGTGATGCCAGCACAAAATGCGCGCAATGCGGTGACTACGGTCATGAACCGTTTTATGTGGGCTTGGGCCTGCTGCAACGGTGGCATCTTGTATTTGATCGCTAAAATTGAGTGGGATGTCAAAGGGCTCGAAGGACTCGATAAAAACAGCTGGTATTTGCTGATCAGCAACCACCTCAGTGGATTCGATATCGCCGCGCAAACTTACGTGTTACGTAACCACATCCCTATGCTGAAGTTCTTCCTCAAAAAAGAACTCGCCTATGTGCCGATTATGGGACTGGGTTGTTGGGCGCTGGATATGCCTTTCATGAACAGGACTAGCCCGGCAAAACTTAAAAAGAATCCAAAGCTTAAGGGCAAAGATTTAGCGACCACACGCCGCGCCTGTGCCAAGTTTAGCAATATGCCCACGTCAATCATTAACTATGTTGAAGGCAGCCGTTTTACCCAAGATAAACATCAGCGCCAAAACTCGCCTTATCAACATTTGTTACGTCCTAAAGCGGGTGGTATCGCCTTTACCTTATCAGCCATGGGCGAACAATTTACTAACCTGCTGGATATGACAATCGTCTACCCAGATGCGCCTGAAGATATTCTGTTTGGGGTGATGAATGGTAAGGTCAGTAAGATTATAGTGCGAATTAACGCCCTGCCCGTGCCTCAGGTAGATGCGGCGCGTTATTTCTCTGAGTCTGAGTACCGCGTCGAATTCCAACGCTGGTTAAACCAAGTGTGGGCGGAAAAAGATCAACAAATTCATGCTTTACTCCAAACACATCAAAGTGTGAATAATAAGGCCACCAGCCCAAATCACACTCAAGCAAGCTAGCTCGCCTCTAGCTTTGCTCTAGTTCAGCAACGCATGCCGCTGCAGCGGATAACTCCAATTCATTGAATACGGTTATTCCTGCGGCACTGAGTTTTTCAGCTGTTAATCCTTGTCCCGCAATTAACTGTTTTACAAATTGACCATCGTAAATCTGCCTATTACCACAGGATGGACTACGGGCTTTTAAAATCGCCACTTTAATCCCGTGTTGCAGCGCCAGCTTAAGCGCGAGATCAGCTCCCAGACTAAAAGCGTGGGTCACATCCTCACCTTGGGCAGTTAAGATGCGCTGTCCAATCCGCTCCGCTGGCGGTCTAGGTGTTGGCAAACCGCCTGCACATTCGGGACAAATCGCCACAATCCGCCCTTGCTCGAGCCACGTTTGCACCAGCTCGCTCTCCATCAAGTTATGGCCACCGTCGTAGCGCACCGCTTGTCCGAGTAAACAACTACTCACTAACACTTTTTCCACTGTCATCCCCAAATGTCTCATTCCGCCCATAGCATAACGTGAAGGATAAACATGCCAAATGCATTTGGATGATTTTCCCCAAAACCATCAACATCCGCAACAAGGTTGGAAGGTTAAAACCACTCCATTGTTGACAATTTAATATTTAAATATTCATAACATAAAATATTAATAACGAGATAATAAAAATAAAATGATAAAAATCAACAATAAAAACAGAAATTCATTGAAATATAGACTTACGTCTAAGTAAACACATTGTTGACAATCTGCCAAGGGAGGGCTATTTTTTACCCATTGTCGACAATCCTATTAATAGTGATGCGTTCTATGTTGAAGCAAGACACGACGTTCGTTTCTGATGACACTCAAGTTCCCCACCTGCACAAGGTCAAATCGACCTCGGCAGATAAGACGTCGACCACATTAGCCGATCAAATTTTGGTGCAGATCCAAACCAGCATCATCAAGGGCGAACTGCCTGCAGGCAGCAAGATTAACGAGCAAGCACTGGCCGAAAAATACGGCATCAGCCGCGGCCCGACCCGCGAAGCACTGCAAACCTTAGAAAGACAACGTTTAGTGGTGCGTGCGCCCCATGTTGGTGCCCGCGTCGCCCAGCTAACAGTGAGTGAACTTAACGATTTATATCAACTACGTAGCGTGCTTGAAGGCATGGCCTGCGAACTCGCCGCCAGCCGTATTACCCCAGAACAATTAGCCAAATTAGAAGATCTGCTCGCAACGCAAGAAGCGGCGCTCGCCAAGGGCGATACTTACTTCCAAGAGGAAGGCGATGTCGACTTCCACTACCAAATTATTCAAGCCAGCGGTAACAAGCATCTGCAGGAAACCTTAGTCGGCGGCCTGTATCACCTGCTACGTATGTACCGCTACCAGTGCACCAATAAAAATCGCCCAGTGAAAGCGATTGCCGAACACAGACGCATAGTCGAAGCCATTGCCCAGCGCGATGGTGAGTTGGCCAGTTTGCTGATGCGCCGCCATATCGAACAGGGGCGTAAAAATACCGAATTACGCTTAATTGAATTGCAAGCCAATGCAGCCGCAAAAGAAACCTTAGCCAACATTAGCTAAGTTCTTACGGCTCAATATGCCCACTTCCCATAAAATGGAAAAGGATAAAACCATGACCCAAAGCGCAGGATTACGTTTTCGCCAAGCTCTTGCTAAGGCCAAACCGTTACAAATCGTTGGCACCACCAATGCCTATTTTGCCTTAATGGCAGAACAAACAGGCTTCCAAGCCTTGTATCTTTCGGGCGCTGGCGTTGCCAATGCTTCCTACGGTTTGCCAGATTTAGGCATGACCTCAATGAACGACGTGCTGATTGATGCCGGTCGTATCACCTCAGCCACGCAGGTGCCTTTATTGGTCGATATCGATACTGGCTGGGGCGGCGCATTCAACATTGCTCGTACCATCAAAGAATTCGAAAAAATCGGCGTAGCCGCTGTGCACATGGAAGACCAAGTGTCGCAAAAGCGTTGCGGCCATAGACCTAACAAAGCGGTCGTGAGCATAGAAGAAATGGTCGATCGCATTAAAGCGGCCGTCGATGCCCGTACCGATCCTAACTTTGTGATCATGGCGCGCACCGATGCGGTTGCCGTTGAAGGTTTAGAAGCGGGAATTGAACGTGCTCAAGCGTATATCGCCGCCGGCGCCGACATGATCTTCGCAGAAGCTTTAACTGAGCTAGACCAATATCGCCACTTCAAGGCTCAAGTTAAAGCGCCGATTTTGGCCAACATGACTGAATTTGGTCAAACCCAATTGTTCAATAAAGAAGAACTCGCCGAGGCGGGCGCCGACATGGTGCTCTATCCACTCGGTACTTTCCGTGCAGCCAACCAAGCCGCACTGAACGTCATGCAAGCGCTGATGAATGATGGTCATCAACGCAACGTGCTAGACACTATGCAGACCCGTAAAGACTTGTATAAATACTTGGGTTACCACGCCTTTGAAGACAAGTTAGATCAACTGTTCAGCCAAGATAAATAACCGAAAAGCTGCAACCCTACAGGGTTTGGCGTTAAAACAGATTTAGCGTTAAACAAATTACATAAAAAGTGCAGCCTTAACCAATAAATGTCGGCGAATAAGAGCTCTGAAACGAGCACTGAAATCCGCCAGCAATAACCAAACAGAGTTAACGGAAGGGAAGGATTATGTCAGAAGCTAAAAAACTAAGCGGTGCAGGATTACGTGGCCAGAGCGCAGGCGAAACCGCATTGAGCACAGTGGGAGTGTCAGGCTCGGGCCTAACGTACCGCGGTTATGATGTGAAAGATCTCGGTGAAAATGCCACCTTCGAAGAAGTCGCTTACCTTATTCTTTACGGCGAGCTGCCCACTCAAGCCCAACTTTATGCCTACAAAACCAAACTCAAAGGCCTTCGCGGTCTGCCGCAAGCATTAAAAGAAGTATTGGAGCGCATTCCCGCCGACACTCATCCTATGGATGTGATGCGTACTGGCTGCTCTATGCTAGGTAACTTAGAAGCCGAGCACAGCTTTGCCGAACAGAGTGAAATCACCGACCGTTTACTCGCCGCATTCCCATCGATCATCTGTTACTGGTATCGCTTTAGCCACGATGGCGTGCGTATCGATACTGAAACCGATGACGATCAAATTGGCGCACACTTCCTCCACTTATTACATGGCAAAGCGCCGTCGGCACTGCATGCTAAAGTGATGGACGTATCGTTAATTCTTTATGCAGAACATGAATTTAACGCATCAACCTTTACCGCTCGCGTCTGTGCTTCCACCCTGTCAGATATGCATTCGTGCGTCACTGGCGCCATTGGTTCACTGCGCGGCCCGCTGCATGGCGGCGCGAACGAAGCGGCGATGGAACTGATCCAAGACATGAAAGATGAAGCCGATGCGCGCGACATCTTAATGGGCAAACTGGAGCGTAAAGATAAGATCATGGGCTTCGGCCATGCGATTTACCGCGACAGCGATCCACGTAATGCCATCATCAAAGAATGGTCAGAAAAACTGGCGGCTGCCAACGGTGACGACCGCCTATATCGAGTATCAGTTGCCTGCGAAACCCTGATGTGGGAACAGAAAAAACTCTTCTGTAATGCTGACTTCTTCCACGCCAGCGCTTACCACTACATGGATATTCCGACTAAGTTGTTTACGCCAATCTTCGTGTGTTCACGCGTCACTGGCTGGGCGGCGCACGTGATGGAGCAACGCTCTAACAACCGCATCATCCGCCCGAGTGCCGATTATGTGGGCGTTGCGCCACGCAAAGTGGTACCGATTGCCAACCGTTAAGCAAAATTGACCACACTTGGCGCGAGATTTCACTCAATGTAAGTCTCGCGTCAACTTCATTTTCCGAAATGGATGATGTTATGAGCACTGCTATGAATACCCAATATCGCAAGCCCTTACCCGGCACTCAACTCGATTACTTCGATACCCGCGAAGCCGTAGAAGCCATTCAAGCTGGCTCGTATGCCAAGCTGCCTTACACCTCGCGCGTTTTAGCTGAAAACTTAGTCCGCCGCTGCGATCCGGCCGTTTTGACCGACTCGCTAAAACAGATTATCGAATCTAAGCAAGAACTGGATTTCCCTTGGTTTCCTGCCCGCGTGGTGTGCCATGATATTTTGGGGCAAACCGCCTTAGTTGACCTTGCCGGTCTGCGTGACGCTATTGCCGCCAAGGGGGGCGATCCGGCCAAAGTGAACCCAGTTGTGCCAACCCAGCTGATTGTGGATCACTCACTCGCTGTCGAATTTGGTGGTTTTGATAAAGACGCCTTCGCCAAAAACCGCGCCATCGAAGACAGACGCAACGAAGACAGATTCCACTTTATTGATTGGACGCAAAAAGCCTTTAAAAACATTGATGTTATCCCTCAGGGTAACGGCATAATGCACCAAATTAACTTAGAGCGTATGTCGCCTGTGGTGCATTCACGCAATGGCGTGGCCTTCCCAGATACCTTAGTCGGCACCGACAGCCACACACCACACGTTGATGCACTGGGCGTTATCGCCATAGGTGTCGGCGGCTTAGAAGCCGAAAGCGTGATGCTAGGGCGCGCATCCTATATGCGTCTACCGGACATTATCGGTGTTGAGCTCACGGGCAGACCGCAGCCAGGCATTACGGCTACCGATATCGTATTAGCCTTGACCGAATTTTTACGCGCACAAAAAGTCGTGTCATCTTACTTAGAGTTCTTCGGCGAAGGCGCAGCGGCGCTGACATTAGGCGATCGCGCCACGATTTCGAATATGACACCTGAGTTTGGCGCCACTGCGGCCATGTTCTACATCGACCAGCAAACCTTAGATTATTTGACCTTAACGGGCCGCGAAGCCGAGCAAGTTAAGCTGGTTGAAACCTATGCCAAAACCGCAGGTTTATGGGCCGACAGCTTGACCGAAGTACACTATCCGCGCGTACTGCGTTTTGATTTATCTTCGGTGGTGCGCACCATTGCAGGGCCATCAAACCCACATGCACGGGTGCCAACATCAGAATTGGCTGAGCGCGGGATTAGCGGCGTAGTCGAAAACGAGCCAGGCTTAATGCCCGATGGGGCTGTGATTATCGCGGCGATTACCAGCTGCACTAACACCAGTAACCCGCGCAACGTGATTGCTGCAGGCCTGATTGCCCGCAACGCCAACGCTAAAGGCTTAAGCCGCAAACCTTGGGTCAAAACCTCACTCGCCCCCGGTTCAAAAGCGGTGCAGTTGTATTTGGAAGAAGCCAAATTATTACCTGAGCTTGAACAACTCGGTTTTGGGATTGTTGGGTTTGCCTGCACTACGTGTAACGGCATGAGCGGCGCGCTGGATCCTGTAATTCAAAAAGAAGTGATCGACCGCGACTTGTACGCCACCGCTGTGTTATCGGGTAACCGTAACTTCGATGGCCGTATTCATCCCTATGCAAAACAAGCTTTCTTAGCATCGCCGCCATTGGTCGTCGCCTACGCGATTGCCGGCACCATACGTTTCGATATCGAAAAGGATGTGTTGGGATTAGATAAAGACGGCAACCCCATCAAACTTATCGACATTTGGCCATCGGATGAAGAAATCGATGCCGTGATTGCGACAAGTGTTAAACCTGAGCAGTTCCGTAAAGTGTACGAACCCATGTTCGATTTAGCCGTCGATTATGGCGAACAAATCAGCCCGCTGTACGATTGGCGCCCGCAATCTACTTATATTCGTCGTCCACCCTACTGGGAAGGTGCATTGGCCGGAGAGCGCACGTTAAAAGACATGCGACCACTGGCGGTGCTGGGTGACAACATCACCACAGACCATTTATCGCCGTCGAACGCCATTATGATGGACAGCGCCGCAGGCGAATACCTGCACAAAATGGGCTTGCCAGAGGAAGACTTTAACTCCTACGCCACCCACAGGGGGGATCACTTAACCGCCCAGCGCGCAACCTTTGCCAATCCTAAGCTTAAAAACGAAATGGCAATCGTTGACGGCAAAGTACAACAAGGCTCACTGACGCGTATCGAACCCGAAGGCCAAGTGACTCGTATGTGGGAAGCGATTGAAACCTATATGGAACGTAAGCAGCCGCTGATCATCATAGCGGGCGCAGATTACGGTCAAGGTTCGTCCCGCGACTGGGCTGCCAAAGGCGTACGTTTAGCGGGCGTTGAGGCCATTGTTGCCGAAGGTTTCGAGCGTATTCATCGCACTAACTTAGTGGGCATGGGCGTGTTGCCACTGGAATTTAAAGTCGGTGACAACCGCGCCACCTATGGTATAGACGGCACAGAAGTGTTCGATGTCCTAGGCACGCCAGCGCCAAGAGCGAACTTAACTGTCGTTATCACCCGTAAAAACGGTGAGCGCATCGAAGTGCCGGTGACGTGTCGTCTCGATACCGCCGAAGAAGTGTCTATCTACGAAGCGGGCGGCGTATTGCAACGCTTCGCGCAGGACTTTTTAGAATCAAATCAGGCTTGAGTCGACATTTGAATCGACGCTCGAGTCTGGTTAGAGACGACACTTAAATATCAGCTAGCGAAACCGAGCGCCAGCGACTTCACCATTAAGTTACTGGCGCTCATTTGGACTCCATTGGGAGTCCTTTTGGAGTTAATGAATGAATGCTTCAACAATCCACGCGCCACAAATCAAAGTCGCCGCGACTTATATGCGCGGCGGCACCAGTAAGGGCGTGTTTTTCCGTCTGCAGGATTTACCTCAAGCCGCACAAGTTGCTGGCCCTGCCCGTGATGCCTTGTTACTGCGAGTGATAGGCAGTCCCGACCCTTACGGTAAGCAAATCGATGGTATGGGCGGCGCCACCTCGAGCACCAGCAAGACGGTTATTCTGTCAAAAAGCAGTCAAGCCGACCACGATGTCGATTATCTCTTTGGCCAAGTGTCTATCGACAAACCTTTTGTCGATTGGAGCGGTAACTGTGGCAACTTGACCGCAGCCGTCGGTGCCTTTGCCATCAGCAATGGCTTAATTGATACGGCCCGCATTCCACACAATGGCATCTGCACAGTGCGAATTTGGCAAGCCAACATAAGCAAAACCATTATCGCCCATGTGCCAATCACCAACGGTGAAGTGCAAGAAACCGGTGATTTTGAGCTCGATGGTGTGACCTTTCCTGCCGCCGAAGTGCAAATCGAATTTATAAACCCTGCTGCAGATGAGGATGCCAGCAGTGGCGGTGGCAACATGTTCCCTACGGGCAATCTTGTCGATGTGCTAGAAGTGCCGGGCATTGGCAGCTTTAACGCTACTATGATCAACGCGGGCATTCCCACCATTTTTATTAACGCAGAAGACTTAGGCTACACAGGCACTGAGCTACAGGATGATATTAATAGCGACAATGCCGCCCTTGCCAAATTTGAAACCATTCGCGCCTATGGCGCCGTGCGTATGGGCTTGATTTCGCATATTGATGAAGCAGTTGCACGCCAACACACGCCTAAGATCGCCTTTGTCGCTAAACCTAAAGCCTATGTGTCATCGAGCGGCAAAACCGTCAATGCCGATGAAATTGACCTGCTGGTACGCGCCTTGTCTATGGGCAAACTGCACCACGCTATGATGGGCACGGCTGCCGTTGCGATTGGTACGGCGGCGGCAATTCCCGGCACTTTAGTAAACCTCGCCGCAGGCGGTGGCGAAAAGGAAGCTGTACGCTTTGGGCATCCTTCAGGCACGCTGCGCGTGGGTGCGCAGGCCATTCAAGAAAATGGCGAATGGACAGTGGTTAAAGCCATTATGAGCCGCAGCGCTCGCGTACTGATGGAAGGTTTTGTGCGGGTGCCCGCTGCGTAATTTTATCTAAGTAAACAGTTCAACCAAAGACCTTGCTTCTCCCCCTTCCGGCAAGGTCTTTTTTCTATTCTCGCCCATCATTTTAATCTGCTTCGCCCGTATTTGTCTTAGCATGATATGTTGACATACCTGAAACAATGCTAAGATCCTTTAGCAAAAACGCCAGAATACAAACTCGTCATAAAAAGAATATTGGCAGTGAAACGGTACAGTTAATATATTGCATGATCTATTACAGAATCGCGCCCATCGATTTTGGTTATTTTTAAACCAAGTCAGCAATTTAAGTCGCATTTTTACAGCAAAATGGCATGTAAGGTCTAGGCTAAGAACTAAACTAAATAGAAACCTAATCAGGATGGGTCCGTTTTTGGTAGGGGAAAATTTGAGTCAACTAATCCACAAGCTAATGTTAAGTACGCTTTTTATCCTAAGTTTGTGGGGGATCTCGTGCAATGGATTAGCTCAACCATTGAGCGCGGCTTCCACACAGCTCAAATTTGAACATATTCGCAGTGAAGATGGCCTTACCCAAAATACGATTACTAGCCTGTTTATGGACAATGCCGGTATGTTATGGATTGGCACTCAAGATGGTTTGCATGCTTATAACGGTCACAGCTTCAATATTTTCCCCCATTCACCCAATGATCCGAGGAGTATTTCTGAGAGCTATGTATCTGACATTATTCAAGACTCAGAAGGTAATATCTGGGTTTCGACTTTCAGCCAAGGGGTAAATCGACTCGATTTGAGCACAGGGACCTTTGAACACTTTGGCCAAGAACAAGGGCTTACCGATCCGCGCACAACCAAACTCAGCGTTGTAGGCAATACACTCTGGATTGGTACTAAAGCAGGACTATTTTCCCTATCGACCAAAACCAAACGCATTACCCAAGTAAACTTAGGTAATAGTGTTCAACCCCACATCACCAGCTTAGCCAATGTTGAAGACACTTACCTTCTGGCAGGAACACAAGATAGCGGCACCTTTGCTGTCAGTGCCAATACTATCACTCGCTTAAATGTCCCGCAGAATCTCACTGCACATCAAATTAGGGCACATTCCGCTAATGCGATCACTTTAGCTCTGGGAGAGCAATTATGGCATTACAACTTGGCCTCACAACAGGGCGAAATCCTCTGGCAGACAGACGATAATGTGCCTTACATTAAAGATTTTATCCAAACTGAGCAGGGTGACTTTTGGGTTGTTGGGCCAGAAGCCGGTCTTATTCAACTCGAGAGAAACGATAAGGCATTTACTGCGACTTACCACAGGTATGATCCTAAGCGTACCAACAGTATTAGTGAAAATAACATACTGAGCTTACTGCAAGATCCCTTTGGCAATTTATGGTTAGGTGCCAGTTATTCTGGTCTGGATAAAATTAATACCCGTCGTCAGTATTTTCAGCATATTTACGAATCCACCCCTAACCTGTCGCAACAAAGTAACAACATTCGCACCTTGTTCCGCAGCCAAGATAATGCGCTATGGATAGGCACCGAAGGTGCTGGGCTTAAACGCATGTTGGCCAATGGAAAATATGAACACTACACGGAGCTCTTTGCTAACGCCTTAGGGATGCATCAACGCAACTTGAATCTTATCCTGCGAGATATAGACCAAGACAAAAATGGCGTGCTTTGGTTTGCCACTAACTATGGGTTAGGTCGACTGGCGCTAGATGGCCAATTCCAGTTACTCAAGGTGACAGAACGCACTGATCAAGGCTCAGAAACCAATTATATCCGTAGTTTAGATATTGATGAGCAAGGTCACCTCTGGGTGGCAACAACCAATGCCCTCTACCGTAAGGCGATAGATACCGATGAATTTACTTTTATCTCATTGGCACATATTGATAATTTCTATCCGGCACAAAATCAGTTTTTAATCCTCAGAACACACAAAGATACGCTATGGATAGGTACACTCGATGGCCTGCTTAAGCTGGATATGAAAACAGGCACAGGTAAATCCTACTTCCATCAATCCTCAGACAAAAACAGCCTGATCAACAACCGTGTCCGCGATATTTTAGTCACAAAATCGGGCGAGGTATGGTTTGCCACCCATGGTGGGATCAGCAAGTTACCGTCCCAAGAGACTGATGCAGGTTTTAGCCACTATACCCGCAATCAGGGATTACCAAGTGATACCATCTATGCCTTACTCGAGGATCAAGAACACAACATTTGGTTTAGTAGTAATGCGGGGATAGGAAAGCTCAATCCTAAAACCAATCGTGTCATCATATTTAATGAGCAAGAAGGGCTACAAGCACTGGAGTTTAACGGTGGCGTAAAACTTGAAGACAGCGATGGCGATCTCTGGTTTGGTGGCATTAATGGCATAAATCGTTTCAATCCAAAGTCAATTCCAGATCAACGACCCGATGTTAAAGTCGCACTCACTGGCTATAGTATTGCGGGTAAAGGGCACACTATTCTCGATTTGAGCCATCCACCTAGCATAGTAATGGACTATAGCGATCAGCTGATCAGTTTTGAGGTGACCTCATTGGATTTCAGCTATACGGGTAAAAACCGCTTCAGCTATTTTCTTGAGGGATTTGATAACGAGTGGCATGAGCTCCCCACAGGTAATGAAATCACCTTCACCAATATTAACCCTGGTCACTACCAACTGCATGTTCGCCATGGGCTGCAATACAACACTCAAGGTGACTACGCCCTTTCTGTCGATCTTCATGTACAAGCGCCCTTCTATCGAACTCAGTTCGCCTACGCCCTCTACAGCTTGCTCTCTCTATGGCTGTTGGCTTGGATCATTATCTGGCGTAAAAGGAAACGTCAGCAACAGCGCGAATTTGAAACCAGTATCCGCGCCTCAGAGGAGCGACTCAAACTTGCACTTTGGGCCTCTGGCGATGGCATGTGGGACTGGAACATACCAGAAAATCGAGTCTATCGTACCAATATGGATTCTTCAGTCCCCCATTGGAATAGCAGCAATATAGCCCATGAGAGCATGCACTCAGAGGATAGGGAAAGATTCAAATTTGAGCTTAACGAACACCTTCAAGGTCGTTCGCCTTTCTTCGAAGCAGAGTACCGAGTCGAACGCTCCCCCGGTAATTGGGTATGGATTTTAGACCGCGGTAAAGTGGTGGAAAAAGATAGCCTAGATAATCCGATCCGCATGACAGGGACCAACCGCAACATTACCTCACGCAAACTGATTGAAAACGAGTTGGTACTGTCATCACAAGTGCTCAACAGTATGAACGAAGCCGTTGTAGTGGGAGGATTAAATTATCGAATTCGTTCGGTCAACCCAGCATTTTGTGCCATTACAGGGTACACAGAACGCCAAATAACCGACAGGCATTTCATTCACTTAGCCTTTAGTCGCCAACAGCGGGAGTTGTTCAATACGATTGAACAACAGCTACTGCGTCACAAACATTGGGTCGGAGAACTGTGGATCCGCAATAAACAACGTCAGGCCATTTTAGTCTGGCTTGAAATCAACCAAGTGATCGATATCAAAGGCGAAACCAGTCACTTCGTTGCAGTATTTACCGACATCACAGAGCGGAAAAAAGCCGAAGAAGATCTGCGTTTCCTCGCCAGCTTCGACACATTAACTGGCTTACCGAACCGAACTTTATTTCAAGACAGGCTCAACCACGCGATTACTCAAGCGCACAGAGCGAATAATATCGTTGCCTTGCTGTTCTTAGACCTCGACCGCTTTAAACATATCAACGACTCTATGGGTCATCATGTCGGGGATTTGTTACTGAAAGCCGTGGCAAGACGACTGCAAAATGCAGTGCGTGATGGCGATACTGTCGCACGCTTAGGTGGCGATGAATTTACTATTATTTTAGAAGGTGTTGCGAAAACAAAAGCCGCAACCCTGATCTCAGAAAAAGTGCTCAGAGCATTCCAAACGCCCTTCCTATTGGACGATAAAACGCTGACCATCTCGACCTCAATTGGTATCAGCTTATACCCTAACGATGCGGACAATGCCGACTCACTGATTAAATTTGCCGATACCGCCATGTACCACGCAAAATCATCAGGTCGAAATAACTTTCAGTTTTATACCTCTAAGTTAAATGAAATCGCCACCCGTCATGTACAACTCGAAAGTGGTTTAAAGGAAGCTATCCAACGCAAAGAACTAAGCTTGGTTTATCAACCTAAATTCTGTTTACGAGATGGTTCACTCACAGGACTGGAAGCACTTTTACGTTGGTATCACACTGAACTTGGTCCTATTTCACCTGTGGAATTTATTCCACTGGCGGAAGAAACGGGTATCATCACTCAAATTGGCCATTGGGTGATCAACCACGCCTGCCAGCAATTAGCCGAATGGAATAGCCTAGGATTTAACGGGATCACTATCGCCGTCAACCTATCGGCTCGCCAACTGAAGGCGGACATTATCTCCACCATCGAAGTCGCTTTAGCCGTATCAGGTCTCCCGGCTCAATCCCTTGAGCTTGAGCTTACTGAATCAATGATCATGGGCAATCCGCAGGAGTCGGTCAGCATCCTATCTAAACTCAAGGCCCTAGGATTGACCATAGCCGTGGATGATTTTGGGACGGGTTATTCGAGCCTAAGCTATCTCAAACGCTTCCCGATAGACACACTCAAAATCGATCGAGAATTTGTCAGAGACATCACCAACGATCCCGACGATGCCGCCATCACCAGCGCCATTATTGCCCTCGCTCACAGCTTAGAACTGAATGTCGTCGCCGAAGGCGTAGAGACCCAAGAACAGCTCAACTTCTTGGCGATGCAGGGTTGCGATCAAGTACAAGGTTTCTTACTCAGTAAACCCTTAAATGCCGAAGATTGTTTAACCTTACTCAAAAATCAATCTAAGCCACAGCCACTTTGATTTAAGGCATTATCGACAAAAACAGCCAATAAAAAAGGCTCCTAGGAGCCTTTAAACATCACCACAAATTCCTTACTTTGCTAAACGTTTAACACGCTTAACCCAGCCTTCAGGACCTTTAATATGGCCCTTTTGGATTTCGGTATACAGTTTATAGATGCGCTGAACATGCTCACCCACTTCACCATTACCGACAGTGACAACATGGCCATCTTCAAAAATGTAGGAGCCCACAGCAGAAACCACGGCCGCCGTCCCAAAACCACCCGCCTCGATAATTTCACCAGATTCAATATCAGCGATAAATTTATCAAGCATGACAGTCTCTTGGCGCACTTCACAACCGAGCATCTCACCCAATTCCATAATGGATTGCGAGGTGATCGACTTCAAAATAGTATCTGTGAAGGTTGGAATAATCACTGTGCCATCTTTCAGAATGTGGAAATGGTTCATCGCGCCCGCTTCTTCAATCTGTTGATTGGTTGAATCGAGATATAGCACTTGCGATGCACCAAAGGCTGCCGCCGCTTTACCCGCACGCAACGAAGCCGCATAGTTACCCGCGGCTTTTGAGGCGCCAGTGCCACCCGATACTGCACGATGGAAAGTTTTGCTGATCAGTAAGCGTATACCTTTGTTCACGCCAGCCGCGTAATAAGCGCCACTTGGGCTTAACACGACACAGAAGGTATAACGCGAACTTGGGCTCACAGAGAGGCGGTCTTCTGTCGCAAAAATAAAAGGACGAATATACAGACACGCGCCTTCTTGCATCGGGAACCAGAGGCGATCGACATCGATCAACGCATTGATCGCATCCATCTGCATTTGTTCATCGATATTGGGAATACAGACGATATCGGCGGAGCGATTCATCCGCTCGGCATTCTTATTAATGCGGAAAGTATAAATCTCGCCATCTTCGTGCATAAAGGCTTTCGCGCCTTCGAAGATCGACTGGCCATAATGCAACGCCATTGCACCCGGTGCCATTTCAAATGGTCCATAAGGAACGATGCGCGGATCGCACCATTGTCCATCATGATAATCCATCAAAAACATATGATCGGTTCTGAGGCTACCAAAGCCCACATTCCCCTCGGGCTTGAATTGCTCAGTACGGCGCTCAGACGCAGGTTTTAAATTGTAAGTTATTTCCATCGCATACCACCTTGATTACTGAACAAGCAGACTAGGGAGCGACAGGAATAAAGTCAAGAGGGGCGCGCATATCTAAAGGTCTAAGCAAATAAAAACTCGCTAACATGCTTGGCTCAGTCTTTTACACTGCCTTAGATACTAGATAAAACAATCCGCATTGGGTCACACCTAATGCCAATGGCAAGTATTTTTGCCACAATAGGGTCGAACTCCCAATGAGATGATCCAATGTCAGATTATAAAATGATCCCCTGCGCCCACTACGACTATCTCGAACTCGCCTGTCTGCGTGGTTATCAACTCAACATTGAGCTTATTGATGGCACCCAGTGCCAAGGTAAAGCCATCACCACGCAGACAAGAGCCGACAAAACTGAGTGGCTTATCATCCAACTGCAACAAACTAAACAATCCCTTAGACTCGACCATATCGCTGCCATCACATCCCTCGAGCCTAATGCTGAATTTAGCCGAGTACTCATTGCGGCCAAGCAACCCTAGCAAAGGATATAACATGGCAACTATGATTTTATCGGTTGAAATCGGTCACTGGATCGGTGGGCATAACGGCCAATACCCCCATCTCATTGAATTTGATATGGCACATCTGGATAGACCCTTTCAGGTCAGCGAAGGTTGGGGGCATGGTTTAGGAGGCTCCGCTTACTCACTCGCACAATTTGTCGAAACGCCTTATTTCCTCAAACTCAAAACCGAGGCTCCTTGGGCGTTTGCCATTATCGAACAAGGCCTAGCCCAATCGGGTAGCCGGAGGTATCTAGCCTCCAGCCCCCACACCACCCTGCATGCGGCTCCGCACAGGGCGGTTCATTTAGAACGCCTAACTCACTTTCTGGTTAGGATAATGAACTGCAATCCATCCATCTCTCAGTGAACATAAACCTGCTTTCTTGAGATACTCATTACTCAGCGCTTGCTGTATCCCTGGTGTTTTCGAGCTTCGCCACGGCCCTTTGCTTGTAATTCCACAAGCAACGGCCGCTTG